>NZ_CP026105.1:3093301-3402631 GCF_002902965.1 Paraburkholderia hospita | reverse complement strand
AACTGGGGCATTCTGCTGAGTCCGGTTTCCACCGGCGAGCCGACCACCTATCTCGGCTGGCTGCTGTCCGGTCTCTGGGTGACGGTCACCGTTTCGCTGTGCGCGTGGGTGATCGCGCTGATCGTCGGGTCGTTCTTCGGCGTGCTGCGCACGGTCCAGAACCCGCGCGTCGCGGCAATCGGCACCGTGTACGTCGCCATCTTCCGTAATATCCCGCTGATCGTTCAGTTCTTCGTCTGGTATCTGGTGATACCGGAACTGTTGCCGGTATCCATCGGCACATGGTTCAAGCAACTGCCGCCCGGCGCGCAGTTCTTTTCGTCGTCGATCATCTGTCTCGGGCTGTTCACCGCCGCGCGCGTGTGCGAGCAGGTGCGCTCGGGCATCAACGCGCTGCCACGCGGCCAGCGCTTCGCAGGTTTCGCGCTCGGCCTGACGCAATGGCAGACGTACCGCTACGTGCTGTTGCCCGTTGCGTACCGGATCATCGTGCCGCCGCTGACGTCCGAGTTCCTGAACATCTTCAAGAACTCCGCCGTCGCATCGACCATCGGTCTGCTCGATCTGTCCGCCCAGGCGCGCCAGCTCGTCGACTACACGGCGCAGACGTACGAGTCGTTCATCGCCGTCACGGTTGCGTATCTGCTCATCAACATGATCGTGATGACGCTGATGCGCATCGTCGAAGCCAAGAGCCGGCTGCCTGGCTATATCGGAGGCAAGTGATGCATCATTTCGACTGGAGCGGTATTCCGGGCGCACTGCCGACGCTATGGACGGGTGCCGTCGTCACTTTCAAGATCACGATTCTCGCGATCGTGATCGGCATCGTGTGGGGCACGGTGCTCGCGATCATGCGGCTGTCGTCGTTCAAGCCATTCGAGTGGTTCGCGAAGATCTACGTGACGCTGTTCCGCTCGATCCCGCTCGTGATGGTTCTGCTGTGGTTCTTCCTGATCGTGCCGCAGGTGCTGCAGAACGTGCTGGGACTTTCCGCCGACATCGATATCCGACTCGCGTCGGCGATGGTCGCGTTTTCGCTGTTCGAAGCCGCGTACTACTCGGAAATCATCCGCGCCGGTATTCAGGCGGTGCCGCGCGGCCAGGTGTACGCGTCGTACGCGCTCGGCATGAGCTACCCGCTGGCGATGCGCCTCGTCGTGCTGCCGCAGGCGTTTCGCGCGATGGTGCCGCTGTTGCTCACGCAAGCCATCGTGCTGTTTCAGGATACGTCGCTCGTCTACGTGATCAGCCTCGCCGACTTCTTCCGCACGGCCACGAATATTGGCGACCGTGACGGCACGAACGTCGAAATGGTACTGTTCGCCGGTGCGTGTTACTTCGTGATCTGCGTGGTCGCGTCGAGCCTCGTCAAAAGTCTTCAGAAAAAGGTCGCAAGATGATCTCTATCAAGAATGTGTCGAAGTGGTACGGCCAGTTCCAGGTGCTGACCGACTGCACGACGGAAGTGAAAAAGGGCGAAGTGGTCGTCGTGTGCGGCCCGTCAGGTTCGGGCAAATCGACGCTGATCAAGACGGTCAACGGGCTCGAGCCGTTCCAGAAGGGCGAAATCGTGATCAACGGCCAGTCGCTCACTGACAAGAAGACGAACCTGTCGAAGCTGCGTTCGAAGGTCGGCATGGTGTTTCAGCACTTCGAGCTGTTCCCGCATCTGTCGATCACCGAGAACCTGACGCTCGCGCAGATCAAGGTGCTCGGCCGCTCGAAGGACGAAGCGACCGCGAAGGGCCTGAAGCTGCTCGATCGCGTCGGCCTGCGTGCGCATGCGGACAAGTATCCGGGGCAGTTGTCGGGTGGCCAGCAGCAGCGTGTGGCGATTGCGCGAGCGCTGTCGATGGACCCGATTGCGATGCTGTTCGACGAACCCACTTCTGCGCTCGATCCTGAAATGATCAACGAAGTGCTCGACGTGATGGTCGAACTGGCGCAGGAAGGCATGACCATGATGTGCGTGACGCACGAAATGGGTTTTGCGAAGAAGGTCGCGCATCGCGTGATCTTCATGGACAAGGGCCTCATCGTCGAAGACGATCGCAAGGAAGATTTTTTTGCGAATCCGAAATCGGATCGCGCGAAAGATTTTCTCGCAAAGATTCTGCATTGAAATCAGCCTGCGCAAGCAAAAAAGCCGCTCTTTTCAAGAGCGGCTTTTTTTATCCTTTTAATCGGGCATGGGGTGCGAGTTTCACAAATTTATAACCGACGTTTTACATTAGGACTGTTACTTATTAAAAGATATCTTAATCGGAATCGTCTCATGTGACTTGTGCTGGCGTGAGCATAAGCTTCCCGGCGAAATTCGATGAGGCGAGCGGGGTGCGTCGCTGTCATTCGTTTTCGATCGACTAGAGACAATCCATGAAAGTGTTTTTGATGAGCGACCTGGTCGTTCATGAGTTAGTGTCAATGCAACTGGAAGGCAAATGGCTGACGGCTGCGCAGTTCGCAGAGTCGGCACAATTGTGGATTTCTCGTCACGGGCAAAGAAATCAGTTATCCAAAAGAATGCTCGAAGTTTTTTCAGCGCGAGGCGGAGCAAATCGCCGGGCGCCTGATGAAGGAGGCGATGCCTGACGGAACGGATTCGCCTTTGAAACGCCTTCTGCTCGATATTCCCGCCGTCAACTACGCAGATCCGCTGAGTGCGAGAGCGCTCGCCGCGAGCCTCGAGGTTTGTCGCACGAAGCTGTGCGATGGTTGTTCCGCTCGCATTGGTCCGGGCGATGCAAAGGAATTGCGCGAAACGGAGCGGTGGCGTTGTCATCCCGCGTTACGGCAGTTGCTGTGCGGAGGCATCCCGGTGCATGACGCCCGGGAAGAAGACCGGCATTGCGAAGCCGGTCCTCCCGCGAACGCATGCAAGCATTGATGACGCGGGCCCCGAGCGTCGGACCAGCGCGACGACAGTTACCGGGCGATCAGGATTCGTACGCGGCGGCGTCGTCGGATTCGAGATCGAGAACGGACGCCGCGGGCAGCATGCTCGCGGAAGCGCTCGGATCGCAGGTGGGATTGCGTGCCTTCTCCAGCACGGCCGGCGGCACGGGCACGTTGGCGCGCGCGATCACTTCGCCGTGCTGGAACATCAGCAGATCGCCCGGCTCGAAAGCGGTCCATATTTCGTTGTCGGTCAACGGCTGCGTGGCGATCACGGCGACGCGATCTTCGGGGGTCGTGTACTTGGCGAAATCGATCGAAACGTCCGCGTCGACGAGATGCGCAGTCGAAAACGGCCAGCTACGCACGAGGTAATGCAGATGCGTCGAGCAGTGCGCGAACAGCGCCTGGCCGTTCGACATCAGAAAATTGAACACGCCGAACTGGGTGATTTCGCGCGTCAACGCTTCCAGCGCGGCGAACAGTTCGTTCAGCGGCGGCTGCGAACCAGGAAACGCCTTGCGCAACCCTTGCAGCAGCGCGCAGAACGCCAGCTCGCTATCCGTGCTGCCGACGGGCTGATACACGCCCGACAACACCGGGCTGTAATTCTGCAGATCGCCGTTGTGCGCGAAGATCCAGTGGCGTCCCCACAACTCCCGCATGAACGGGTGGCAGTTCTCGAGCACGATGTGCCCTTGCGTCGCCTTGCGGATATGCGCGATCGTGTTTTTCGACTTGATCGGGTAGCGCTTGACCATTTCGGCGATCGGCGAGGTGGCCGACGACTGGTGGTCGATGAACAGGCGACAGGCCTTGTCTTCGAAGAAGGCGATGCCCCAGCCGTCGGAGTGGTGGTCGGTGACGCCGCCGCGCGCCGCGAAGCCGGTGAACGAGAACGTGACGTCCGTGGGCGCGGCGCAATTCATTCCGAGTAGTTGGCACATGGTGCGGAAGACAAGCCTTTCTAACGGGGTATGAGCCCACATGGGCCGACCCGTTACAATGATGATTTTCCAAGCATATCACCGAGCCAGAAGCGGCAAAAAGCAAAATTGACGGGTGTTTTGGCTGCATTTGTGGAAAGACCTCGTCAGTTATGCCGTCAGTTGCGCAATTTGCCGCGCCTGTGACGCACGTGAATCCCCGCCATGACCGCATCTACCGCTGCTTCCGTCGATACCCTCACGCTCGCCCGTCCCGATGACTGGCACCTGCACGTCCGCGATGGCGCGATGCTCGCCGCCGTCCTGCCGCACACCGCGCGCCAGTTCGGTCGCGCGATCATCATGCCGAACCTGAAGCCGCCCGTCACGACGACGGAGATGGCGCGCGCCTATCGCGAGCGCATCATTGCGGCGATCCCGGCCGGCGTGAAGTTCGAGCCGCTGATGACGCTGTATCTGACCGACAACATGCCGCCCGAGGAAATCCGCCGCGCCCGCGAAAGCGGTTTCGTGCATGGCGTGAAGCTGTATCCGGCGGGTGCGACGACGAATTCGGATGCGGGCGTCAGCGACATCCGCAAGTGCGCGAAAACGCTCGAGATGATGCAGGAAACGGGTATGCCGCTGCTGATTCACGGCGAAGTGACAGATTCGTCGATCGATCTGTTCGATCGAGAGAAAGTGTTCATTGATCGCGTGATGACGCCGCTGCGCCGCGATTTCCCGGCGCTGAAGGTCGTGTTCGAGCACATCACCACAAAGGATGCCGCCGACTACGTCCGCGACGCGGGCGCGCCGCCCGAGCTGCTGGGCGCGACGATCACTGCGCATCATCTGCTGTACAACCGCAACGCGATTTTCCAGGGCGGCATTCGTCCGCATTACTACTGCTTGCCCGTGCTGAAGCGCGAGACGCATCGTGTGGCGCTCGTCGAGGCGGCTACGTCGGGCAATCCGCGCTTTTTCCTCGGCACGGACAGCGCGCCGCATCCGAAGGGTCTGAAGGAGCACGCGTGCGGCTGCGCGGGCTGCTACACGGCGCTGCATGCACTCGAGCTGTACGCGGAAGCGTTCGACAAGGCGGGCGCGCTCGACAAGCTCGAAGGCTTCGCGAGTTTCCACGGCGCGGACTTCTACCGCCTGCCGCGCAGCGAGGAGAAGGTGACGCTGCGCCGCGAAGAATGGACGCTGCCGGCGGAAGTCGCGGCGGGTGACACGCCCGTGGTGCCGTTGCGCGGCGGCGAGACGATCGGCTGGAAGCTCGTTTGAGCGCTTGGTGAGCGAATGTCGCGCGATGTCGACTCACCGGGCGGCGCACTGAAGCGTGCTGCGCCGGGCTTTGCGGATATCGACTGGTCGATGCCGTGGTTCGCGCAGGTCGCGACGCGCGGCGTGCGCTGGCAACAGGCCGCGCTGCGCAGCGCGGTGGATCAGTTGCACGAGATGAACGCGGATGCCGCGTCCGCCGTCATCACGACGGGACGCGGAAGGCAGCTCGCTTTTATCCCGCAGGACGAATTGCCGCCCGGCACCGCGTACGAAGCGCATATCGCGGTATCAGGCTGCGTGCCGACGCGCCCCAATCTGCATGATTTCTTCAACGCGCTGATGTGGTTTCAGTTTCCGCGCATCAAGGCGGCGCTGAGCGCGCGCGGGTCGGCGGCTGTCGATGTACTGGGCATCGGCCCGACGCGCGGCGGCACGCGCGACGCACTCACGCTGTTCGACGAAAACGCCGTGCTGTTTGCGTGTACAGACGCGTCGCTCGCTGCCGCACTGCGCTCGTTCGACTGGAAAACGCTACTCGTTGACCGGCGAGCGGCGTGGGGCGAGCGCTGTGAGGTGCGCTGTTTCGGGCACGCGCTGCTGGAAAAGCTCGTCACGCCATATAAGGCGTGTACGGCACACGCGTGGATCGTCGATGTGCCACCCGCGTACTTCTCATGGACGCGCGTTTCACGCGACGCGTTTCTGGACGAAACCGTCGCGCGCACGCTGCTCGATACGCCAGGCTTCGGTGCCCGGATGTTCGCGCCGCTGCCCGTGCTCGGCATTCCCGGCTGGTGGGCAGCGAACGAAGCGCCGTCTTTTTACGACGATGCTTCCGTGTTTCGCACCGGGCGGCGGTCTCGCGGAACGCCAGATGTTAAAATCGCCGCCAGCAAAGCAGGCCAGGCAGTCGCGGCCTCGGCGGTTTCGGCCGGTGAGGGCGAGGAAAGTCCGGACTCCACAGGGCAGGGTGATGGCTAACGGCCATCCGTGGCAACACGCGGAACAGGGCAACAGAAAGCAAACCGCCGATGGCCCGGCGCAAGTCGGGATCAGGTAAGGGTGAAACGGTGCGGTAAGAGCGCACCGCGGCTGCTGCGAGGCAGACCGGCACGGTAACCTCCACCCGGAGCAATTCCAAGTAGGCTGGCTAGCATCTTCGAGATGCAGGGCGGGGCCCCCGTCACGTCAGCGGGTAGGAAGCTTGAGCGCGTCAGCAATGGCGCGCCTAGAGGAATGACTGTCACGCGTGGCGCGCTTTCGGGCGCGCTGCGTGCACAAAATCCGGCTTATCGGCCTGCTTTGCCGCTCAAATGACAAATGCCGGCGTCCGTTGGGACACCGGCATTTTCTTTTTCAGCGCTCGCGCCGCTTCAGACGGCTTTAGTCCGCGACGATGTCGAACGAATGCGTGAGCTCGGCCGTTTTCGCGATCATGATCGACGCCGAGCAATATTTGTCGTGCGACAGATTGATCGCGCGTTCCACCGTCGACGGATTGAGGTTCTTGCCCGTCACCGTGAAATGGAAATGGACCTTCGTGAACACCTTCGGGTCCTCGCTGGCGCGTTCGGCTTTCAGCGTCACCGAGCAGCCGCTGATTTCCTGACGGCTCTTCTTCAGGATCATCACGACGTCGTACGCCGTGCAGCCGCCCGTGCCCAGCAGCACCATTTCCATCGGACGCGGCGCCAGATTGCGGCCGCCGCCTTCAGGCGCGCCGTCCATCGCGACGAGGTGGCCGCTGCCCGTTTCGGCGGCGAACGCCATGCCGTCTTGACCCATCCAGCTGACTTTGCATTCCATTCTTGTACTCCGCTCACAAGCTTGAATTCGAGATGCGCATTGTAGCCCGGCGGATGATGGCTCGCCCGGAGCGACATCGGCGGCGGATTATGCGAATTGCGCCTTGCATGCTGCGCTGCCGCATGTACAGCGCATAAGGGATAGCACGGACGATTTTAGGTGTGTTGCTCTAGGGGCACTGCAGCGGTCGTTCTGTCCGTGCAGACTAAGTCATTATTTTCAGACGATTTACTTGAGATTGCGGCCGTCGTGACATTATTCCACATAATGAAATTCAATTTCGCATTGCAAATGTTCTTGCGTTGCACAAGCGCCGATCATATAATCAGTTCATTGGTTGTCGTAGTTCGACAATCTCCGCATGTCTCCTCCACCCTCCTCATAAGGTGGATTAAGCCCGAACCGCTAGTTCGGGCTTTTTTTCGTCCTCAGCTTTCCGTTGTCCGGGTGCTTTGACTCCTTGGCGCAAATTCCTTTATAATTCAGGGCTTTTCCGCAGTCGCGCCCGCGGAGGAAGAACCAGGGAGAGCCTGCACGCGCCTCGAAGCGCACATACAAGCAGGAAAAAAACACAGGGCGCAGCACTATTTTTTGGATCGATCATGAAGACGTTTTCCGCAAAAGCCCATGAGGTTACGCGCGAATGGTACGTGATTGACGCGACGGATAAGGTTCTCGGGCGTGTCGCCAGCGAAGTGGCACACCGTCTTCGCGGCAAGCACAAGCCTGAATTCACTCCGCACGTCGACACCGGTGATTTCATCATCGTTATCAACGCCGGCAAGCTGAAGGTCACGGGTAACAAGACCACGGACAAGAAGTACTATCGCCACTCGGGCTACCCGGGCGGTATCTATGAGACGACGTTCGGCAAGATGCAAGAACGCTTCCCGGGCCGCGCGCTCGAGAAAGCGGTCAAGGGCATGCTGCCGAAGGGCCCGCTCGGCTACGCGATGATCAAGAAGCTGAAGGTCTACGCCGAAGCAACGCATCCGCATTCGGCGCAACAGCCGAAGGCGCTCGAGATCTAAGGGGAGCCCACATGATCGGTAACTGGAATTACGGTACGGGCCGCCGCAAGAGCGCTGTTGCTCGTGTCTTCATCAAGGCAGGCAAGGGCGACATCGTCGTCAACGGCAAGCCTATCGCTGACTACTTCTCGCGCGAAACGTCGCTGATGATCGTGCGTCAGCCGCTGGAACTCACGAACCACGCTGCTACGTTCGACATCAAGGTCAACGTGACGGGCGGCGGTGAAACGGGTCAAGCTGGCGCAGTTCGCCACGGCATCACGCGCGCGCTGATGGACTACGACGCAACGCTGAAGCCGGCTCTGTCGAGCGCAGGCTTCGTGACGCGTGACGCACGTGAAGTCGAGCGTAAGAAGGTCGGTTTCCACAAGGCACGTCGCCGCAAGCAGTTCTCGAAGCGTTAATCGTTTCGAGCTGGCTTTGTTTCAGACAGGGCCTGCTGCAGAAAGCCGCCAACGCATCTGCGAAGGCGGCTTTTTTATTTGTCGTGCGGCATTGCCGGTCCGTATGAGGGCATCGCTGACAGGTGTACGAGGACATGATTGACACCCGTCGCGCCCGCAGGGATTAGCCGGTGTGCATAAGAACCTATTGATTTCATGGGCTTCAGCACGATATCGGGAACAGCAATACAATAGCGTGTAGAAGCTATTTTGGAGAGTTCGCATGGACGCAGTGACCGACACCCCCGTGACCGAGATGCCGGCACCGTTTGTCTTTACCGACGCGGCGGCTGACAAGGTTAAAGAACTGATCGAAGAAGAAGGCAACCCGGAGCTGAAGCTGCGCGTGTTCGTGCAGGGTGGCGGCTGCTCGGGCTTCCAGTACGGCTTCACGTTTGACGAAGCCATCAACGAAGACGACACCGTGATGAACAAGAGCGGCGTCCAGTTGCTGATCGATTCGATGAGCTACCAGTATCTGGTTGGCGCAGAGATCGATTACAAGGACGACATCAACGGCGCGCAGTTCGTCATCAAGAACCCGAATGCTACGACCACTTGCGGTTGCGGCTCGTCGTTCTCGGTGTAATCGCAGCTTTTTCGCGTAAGTTGCAGCAAAAACGGGGCTTCGGCCCCGTTTTTTATTTCCACGCTAATTTCGCATGCCGCGTCAGCGCGGATAAATCGCACCGAGCACGCGCTCGTCCGCCGCGCCCGTCACGGACGGCAAATTCCCCGGCTCGCGTGCAACGCAACGCATGGCCAGCCACGCAAAGGCCAGCGGTTCCACCTGATGAGGCGGCACGCCGAGCGCCTCCGTCGTCATGACGGGGACGCCGCTGCAGCCGCTTTCGGCGAGCGCACCCTGCAGTGCCTTCATGATTTCCGGATTGCGTGCGCCGCCGCCACACACATACACCGCCTTGCAATCGGGCGCGTGGCGCTCGACCTCGCGCGCGACCGTCACGGCCGTCAGCGCGACCAGCGTCGCCTGAACGTCGGCGGGGCTGACATTGGCGAATCCTTGCAGCCGGGCGTCGAGCCATTCGGGGTTGAACAGGTCGCGGCCCGTGCTCTTCGGCGGCTGCGCCTCGAAAAACGGCTCGTCGAGGAAAGCGTTCAGCAACGGACGATGTACCTGGCCCGACGCCGCGAACTGGCCGTTTTCATCGAATGGCTTGTTCAGATGCCGGTGCGCCCATTCGTCGAGCAGCGCGTTAGCTGGGCCGCAATCGAAGCCGCGCACCGCGCCGTTGGCCGAGAGGATCGTGATATTGCTGATTCCGCCCAGATTGCAGACCACGCGCGTCTCGTTCTTCGCGCCGAAAACCGTCGCGTGGAAGGCCGGCACGAGCGGCGCGCCCTGGCCGCCCGCCGCGACGTCACGGCTGCGGAAATCGGCGATCACGTCGATATGCATCATTTCGGCCAGCAGCGCCGGATTGTTGATCTGCTTCGTGTAGCCCTTTTCCGGCCGATGCCGCACCGTTTGCCCGTGCACGCCGATCGCGCGGACGTCCGCGGCCGACAGATTGCCCGAGCGCAGCAACTCATGGCAGCACACCGTGTAACGCGCCGCCAGCGCGTTGGCTGCGAGCGCCTCGCGCTCGATCTCGTTGTCTCCTGGTTGCTGGAGGGCGAACAGCGCGTCGCGCAGCCCCTCGGAGAAGCCCACGAACGCCTGCGACCGCACGACGGGCGCCTTGCCCTTCGCAAATTCGACCGCGATGCCGTCCACGCCGTCCATGCTCGTGCCCGACATCAACCCGAAATACACGCCGTCTGCCGTGTCTTTGGCCACGCTTTGCTCCTCTGATCGTCGTTCGTCGCGCCTTGTGAATACTTCCGGCGCCTCGTTGACGACGATTGTCGCTCATCGGCGCGCCGCGAAACAATCGATGAACCGAGCGGCGCGAGCGCGCACGACGGTCCACATTCGCCGCGCGCGCCATATCCTGCCGCGAGTTGGAGCGCGTTTCGCGTGAGATCAGGGCGCAATGCGCCGCAACTGTGGGACAATCTCCCTTTTTGCGATCTCCCGTTCCAGCATGAGCACCGAGTCCACCGCCAAGCCCAATTCCGCCTATCCGATCACCGACGAAGTCCGTCACGCGCTCGAAGTTACCAAGCGCGGCGTCGACGAACTGCTGATCGAAGAGGAGTTCGCGCAAAAGCTCGCGAAGAGCGCGGCCACGGGTACGCCGCTGCGCATCAAGCTCGGTCTCGATCCGACGGCGCCCGACATCCACATCGGCCACACCGTCGTGCTGAACAAGATGCGTCAGTTGCAGGATCTCGGCCACACGGTGATTTTCCTGATCGGCGATTTCACGTCGCTGATCGGCGATCCGTCCGGCCGCAACGCAACGCGCCCGCCGCTCACGCGCGAGCAGATCGAATCGAACGCGAAGACGTATTTCGAGCAGGCCGCGCTGGTGCTCGACCGCGAGAAGACGGAAATCCGCTACAACAGCGAATGGTCGATGCCGCTCGGCGCCGACGGCATGATCAAGCTCGCGTCGCGCTACACCGTCGCGCGCATTCTGGAGCGCGAAGACTTCACGAAGCGTTTCCAGGGCGGCGTGCCCATCTCGATCCACGAATTCCTGTATCCGCTGATGCAGGGCTACGACTCCGTCGCGCTGAACGCCGACCTCGAACTCGGCGGCACGGACCAGAAGTTCAATCTGCTGGTCGGCCGCGAACTGCAGAAGCAGTACGGCCAGGAACAGCAGTGCATTCTGACGATGCCGCTGCTCGAAGGGCTGGATGGCGTCGAGAAGATGTCGAAGTCGAAGGGCAACTACGTCGGTATCGGCGAAAAGCCAAACGACATGTTCGGCAAGCTGATGAGCATCTCCGACGTGCTGATGTGGCGCTACTTCGAACTGCTGTCGTTCCGTCCGATGGTCGAGATCGAAGGGTTCAAGCGTGAAATCGAAGGCGGTCGCAATCCGCGCGACTTCAAGGTGTTGCTCGCGCAGGAAATCGTCGCGCGGTTCCACTCGCAAGGCGACGCCGAGCGCGCGCTGGAAGACTTCAACCACCGCGCGAAGGGCGGCGTGCCGGACGATATCCCGTCCGTGACGCTCGCGGGCGCGCCGCTCGCGATCGGGCAACTGCTCAAGCAGGCAGGTCTCGTGCCGTCGACGAGCGAAGCGCTGCGCAACATCGAGCAGGGCGGCGTGAAGATCGACGGCGCGACCGTGTCGGACAAGGGGCTGAAGATCGAAGCAGGCGAGTTCGTCGTGCAGGTCGGCAAGCGCCGTTTTGCGCGCGTCACGCTGACGGCATGATGGTCTGGGAGCCTCTGCAAGGGACGCAACGGAAGCGCGCCGCATGATCGCGCTGATTCAACGCGTGCGGCGCGCGGAAGTACGCGTTGCCGACCGTGTGACAGGCGCGATCGACGCGGGCCTGCTTGCGCTGGTCTGCGCAGAGCGTGGCGATACCGATGCCGCCGCCGACAAACTGCTCGCCAAAATGCTTGGCTACCGCGTATTCAGCGACGCCGCCGGCAAGATGAATCTGCCCGTGCAGAATATCGACGGCGCGGGGCGCGCAGGCGGCCTGCTGCTCGTGTCGCAGTTCACGCTGGCCGCCGATACCAACAGCGGCCTGCGCCCGAGCTTCACGCCCGCCGCACCGCCCGACGAGGGCAAGCGCCTGTTCGACTACTTCGTGGCCGCGGCGCGCGCGAAGCATCCCATCGTCGAGATGGGCGAATTCGGCGCGGACATGCAGGTGTCGCTCGTCAACGACGGCCCGGTGACGTTCTGGTTGCAGACGCGCGCATAACCTTTGTTTTTCCGCTCCGATTCCATGGCAACACAAGTCCTCTTCATCCGACACGGCGAGACCGACTGGAACCGCATCAAGCGGATTCAAGGGCACATCGATATTCCGCTCGCGACGAGCGGCGTCGACCAGGCGCAACGTCTCGCCGAGCGTTTCGCGCGTGAGGCGCGGGAAGGCGCGCGGCTCGACGCGATCTATTCGAGCGACCTCATGCGGGCGCAACAAACGGCGCAGCCATTTGCCGACGTGCTCGAGCTGCCGCTGAACCTCAGCAAGGGCTTTCGCGAGCGCAATTACGGCGCGTTTCAGGGACACGACAGCGACGAGATCGCGCTGCGTTTCCCCGACGAATACGCGCAGTGGCAGACGCGCGATCCTGGCTTTTCGCCGCCCGAAGGCGAATCGCAGCGCGTGTTTTATCACCGCGTGGTGCATGCGCTTGAGCCCGTCGTCGCCGCGCATCCGAACGGACGGATCTCGGTCGTCGCGCATGGCGGCGTGCTGGACTGCGTGTATCGCTTCGCGAATGGTTTGCCGCTGGATGCGCCGCGCAACTACGCGCTGCTGAACACCAGCGTGAATGTGGTCGAATTCGAAGACGGCCGCGCGAGGGTCGTGTCATGGGCCGATGTCGCGCATCTCGATGGCCACGCGGAAGACGACAGCTTCAAGAAAAAAACGCCCGAAGCCGGGCGTTGAGTCTGATGACGCGGCAGCGCCGCGTTTCCCATCTAGGAGCCGCTTAGGTCTGCTCCGAATCCCACAGATTGCGTACCGGGCTTGCCGTATCAGGTGCGGCCAGGCCGAAGTGCCGATACGTCAACAGCGTGGCGACGCGTCCGCGCGGCGTGCGCTGCAAGAAGCCTTGCTGGATCAGATACGGTTCGAGCACGTCTTCGATCGTGTCGCGCTCTTCGCCGATCGCAGCCGCCAGATTGTCCACGCCGACCGGGCCGCCATCGAACTTGTGCAGGATCGCTTCGAGCAGCTTGCGGTCCATCAGATCGAAGCCGACGGGATCGACGTCGAGCATTTTCAGCGCGGCATCCGCGACCTTCGCGGTGATATTGCCGTCCGCTTTCACCTCGGCGAAGTCGCGCACGCGGCGCAGCAGCCGGTTCGCAATACGCGGCGTGCCGCGCGAGCGCTTGGCGATTTCCAGCGCGCCATCAGGATGAATCTGCGCGCCCAGCAGCGAGGCCGAGCGGCTCACGATGCGCGCCAGTTCCCCTGCGTTATAGAACTCCAGCCGCGCGACGATGCCGAAGCGGTCGCGCAACGGATTGGTCAGCATGCCCGCGCGCGTGGTCGCGCCGACCAGCGTGAACGGCTGCAGATCGAGCTTCACGCTGCGCGCGGCGGGACCTTCGCCGATCATGATGTCGATCTGGTAATCCTCGAGCGCCGGGTACAGGATTTCCTCGACGACGGGCGACAGCCGGTGAATCTCGTCGATGAAGAGCACGTCGTTGGCCTCGAGATTGGTCAGCAGCGCCGCGAGGTCGCCCGCGCGTTCGAGCACGGGGCCCGACGTCTGCCGCATATTGACGCCCATCTCGCGCGCGATGATATGCGCGAGCGTGGTCTTGCCGAGGCCCGGCGGCCCGAACAGCAGCACGTGATCCAGCGATTCCTTGCGACGCTTGGCAGCTTCGATAAAGATTTCCAGCTGGCCGCGCACCTTTTCCTGGCCGACATATTCGTCGAGCTGGCGCGGGCGCAACGCGCGCTCGAACGCTTCCTCGTTCGGCGACACGGGCGTGGCGGCGATGATGCGTTCGGCGGCGAGTTTGTCGTGTTCGATCATGCAGGCATTGTACCGCGCACGGCTCGCTCGAATACCTGGCCGAATGGCCAGGGTGCGCGTGCAACGGCCGCGTGCGAAGCTTCATACACGCCCGCTCGATGAAAGCACGATCAGGCCTTCGACAGCGCCTTCAACGCGAGCTTGATGCCTTCGGAAACGCCTGTGCCCGCAGGCACGTGCTTGATGGTCGCAAGGCCTTCTTTTTCGGAGTAACCCAATGCCAGCAACGCATTCAGGATGTCGGACGCATGATCGGACTGCGACGCCGCGCCCGCCATTGCGCCAAGGTCGGCGCCGAGCTTGCCCTTCAGTTCGAGCAGGAGCCGCTCCGCCGTCTTCTTGCCGATGCCCGGCACGCGCGTGAGGCGCGCGGCGTCCTGCATCGTCACCGTCTGCGACAGTTCCTGAACGCTCATGCCTGACAGCACGGCCAGCGCCATGCGCGCACCGATGCCCGTGATCTTTAACAACTCGCGAAACGTCGAACGCTCTTGCGGCGTAAGAAAGCCGTACAGCAGGTGCGCGTCCTCGCGCACGATCATCTGCGTGAGCAGCACCACTTTCTCGCCCGTGCCGGGCAGGTTGTAGAAGGTGCTCATCGGCACATCGACTTCGTAGCCGACGCCGTTGCAATCGATCAGAAGGTGAGGCGGATTCTTTTCCAGCAGGACGCCGGCGATGCGACCGATCATGGCGGGTTCTATCGAGAGAGAAAGCGCGAGTGTAGCGCAGGGTAGAGGGCTTTCGTACGCCGCTTCTGACGAAGTGGAAGGGCGGCCGATTGACCAGGCCGCAGCGGCTCAATACACTGAGATCCCTTTTGGACATTCCGTAGTTAACCAAAAGGGGTCTTCGATGCTGAGTCTCACCACGCTCGCGCTGTTCTCAGGCGCGTGTCTCGCGCTTACCGCCACGCCCGGTCCCGATATGTTGCTGATTGCTTCCCGCAGCGTGAGCCAGGGAAGGGCAGCGGGTTTTGCGTCGCTCGCCGGGATTCTGGTGGGCACGTATTGCCATGCGCTTGCCGCGGCGTTCGGCCTGTCACAGCTCTTTCTTGCCGCGCCGATGGCCTACGACATCGTGCGCTTCGCGGGCGCGGCCTATCTGCTTTATCTTGCATGGAAGACGTTCCGCTCGGACGGCACCATGCTCGCGCCGGACGCATCGATGCGACGCTATCCCGTTGGCAGAATTTTCAGGCAAGGGTTGTTCACGAACCTGCTCAATCCGAAGGTTGCGCTGTTCGTGCTCGCATTGTTCCCGCAGTTCGTGAAGCCTGAGGCGGGATCGGTCGCTGTGCAGATCATGTTGCTTGCGACCGTGCTCAATGTGATCGGCTTCTTCGTGAATGGCAGCGTGATTCTGCTTGCCAGCAGACTGAGCCGGAAGCTGACTAGCGGCAAGCGCCCGTCGCGCTGGCCGCAGTATTTGCTCGGCTCGGTGTTTGCCGGCCTGGCATGCCGGCTGGCGCTGGCGGGACAACGCTGACGGTAAAGGCGTCTAGCCGATCAGCCGCCCACGCCGCACTCGCAAGCCTTTCTTCGCAAGCGCGGGCGCAATACCGCCCAGCGTGCTCAACGTGCCGCCGCCGTGCGCGTGGCAGATCGCCATGCCGAGCGCATCGGCGGCATCGGTGGAAGGGATGCCCGACAGGCACAACAGCCGTACGACCATCTGCTGCATCTGTTCCTTGGTCGCGCGTCCGTAGCCGACCACGGCTTGCTTCAACTGCAATGCCGTGTACTCGGCAACGGGCACGCCGCCCGCCACCAGCCCGCAGATCGCGGCGCCGCGTGCCTGGCCGAGCAATAGCGTCGATTGCGGATTGACGTTGACGAACACCTTTTCGATCGCCGACTGGTCCGGCGCATGTTGGCGGATCAGCGTGGAAATACCCTCGAATATGGTGCCCAGGCGTGACGGCAGATCGGCATCGGCGGTCTTGATGACGCCGCTCGTCACGTAAGTCAGCTGATGGCCGGACTGATCGATCACGCCGAAACCGGTGACGCGCAAGCCTGGGTCGATGCCGAGAATTCTCATAGGTGCCGTGCTTATTCAGTGCCTGCGATACTACAACGAATCAAATGCAAAACGGCCCGGCAGTTGCAACTGCCGGGCCGTTTCAGAAGAAGCAGGTCAGCCGATCAGTGGCGGAAGTGGCGGATGCCCGTCACGACCATCGCGATGTTGTGCTCGTCGGCGGCGGCGATCACTTCGTCGTCGCGCATCGAGCCGCCCGGCTGGATCACGCAGGTTGCGCCCGCGTTCACGACCACGTCGAGACCGTCGCGGAACGGGAAGAACGCATCCGACGCCACCGCCGAGCCCGACAGCGTCAGGCCCGCGTTCTGCGCCTTGATGCTCGCGATGCGCGCCGAATCCACGCGGCTCATCTGGCCCGCGCCGACGCCCATCGTCATGCCGTTCGCGCAGAACACGATCGCGTTCGACTTCACGAACTTCGCGACACGCCATGCGAACAGCAGGTCGTCCATTTCCTTCGGCGTCGGGTGACGCTTCGTGACGACGCGCAGTTCGTGCGGCTGTACGTTCTTCGCATCGAGCGATTGCACGAGCAGACCGCCGCCCACGCGCTTCAGATCGAATGCGTTATGGCCATCGCCCAGCGCGATTTCGAGCAGACGCACGTTCTGCTTGGCCGCGAACACCTGCTTGGCCGCGTCGCTGAACGACGGCGCGATCAGCACTTCGACGAACTGCTTCGCGACAGCCTGCGCCGCCGTTTCGTCGACTTCGCGGTTGAACGCGATGATGCCGCCGAACGCCGAGGTCGGATCGGTCTGGAACGCCTTCGAATACGCTTCGTGCGGGTTCGCGCCGACGGCCACGCCGCACGGGTTCGCGTGCTTGATGATGACGCAAGCGGGCGCGTCGAACGTCTTCACGCATTCCCACGCGGCGTCCGAGTCAGCGATGTTGTTGTACGACAGTTCCTTGCCCTGCAACTGGCGATAGTTCGCGAGCGCGCCGGCAGGCACGGCGATATCGCGGTAGAACGCTGCGCTCTGGTGCGGGTTCTCGCCGTAGCGCAGGTCCTGCACCTTGTCGAACGCTAGGTTGAACGTGGCCGGGTACGTGTTGCGTTCGCGGTGCTGCAGTTCTTCCGTGAGGCTCGTCAGGTAGTTCGTGATCGCGCCGTCGTACTGCGCGGTGTGCGCGAACACCTTGGTCGCGAGGCGGAAGTTGGTCTTGTAGCCGACCGTGTTGCCGTTCGCGCGCATTTCTTCGAGCACGGTCGCGTAGTCAGCGGGATCGACCACGACGGTCACGTCGCGATGATTCTTCGCTGCTGAACGCAGCATGGTCGGGCCGCCGATATCGATGTTCTCGATCGCGTCTTCCAGCGAGCACTCTTCCTTCGAGATCGTCTGCACGAACGGATACAGGTTCACGACGAGCAGGTCGATGGTCGGAATGTCATGCTTTTCGAGCGCGGCCATGTGCTCGGGCAGATCGCGGCGGGCCAGAATGCCACCGTGCACCTTCGGGTGCAGCGTCTTCACGCGCCCATCCAGCATTTCCGGAAAGCCCGTGTAGTCGGCCACTTCGGTAACGGGAAGGCCGGCGTCCGCGAGCAGTTTCGCGGTGCCGCCCGTCGACAGGATCTTGACGCCGAGGTCCGACAACGATTTCGCGAAATCGACGATGCCGGACTTGTCGGAAACGGAGATGAGCGCTTGCTTGATCATGATGAGAACAAAAGCCGATGAAAGGCGTGGCAGGGCGCCGAAACTACAGCAGGCCGTGCTGTTGCAGTTTCTTGCGCAGCGTATTGCGGTTGATGCCGAGATACTCGGCTGCCAGCGACTGATTGCCGCCGGCCTGCTCGAGCACCACCTCGAGCAACGGTTTTTCTACGCACGAAATCACCATGTCGTAGACGTCGTGCGGATTGGAGCCGTCGAGATCCTGAAAATACATCCCCAGGCTATCGCGGACACATTGTTCGATATTGTGCTTGCTCATGCTGCTAGTCGGTCGGTTTGGTCCTGCTCACCGTTGTTGTTGACTTCGTTGTCGACGTACACGAGGCGGTCCGAAATCGCCTTTTGCGCGTCGAAGAATTCATTGACGGCGAGCAGTTGTTCGCGCGTCGTGTCCAGCGTATTCATACGATGGCGGAACACGTTGGCGCCAGAAAGGCCGCGAGTGTACCAGCCGATGTGCTTGCGCGCAGTGCGAACGCCTGTAAATTCGCCGTAGAACGCGTAGTGATCCTCCAGATGCTCGTTCATCACCTGCTGGATCTCATCGATGCGCGGCGCTTCCATCAGCGCGCCCGTCAGCAGGAAATGTTCGATCTCCCGGAAGAGCCACGGGCGCCCCTGCGCGGCGCGGCCGATCATGATGGCATCTGCGCCCGTCGCGGCGAGCACCTCACGCGCCTTGTGCGGCGACGTAATGTCGCCGTTCGCGACGACGGGAATCTTCACCGCGGCCTTCACGGCGGCAATCGTTTCGTACTCCGCTTCGCCGTGATACAGGTCGGCGCGCGTGCGGCCGTGCACCGTCAGCATCGAAATGCCGGCGCTTTCGGCGAGGCGTGCGATGGTCAGTGCGTTCTTGTTGTCGCGGTCCCAGCCGGTGCGGATTTTCAGCGTGACGGGCACGGCATCCGGACCGACGCCAACGGCATTCACCACGGCTTCGACGATCCGCTGCACGAGCGGTTCGTTCTGCAACAGCGCCGAACCGGCCGCGACGTTGCAGACCTTCTTGGCCGGGCAGCCCATGTTGATGTCGATGATCTGCGCGCCGTTCGCGACGTTGTAGCGCGCGGCCTCGGCCATCATCTGCGGGTCGGCGCCCGCGATCTGCACGGCGATCGGCTCGACCTCGCCCGTGTGGTTGGCGCGGCGCATCGTCTTTTCGCTTTTCCACAACTGCGCGTTGGACGCGACCATCTCCGATACCGCATAGCCCGCGCCCATGCGCTTGCAGAGCTGGCGGAACGGCCGGTCGGTCACGCCTGCCATCGGGGCGACGAACAGGTTGTTGCGCAGAGTGTGGGAGCCGAGAGTGGGCATAGCGGACATCGGCGGCGAGTGAAGGGTGCGCCAAAACCGTGGAAATCGCGCACCGCACGTACCGCAAAATACGAGGGAAAACCGCTATTTTAGCGTTAACGCGCTGACCCAGATCGAACCGCGTCTGAGGTAACTCATTAAATCTTCTATGAAAGTGGCCGCGCTCATAGAACGGCGGCCACTTTTACGCGATGTCGCAACGCGCTAGCGGCGTTGGCCGAACATCATCTGGCGGGCGAGCGCCGTCTTCACGGGCGGCACGAATTCGAGCGCGGTGAGGGCGAGACCGCGCAGCGCCGCCAGCGGCGGAAAGTCGATCGTGAAAAGGCGCGCGAGCGTGTCGGTGGCGCCAATCGTCATACTGCGGTCGAGCGCGCGGCGCTGCGCAAACGCGATCAATGCGCTGCGCGTCGCGCCGTAGTGCGAGAGCGCGTCGGCGAGCGCGTGCGCATCGCGCAAGCCGAGATTCAGCCCCTGGCCGGCGACGGGATGCAGCGTCTGCGCCGCATTGCCGATCGCGACGATGTTGCCCTTGACGAGCGTATCGACGGTGTTCAGCCCGAGCGGGAAAGACGCGCGTCCCTTGATCTGCACGAAGCGGCCCATCCGGTCGCCGAACTCGGCGTCGAGTTCGCGCAGAAAGTCTTCATCCGGCAACTGCGCGCGGCGCGCCGCTTGTTCCGGCGCGCAGCACCAGACGAGCGCGTAGTCCGCGCCGCGCACGCCGCCCGTCGGCAGGAGCGCAATCGGACCTTGCGACGTGAAGCGTTCCCACGCGACATGCGGCTGCGGCGACGACAGCGTCACGGTGCCGACCAGCGCGGTTTGTCCGTAATCGCGCGTTTCGCCCGAACCTGCCTGCTGTTCGCCGAACAGGCCGCCTTCGGCGTTCACCAGAATGCGCGTGCGCAGCGTGCGCGTGACGTGCGCGCTTTCGATCGGCAGCAGCACGCCGTCGTCTTCGAGTTGCTGCGGTGCCTGTGCTTTCGTCGATTTGAACCAGTGGACGGGCGTCGAGCGCACGTTTTCGGCGAGTGCGCGGACGATCGAGCCATAACGAAGCACGTAGCCAAGCGCGGGCAGGCCGTGCTCCGAGTGATCGATCAGCGTGCGCCCGAAATGGCCACGCTGCGAGACGTGAATGCGCTGGATCGCGGTCGCATCGGACGGCCAGGCGAGCGGCTCGAGGATCATCCGGCTGCCGTGTGAAACGGCGATCGCGCGCGGATCAGCAACCGAATCCTCCGGCTCGCGCGCGTCGATCAACGCCACATTCAGCTTCTGCGTCGCGCTGCGCCGCGCGAGCCAGCCCGCGAGCGCAAGACCGACCGGCCCCGCGCCGACGATCGTCACGTCGTAATCGTAAGGCGGGTTGCTCGCAGGGAGGGCGGGCGCGTTCGCCGCCTGGTGGACTTCGCTCATCTTCTTGTCTGTTCCTTGCGCTCAGGCCGAGCCGGCCTTCCGCGCGGGTTGCGCCTGCTGCATCAGCGCTTCGATTTCGTCCGCGTCGACGGGTACGTCGCGTGTCATCAACTCGCAGCCGGTGGCCGTGACGATCGCGTCGTCCTCGATGCGAATGCCGATGTTCCAGTACTTCTCGGGCACATCATCAGCGGCTCGGATGTAAAGGCCCGGTTCGATCGTCAGCGTCATGCCCGGTTTCAGCGTGCGCCACGGCAATGCGCCGGTTTCATCAGCGGGTGCGCCGCGCTCGCGATAGTCGCCCGCGTCGTGCACGTCCATGCCAAGCCAATGTCCCGTGCGATGCATATAGAAGCGCGCATACGCACGCTCCTCGATCACCTCGTCGACGCCCGCGAACAGATCGCGATTGAGAATGCCCGTGTCGAGTAGCCCTTGCGCGAGCACGCGCACGGCGGCCTGATGCGGCGCGTCGAAGCTCGCGCCCGCTTTCGTTGCGTCGATCGCGGCCTGCTGCGCGGCCAGCACGATGTCGTAGAGTTCGCGCTGCGCGGGCGTGAAGCGGCCGCTCGCGGGGAAAGTGCGCGTGATGTCGGACGCGTAGCCGTCGAGTTCGCACGCTGCGTCGATCAGGATCAGATCGCCGTCCTGCGCGGCCGCGTTGCCGGCCGGGTAGTGCAGCACGCACGCGTTCGCGCCCGCGGCGACGATCGAGCCGTACGCCGGCGCCTGCGCGCCGTGCTTGCGGAACGTGTACAGCAGTTCGGCTTCGAGCTCGTATTCGCGCACGCCGGGGCGGCATGCCGCCATCGCGTGTCGGTGCGCTTGTGCAGAGATCGCGGCGGCGCGACGCATGATCGTGAGTTCGTGGTCGTCCTTCACGAGGCGCATCTCATCGAGCAGCGGCATCAGATCATGCACCGCCGATGGCGCGAGCACGCCGCTTCTGCCCTGCATGCGCACCGCGTCGAGCCACTGGCGCACCTTGCCGTCGAACTGTTCCGACGCGCCGAGCGCATAGTGCAGCGCCGGCTTGTCGGCGATGATGCGCGGCAACTGCGTGTCGATCTCTTCGAAGGCAAAGGCCGCGTCGAAGCCAAAGGCTTCGCGCGCGCCTTCGGGACCGAAGCGGAAGCCTTCCCATGTCTCGCGCTCCGCGTTCTTCGCGCGGCAGAACAGGATCGCCGCCGGCTCGTCCTGCTTCGCGCTCGCGTCGAGCACGAGCATCGCTTCCGGTTCGGTGAAGCCCGTCAGATAGTAGAAGTAGCTGTCGTGCCGGTACGGATAGTCGGCGTCGCGGTTGCGCAGTGCTTCGGGCGCGGTCGGGACGATTGCGACGCCGCCGCCCGTCGCGCGGAGCGCATCGAGCACGCGCGCGCGGCGCTGGCGGTAGATATCGGTTGCCGGAGTCAGATCGGTCATGAGTGCGGTCGGCGGTTCATCGTGCGTGATGGAGGGCGGCGCGGCAGGCAAGGTCGATCGCCGCGCGGCAATGTTGCGATTGTATCGCCCATCGGAAATCGCTTCCGGGTCGCCCCTGGCCGCGCGCGCCGGGCAATCCTGCGGCGCATGGAATCGCCTGCTGAATGTCGAGGCGCTTCGGCGAACGCGTCGTGCGGCGCCTGGCTATCAGGCCAGGTAGACGGTCCCGCGCGCGCACGGCATTGTTGCAATCTGTCTACAACCCAGCGCGCTGGCGGGGCGAAGCGCGGCGCGCAGCGCACGGAAAACGTTCCAGCGCCCGCCGGCGCACTTATACTTTCGCCCAATTTCAATCCAAGGCAGGATGTAATGAAACTCATCGGTTCGCTGTCGAGCCCATTTGTCCGCAAGGCGCGGATCGTGCTCGCCGAAAAGAAAATCGACTACAAGCTCGAACTCGAAAACGTCTGGGCCGACGACACGACGATCCACGACTTCAACCCGATCGGCAAGGTACCGTGTCTCGTGATGGAAGACGGCGCAGCCGTGTTCGATTCGCGCGTGATCTGCGAATACGTCGACACGCTGTCGCCCGTGTGCAAGCTCGTGCCGCAGTCGGGCCGCGAGCGCGTCGAGGTGCGCTGCTGGGAAGCGCTGGCGGACGGCATCATGGACGCCGCCGTGCTGATCCGCCTCGAAGGCGTGCTGCGTGAAGAAGCGCATCGCAGCGAATCGTGGCTCGCGCGTCAGCGTCACAAGATCGACGACGGCCTGATCGCGATGGCGCAAGGTCTCGCCGCGAAAGCGTGGTGCGCGGGCAATCACTACACGCTCGCCGACGTGGCCGTCGGCTGCGCGCTGGGCTATCTGGACTTCCGTATGCCGCAGCTCAACTGGCGCGAGCAGCATCCGAATCTCGACAAGCACTACCAGAAGCTGTCGCTGCGTCAGTCGTTCATCGACACCGTTCTGACCTGATCCGGACCCCGGCGATTCATCGCGCATCGAAACGCTGTGCGAATGTCGCATCGGCATGACAGAGTGTTAAGAAAGCTTTCGTTTTCCCAGAAAATACCTTTCGATATGTTAAAAAAGCGCCTGCCTGTCAGGCGCTTTTTCTTTGGGCGTCTGTCCGGATGAAACCGCCGCGGCGCGTTCGTTTGCGTGCGTTCGCGGTATCAGGCAGGGCGCCCGCGCCCTCGCACGACCATCGATCACATCGTCAAAGGGACGTTCGTCATGAAAGCGATCCGCGTTGCTCTCGCCGCCGCCGCGTGCGGTGTGCTCGCTGCCTGTTCGGGGATGAGCCTCGATCCCAACACCCTCGTTCAGTCCGGCACGCAGGCCGTGCAGGCTGCGTCGCTCACCGACACCGACGTGCGCACGCTGTCCGACAAATCGTGCGCGCAGCTCGACGCGGAAAACAAGATCGCGCCCGCTAGCAGCCCGTACACGAAGCGCCTGAACAAGATCGCCGCGCAGCTCGGCGACAACATCAATGGCGTGCCCGTCAACTACAAGGTCTACCTCACGAAGGACGTCAACGCGTGGGCGATGGCGAACGGCTGCGTGCGCGTCTATAGCGGTCTGATGGACATGATGACGGACGACGAAGTGCGCGGCGTGGTCGGTCACGAGATGGGGCACGTCGCGCTTGGCCACACGAAGAAGGCGATGCAGGTCGCGTATGCGACGTCGGCGCTGCGCTCGGTGGCGTCGTCGACGGGCGGCGTCACGGCCGCGATCTCGTCGTCGCAACTTGGCGATTTCTCCGAGAAGCTGATCAACGCGCAGTTCTCGCAAACGCAGGAATCGGCGGCGGACGATTATTCGTTCGATATCCAGAAGAAGAAAGGCCAGGACCCGGCTGGCCTCGTCACTGCGTTCAACAAGCTGGCGAAGCTTGATGGTGGCAAGTCGAGCATGTTGAGTTCGCATCCGGCGTCGGCGGCGCGGGCACAACATATCCAGCAACGGATTGCTGCGAATCAGTAACCGGATCGGGGATTTGTTTTTGCTTGCGCAGGCGGGGTGGTTTGCTGGTGTTTGCGCTGGCATCCGCGCTTTGCCTTCGCGCTTTGCCTTCGTGCTTCACGCGTCGCCCCGCACAGGGGCGACGCCTGAATGGTAAACACCGTAACGCGGATGCCAGCGAAAACACGGGCAAACAACCCAGCGTCGCAGACAACCAAAGGTAAGTGCCGCCCCGCACAGGGGCGACGCCTGAACATCAAGCACCGTAACGCGGATGCCAGCGAAAACACGGGCAAACAACCCAGCGTCGCAGACAACCAAAAGTAAGTGCTGCCCCGCACGGGGGCAACACTAGCAAACCCGAAGCAAACCGCGGATGCCCGCTAAAAAAACGTCACGCAACAACCGGCTCGAGTTCCGGCGCGAACGAATCGCTGCGCGCCACGGGCCACCATTTCTCATACAGCGTATAGCGATACTGCCCAACCAGCAGATCGCCGGGTTCGAGATACTTCAGCAGATCCGACATCAACCGCACTTCATACGACGACACGCGCCGCACGATGTGATGCGCGCGCAGATCGGCGGGATGGCGCAGACCCGCAGCCTGGATGATCTCCTGCAGTGCATGCAGCGTGTTGTGATGGAAGTTGAACACGCGGTCCGATTTGTCGGTGACGATCAGCGCGCGCTGGCGCACCGGGTCCTGCGTCGCAACGCCTGTCGGACAGCGGCCCGTGTGGCACGTCTGCGCCTGAATGCAGCCGACCGCGAACATGAAGCCGCGCGCCGCGTTCACCCAGTCGGCGCCGATGGCCAGCGTCTTCGCGATATCGAAAGCCGTGATCATCTTGCCGCTCGCGCCGATGCGAATCTTGTCGCGCAGTCCGACGCCGACCAGCGTGTTGTGCACGAGCACCAGCCCTTCCTGCAGCGGCACGCCGATGTGATCGGTGAATTCGAGCGGCGCCGCGCCCGTGCCGCCTTCCGCGCCGTCCACGACGATGAAGTCCGGCAGGATGCCCGTTTCCAGCATCGCCTTGGCGATGCCGAAGAATTCCCACGGATGCCCGATGCACAGCTTGAACCCCGTCGGCTTGCCGCCCGACAGGTTGCGCAGACGCTCGACGAATTCGAGCAGCTCACGCGGCGTCGAGAATTCGGAGTGCGTAGCGGGCGAGATGCAGTCGCGGCCCATCGGCACGCCGCGCGTTTCCGAAATTTCCGGCGTGATCTTCGCGGCGGGCAGCACGCCGCCGTGACCCGGCTTCGCGCCTTGCGACAGCTTCACCTCGATCATCTTCACTTGTGGCTCACTCGCCTGCTTCGCGAACCTGTCGGCGTTGAACGTGCCGTCGTCGTTGCGGCAGCCGAAGTAGCCCGACGCGATTTCCCAGATGATGTCGCCGCCATGCTCGCGGTGATACTTCGACATCGAGCCTTCGCCCGTGTCGTGCGCGAAGTTGCCTTTCTTCGCGCCGAGGTTCAGCGCGAGAATCGCGTTTGCCGACAGCGAGCCGAAGCTCATCGCGGAGATGTTGAAGATCGACATCGAATACGGCTGTGCGCGGTTCGCCCCGACGACCACACGAAAGTCGTGGCCGTCGAGCTTCGTCGGCACGAGCGAATGGCTGATGAATTCGTGGCCCGTCGCCTTCACGTCGATTTCCGTGCCGTAAGGGCGGCTGTCCACTTCATTCTTCGCGCGCTGATAGACGATGCTGCGTTGCGCGCGCGAGAACGGCTTTTCTTCCGTGTCGTCTTCGACGAAATACTGGCGAATCTCAGGCCGGATGAATTCGAACAGGAAGCGGAAATGCCCCCACAGCGGATAGTTGCGCAGGATCGCGTGGCGCTCCTGCGTCAGATCGTAGGCGCCGAGCGCGACCAGCAGCACGGGCACGATGATCCACAGCCATGCGATGTGACCGGTTGCCGCGAGCGCGGCGCAGGCCGCGAGCAGCAGGATGGCACCCCACATCGCCAGATAACGTCGAGAAAACATGACAACTCCATTGCGGTGAATTCATCGCAGCGGAAGCATCCGGCGCGGAGGGCGTCGGGGTCTTCTCGTGAAAACAGCGGGCGTCCGTGGGGATGGATCGCGCTGCGAACGGTACGGCGGGTTGTTTTTGCTCAGTTAACGGCGCATTTCACGGAACATGAAGCGAACCGTGAGCGCGCCGAAACGCGGGCGGCAGGACAACCGTCGCCCGGAAGATACAACGAAGCGGGAATCAGTGCAGCGATGTCTGCGGGAAAAGCTTGCGGATCGTGTCCGCGAGCCTTTCCCAGCGGGGCTCAGCGCGCCGTCAGCAGCGCCGCTTTCTGAGGCTGGCGGACGACCGGCTGCGCGGTCGCCGCGTGCTCGATGATGCCGCCGCCGAGGCACACGTCGCCATCGTAGAGCACGGCCGATTGCCCCGGTGTGACAGCCCATTGGGCCTCGGCGAAATGAAGGGAAAAGAGCGCGTTCTTGTCGGCGCCGTCGGCAGCGCCGAACGTGCACGCCGCATCGGCCTGGCGATAGCGCGTCTTCGCCGCGCACGCATGGCCTGCCTCGGGCGCGTGGCCCGCGACCCAGCTCGTGTTGCCCGCCGTCAGCGTATGGCTCAGCAGCCACGGATGATCGTGGCCCTGCGCAACATACAGCGTGTTCGACGCGATGTCCTTGCCCGCGACGAACCACGGCTCGCCGCTGCCGTCCTTGCTGCCGCCAAGACCAATGCCCTTGCGCTGCCCGAACGTGTAAAACGCGAGGCCGATGTGCTCGCCGACCGGCTTGCCTTCGGTGGTTTTCATCGGGCCCGGCTTGGTTGGCAGATAGCGGTTCAGGAAGTCGCGGAACGGCCGTTCGCCGATAAAGCAGATGCCCGTCGAGTCCTTCTTCTTCGCGTTCGGCAGGCCGATCTGCTCGGCGATCTCGCGCACTTTCGTCTTCGGGATTTCGCCGAGCGGGAACAGCGTCTTCGACAGTTGCGCCTGATTCAGGCGATGCAGGAAGTACGACTGGTCCTTCGTGTGATCGAACGCCTTCAGCAGTTCGAAACGCCCGTCGATTTCGCGCACGCGCGCGTAGTGGCCCGTCGCGATGGTTTCCGCGCCGAGCGACATCGCGTGATCGAGGAACGCCTTGAACTTGATCTCGGCATTGCACAGCACGTCCGGGTTCGGCGTGCGGCCCGCCGAATATTCGCGCAGGAATTCGGCGAACACGCGGTCCTTGTATTCCGCCGCGAAGTTCACCGCTTCGACGTCGATGCCGATCAGATCCGCGACGGAGACGACGTCGATCCAGTCCTGACGCGTCGAACAGTATTCGCTGTCGTCGTCGTCTTCCCAGTTCTTCATGAAGAGGCCGACGACTTCGTAACCCTGTTCCTTCAGCAGCCATGCCGTGACGGACGAATCGACGCCGCCCGACATGCCTACCACCACTTTCTGTTTGCTCATGTGACTCTGCCTGACTGCTCTTTGTCGTGCCGAAGCACGCGTTCTATCGGGAGGGCCCGACCGAATGCGTTTGCACGAAGTCGAGCGGGAAACGCCGGCCTGCGAGGTAATCGTCGATACATTGCATCACGAGCGGCGTGCGATGCCGCTCGGGGCACGTGCGCAATTCGTCAGCGCCCATCCAGACGGTGCGGACGATATCGGGATCGAGCGCGCGGGCCTCTGGAGGTTCGCTAGCCGTCGAGCCGCAATACGTGAAGCGCAGATACGTGACGCCATCCTGCGGGCCATCGACGGTGTCGGGCCGGCTGAAATGCGTCATGTAGACGCCGACCAGCGCCGCGGGCACGAAGGCATGCGCCGTCTCTTCGAGCGTTTCGCGGATGACGGCTTGCGTCAACGTCTCGCCCGCTTCCAGATGCCCAGCGGGCTGGTTCAGTCGCAGCCCGGCGGGCGTATGTTCTTCGACCAGCAGGAAACGCCCATCGCGTTCGACGACGGCCGCCACCGTGACATGCGGAGCCCAAGTTTCCGGTTTCATGGGACGGCATTTTACCGTTTATGGCCTGGGCTTGCCGGCGCCTGCGAAGAATGGACCGCCTCGCTCTAGCACATATCGATGCAAAAGGCACGGAAAGACACAAGGATCGTGTTCCTGAATACCGGGATCGTTACCAATTTCGATCCGCCCCTAGGTTTCGGTTAAAGTGGACCTCGTGGCTGAAGCCCCAGCCGTGCGTAGCCGTTGCACTTGCCTTTTGCATTGCCGGCGTTGCCCTTCGTCGGCGATTCCAGATTTTCATAACAGGATGGTCGAGGAGGATTCACGATGCACATCGGAGTGCCAGCCGAGACGCGGCCGTACGAAACACGCGTCGCCGCGACGCCCGAGACGGTCAAGAAGTACGTGTCGCAGGGCCACAGGGTTACCGTACAGAGCGGCGCAGGAACGGCCGCGAGCTATCTGGACGACGCGTACGCAGCTGCGGGCGCAGAACTCGTCGATGCGCCAACCGCGTTCGGCGCAGAGATCGTTCTCAAGGTTCAAAGCCCCACCGATTCAGAACTCCCGCTTCTTAAACGAGGCGCGGTGCTGGTCGGCATGCTGGAGCCGTTTAATGCCGAGAACGCATCAAAGCTTGCAGCCGCAGGCATAACTGCGTTCGCGCTCGAAGCCGCGCCACGCACGACGCGTGCTCAAAGCCTCGACGTACTGTCGTCTCAAGCCAACATTGCGGGCTACAAAGCGGTATTGCTCGCCGCCGATCTTTACCCGCGCTTCATGCCGATGCTGATGACGGCGGCAGGCACCGTGAAAGCGGCGCGTGTGCTGATTCTCGGCGCGGGCGTCGCCGGCTTGCAGGCGATCGCGACCGCGAAGCGCCTCGGTGCCGTGATCGAAGCGTCGGACGTTCGTCCTGCCGTGAAGGAGCAGATCGAATCGCTGGGCGGCAAATTCCTCGATGTGCCTTACGAAACCGATGAGGAACGCGAAGCGGCCGTTGGCGTCGGCGGCTACGCGCGGCCGATGCCGCCCTCGTGGCTCGCGCGCCAGTCTGCGCTGGTTCACGAGCGGGCGAAGCAGGCCGACATCGTGATCTCCACCGCGCTGATTCCCGGGCGTGCCGCGCCGACCTTGATCTCCGTCGAAACCGTGCAGGCGATGAAACCAGGCACGGTACTCGTCGACCTCGCTGCGGGACGCGGCCCCGAGTACGAAGGGCAGCGTGGCGGCAACTGTCCGCTGACGGAAGCCGACAAGGTCGTCGTCAAGCATGGCGTGACGATCGCGGGGTATACGAACCTCGCGTCGATGGTTGCGTCGGACGCTTCGGCACTGTACGCACGCAATCTGCTCGACTTCATGAAGCTGATCATCACGAAGGAAGGCACGCTCAATATCGATCTCGCAGACGACATCGTCGCGGCCACGCTGGTGGCACGCGACGGCGAAGTCGCGCGCAAGGCATAGCGCACTAACGTGCATGGGACCAGAGTAAGGCGCTAAAGCGCCAACTCTGGTCGACAGAGGAGAAAGGGAATGGAAGTCATCAACCATACCGTGATCAACCTGATCATTTTCGTGCTGGCGATCTACGTCGGCTACCACGTTGTCTGGAACGTGACACCGGCGCTGCATACGCCGCTGATGGCCGTGACGAATGCGATTTCGGCCATTGTCATTGTCGGCGCGATGCTCGCAGCGGGCCTCACGGTCGGCGGCACGGGCAAGTTCTTCGGCACGGTTGCCGTCGCGCTTGCAGCGGTGAATGTGTTCGGCGGGTTCCTCGTCACGAGGCGAATGCTGGAGATGTTCAAGAAGAAGGAGCCGAAGAAGATCGCGGCTCCGGGCGGTTTGAAGGAGGGTGCGTAAATGAGCCTCAACGTCGTTACGCTCCTTTATCTGATCGCCTCCGTCTGCTTCATCCAGGCGCTCAAGGGGCTGTCCAATCCGAAGACCGCGCGCACGGGCAACATGTTCGGCATGATCGGCATGGCGATCGCCATTCTCACGACCGTCGCGTTGATCTCGAAGCAGGCGGCCGTGCTCGGCTCGAATCTGTCGCTGGGTCTTTCGCTGGTGTTCGTTGCGCTGGTTGTCGGTGGCGGGATCGGCGCGTTCGTCGCCGCGCGCGTCGAGATGACGAAGATGCCTGAACTGGTCGCGGCGATGCACTCGCTGATCGGTATGGCGGCCGTGTGTATCGCGTACGCGGTGGTGTCGGAACCGGCTGCGTTCGGCCTCGGCGCCGAGGAAGGCATTCCGGGCTTCCTGCCGTACGGCAACCGGATCGAGCTGTTCATTGGCACGTTCGTCGGCGCGATTACGTTTAGCGGTTCGGTGATCGCGTTCGGCAAGCTGTCGGGCAAGTACAAGTTCCGGCTCTTCCAGGGCGCGCCTGTCGTTTATCCCGGTCAGCATCTGATCAACCTGCTGCTCGCAATCGCGATGGTCGGCTTCGGCGTGATCTTCTTCCTCACGCAATCGTGGCTGCCGTTCATCATCATGACGTTGATCGCGTTTGCACTGGGCGTGCTGATCATCATCCCGATCGGCGGCGCGGACATGCCTGTCGTCGTGTCGATGCTGAACTCGTACTCGGGCTGGGCGGCGGCGGGCATCGGCTTCTCGCTGAACAACGCGATGCTGATCATTGCCGGGTCGCTGGTGGGTTCGTCGGGTGCGATTCTGTCGTACATCATGTGCAAGGCGATGAACCGCTCGTTCTTCAACGTGATTCTGGGCGGCTTCGGCGGTGAAGCGAGCGCGGCGACGGTGGGTGGCTCGGCGGAACAGCGGCCTGTGAAGTCGGGGTCGGCGGAAGATGCGTCGTTCATGCTTGGCAATGCCGAAACCGTTGTCATCGTGCCGGGGTATGGTCTTGCCGTGGCGCGCGCTCAACATGCGCTGAAGGAGCTGACCGATGTGCTGATCGAGAAGGGCGTGGATGTGAAGTATGCGATTCACCCTGTTGCTGGGCGTATGCCTGGGCATATGAATGTGCTGTTGGCGGAAGCCGAAGTGCCGTATGAGATCGTCCATGAGATGGAGGACATCAATGGCGAGTTTGGCCAGGTCGATGTGGTGCTCGTGCTTGGTGCGAATGACGTTGTCAATCCTGCGGCCAAGACCGATCCGAAGTCGCCGATCGCTGGTATGCCCATTATTGAGGCCTATAAGGCCCGGACTGTCATCGTGAATAAGCGATCGATGGCGGCGGGGTATGCCGGGCTTGATAATGACCTGTTCTATATGGACAAGACCATGATGGTGTTTGGGGATGCGAAGAAGGTGATTGAGGATATGGTCAAGTCCGTCGATTGAGGTTGGGCTTCACGCGGAGGCGCTTTGTTTTTTTGCGCCTTCGCGGCGCGGGCGTTTCTGGTCTTGGGTGCGTTCGCGGTTTGCTTGGTGGTTCTGGCTTTTTCGCGGGCATCCGCGCTACGGTGTTTGCCGTTCAGGCGTCGCCCCGCACAGGGGCGACGCTTGAAGCACGAAGGCATAACGCGGATGCCAGCGCAAAGGCCAAAACACCAAACGGAGGCGCATGAAGCACGAAGGCAAAGTGCGGAATGCCCGCACAAAAGCCAGAAACACCAACCAAATTGCGAACGCAACCGAAACCACAAACCAGAACGCCCGCGCCGCAAAAGGCGCCACGCAACTGCCACTGCAAAGACAGAGCACCGAAAGGCATCGACCGCGCCGCGAAGGCCCTTACCGAGGCCTCACCCCAATACTCCGCATAAAATCCGCAAGCCGCCTCCCCTCGACATCAGGAAATGGCTCCAGCACATCAAGCTGGTCAATATTCGTAAGCGCGAAATGTCGAAAATCCCCCCGCAATTCGCACCACGCGCCAAGCGTAAACCTCGCCCCCCAGTAAGCGAGTGCAAGCGGCCACACACGCCGCTGTGTCGCGGCGCCGTTCTTGTCTAGATACGCAAAGCTGACAACACGCCGCGAATCAATCGCGCGATGCAGCGTATCGACAATCACCGACACATTCCCATCGACATGAAACGACGGCGCAAAGAACGCCAGCCTATCAATAGTGGCCCGCTTGTCAGCGGGCATAGCCGAAGCAATCTTCGCCAGCGCTCCGCGCGCACCCGCCGCCATACTCTCGCCGCCCCATGATTCGAGCATCCGCGCGCCGGCAGCGAGCGCCGTCAGTTCTTCGGCCGTGAAGGTGAGCGGCGGCAAACTCGCGCTGCGGCTCAAGCGATAACCAATGCCCGGTTCCCCTTCAATCGGCACGCCCGACAACTGCAAATCCTGCACATCGCGATACACGGTGCGCAGCGACACGTGCAGCCAATCGGCAAGTTGCTGCGCGGTCGTGAGCCGCCGGCCGCGCAACAGTTCGGCGATCTGGAACAGGCGGTCGGCGCGACGCGTCATCGTGGGGGTCTCCCGGAAATAGACGGGGAATCTCCCGCGATGATAGCGCCGCACGACGCACTCCCGCCGCGTTGCGCGTCACTTCACTCGTTGGTCTTCGAATGCAGGCCGATACGATTGCCTTCGGTGTCGGTGAAAAAGCCAATCCAACCGATATCGTGCGGCAACTGCACGGCGGGGCCTTCGACCTTGCCGCCAGCGCGCTTCACGCGTTCGAGCGTCGCGTTGACGGTCGGGCGCGCGTCCAGATATACGAGCGAACCCGTCTGCGACGGTTCGAGCGTCGGGCTCTGCACGATGCAGCCGCCCGTCGACGGCTCGTCGTAACTGAAGACGGCCATTGGCATGCCGAAATCTTCGCGGCGTAGTTTCGTATCGAGCGCGGCCTCGTAGAAGCGGACGGCGCGTTCGAAATCGACGGAAGGAATCTCGAACCAGGCAATAGCGCGATTGATTTGTGCTGACATGACGTTCTCCTGTTGATGGCGGTGAGCCGTGTGTGTCGCCGGATGGCGTAGGAGAAGTGTGCGGGCGGGCTACTGACAGCGTTCTGTCAGTAGCGTTGAGGAAATCAGAAACGCGAACAACAAAAAAGCGGGCGTTGAGCCCGCTTCTCTTGCGACCGGCAATCGAAAAACTCGCCGCTTACTCCTTCGGCCCATCCGCCGCCGGCCTTTGCCTGACGCTGCCCGCAATCAGATCAAAGCGGAACAGCCGGCATTCGAGCGCGCCATTGAACAACGGCGTCTTTGTTGACTCCCGCAACCGCATTTGCCCCGGCAGCTTCCGATCCGACGTCAGCACAAACGCATGCCACCCGGTAAAGCGCTTCTTCAGCGCATCCCCGAACGACTGGAAGAACTCCGTCATGTCGGGCGCTTCTTCGCTCTCCACGCGACGGAAGCCGCCTTCTTCGCGCCCAGTATTGCGAATCTCGCCCCGTGGACCTCGCACTTCGATCCGCTCGCCGTAAGGCGGATTCGCAACGAGAATGCCCGCTTCGCCCGCAGGCGGCATCATGTTGCGCGCATCGATCTGCTTCAACGGCAGCGCCGGAAAACCAGCACGTTCGAAGTTCGCGCGCGCCTTCTGGAGCATATTGTCGGAAATATCGCTGCCAAAGATCAGCAGATCGCCGCGGCCCGTGCGTGCCGCACGCTTCGCGTCCTGCGCGGCGACTTTCAGCGTCTGCCATGCCGACACGTCGTACTGCTTGAACTTCTCGAAGCCGAAGCGCCGTTCGACGCCCGGCGCAATGTTCAGCGCGACCTGAGCCGCTTCCGCGAGGAACGTGCCGCTGCCGCACATCGGGTCATACAAAGGCGTGCCGGGCGTCCAGCCCGTCAGCCGCAGGATGCCCGCCGCGAGATTCTCGCGCAGCGGCGCCGCGCCCTTGTCCAGGCGCCAGCCGCGCTTGAAGAGCGGCTCGCCGGAGGTGTCGAGATAAAGCGTGCAGTCGGTGGCCGTCAGGAACGCGAACACGCGTGCGTCGGGCGAGCCCGTGTCGATGCTCGGACGCGCGCCCGTCTTGTCGCGCAGACGGTCGCAAATGGCGTCCTTCACGCGCAGCGTCGCGAATTCGAGGCTGTGCAGCGGCGACTTGATCGCGGTGACGTCTACGCGCAGCGTCTCGTTTGCCGAGAACCACTGCTCCCAGCTCTGCTCGAGCGCGAGGCCGTAAATGTCCTGCTCGTTGCGATACGGACGATGCGCGATCTTCAGCAGCACACGGCTCGCGATCCGCGAATGCAGGTTGGCGGCCATGCCGGCTGCCCAGCCGCCCTTGAAGTGCACGCCGCCGGGCACCTGCGCGCCAGCCGCGAACGGCGCACCGTTCAGATGACGCGCGGCGATCTCGGCGAGTTCGGCGGCGAGCGCGGCTTCGAGGCCGCGCGGGCAGGGAATGAAAAATTCGAAGGACATGGAGATTGCCGCATGGCGTTGATTAAGGCGACATTGTACGCGGTCGCCTCGCCGTGCCTCGCGGCAAGTATCGCGCACGGGCGCGATGCGCTACCCGCGCGGGCCTACGTCCGTCAGCCCTTCGTTGCCGTATTCGAGGCTGACGGCGCGGTTGACGGGGCAGCGGACGGCCCCGAGGTCGATGCCGGACACGTCACAGCCGCGCCGCGCGCCGGGGCCGCCGCGAGATTGCGCACGGCCGCCGCGATCTCCGTCGCAATCCGCTGGACCGCACGCCGATGCCCTTCGGCAAGCGCATCGTAGCCGCCCGAAACAGGCTCGCTGACCACACTGCGGCAAGTCAGCACGGCCTGCGTGCGCACGGCGCGCACGCTCCACACCGCGTCGATCTGCGCGCGCGAGCCGGGCCACGACTCGAAGCGCTGCACGTTCACGCTGACGCGATAGACGGGCACGCGGTCCGGATACGGCGAGCCATATACGTCGATCGTGCCCAACTGCTGCGTCAGCGAACTGGACAGCGCGCGGCGGATCTCGTCGCCCGGCAGCGACGCCCAGCGTTCCTGTTCGAGCACCTGCACCTGGGTCGGTCCTGTCTGCACGACGAACTGGTTTTTCGCCACTTGCGGTGGCACGTCGACAGGCGGCACTTCGATCAGGAACGCCGGGTTGCTTGCGGTGCGCACGGCATCCGGCGACTGGTCGCCTGCGGAGAGCGTGTAGAAGTGGCTCGGCGGCGACGAACACGCAGCCAGCGCGGCAATCAGCAGGGCAGAAAGCGCGGCGGCGCGCATCGTTCGGGGGACGCGTGCAAACGTCATGGCTTGTCTCCTGATTTACCGCGCAGCAACGATTCGGGGTGGCGTTCGAGGTAGTCCGACAGCGCATTCAGCGACTGCAGCGTGCGCGTCAGTTCCTGCAGCGCCTGATGCACGTCGGATTGCAGCGGCGAGTCCTGCTGCAGCGTCGCTTCCGCCGAGCCGAACGTTTGTTTCGCGGCCGCGAGCGTGTCGCGCGTCTGAGGCAGCACTTCCTTGTCGAGCTGCGTGAACAGGTGGTCGGCGTTTTTCAGGGCGGCGTTCAGGTTGTTGCCGATCTGGTCGAACGGCACCTGATCGAGCTTCTTCGCGATATCGGCGATCTGCAGTTGCAGTTCGTCGAGCGAGTTCGGGATCGTCGGCAGTTCGATCGGGTCGCGCGTGACGTCCACGGTTGCTTTCGGCGCCTTCGCGAACAGATCGATCGCGACGTACAACTGGCCCGTTAGCAGATTCCCTGTGCGCAACTGGCCGCGCAGGCCGTGGTTGACGAGCGCGAGCAGCATACGGTGGCTGTCCTCGCTACCCGTGTCGGGCACCGGCTGACCGCGCGAGCGGCGACGCAGGCGGTCCGGGTAGAGATCCATCGTGACGGGCATGTTGAAGTTCTTCGTCTGCGGATCGTATTCGACGCCGATGTTCGTCACCTGGCCAAGCACGATGCCGCGGAAGTCGACGGGCGCGCCGACGGACAGCCCGCGCAGCGACTGGTTGAAGTTCATCACGACGTGCACCGGCTCGCCGTCGGGCTCGCGCATCGCGTCGACTTCGTCCGAGCCGAGGCGGAACGTCATGTTGTTCGGCGCCTGCACGCCGACGGCCTGGCCGGGCGGCGACTGGAACGCCAGCCCGCCGACGATAACCGTCGCGAGCGACTGCGTGTTCAGCTTGAAACCGCTCGAATCGAGCCGCACGTCGACGCCGCTCGCATGCCACCAGCGCGAGTTCGTGCCCACATACTGGTCGAACGGCGCGCTGACGAACACCTGCACGGTGACGCCCGTGCCGTCCTTATCGAGCGAGAAGCCCGTCACCTGGCCGACCTGCACGCGCCGGTAGAACACTGGCGAGCCGATATCGATCGAACCCAGCGATTCACCGCGCAGCGTGAACTGATGGCCCTTCTGGTCGACGGTGACGGCGGGCGGCGATTCGAGGCCGACGAACTGCGTCTGCGTTTCCGTCGAGCGTCCGCCGTCCACGCCGATATACGCGCCCGACAGCAAGGTGCCGAGCCCCGACACGCCGCTTGCGCCGATGCGCGGACGCACGACCCAGAAACGGCTGTCCTTCACCGCGAAGTCTTCGGCTTCCTTCGTCAACTGCACTTCGACGTTCACGCGCGAGTGGTTCTTCGCGAGCTTGATTGCCTTCACGAAGCCGATGTCGACGTCCTTGTACTTGACCTTGGTCTTGCCGGGCTCGAGCCCTTCCGCGCTGATGAAGCTGATGTTGATGGTCGGCCCTTTCTCGAGCACCGACTTCACGACCAGCCCGACGCCGATCAGCGCCGCGATCAGCGGAATCACCCAGACGAGCGAAGGCAGCCAACCCCGTTTCGTGACGATCTCGGGCTCGGGCACGGGGTCGTTCTTCGGCGGGCCGGAAGGTGGCGTCGGCGCTTGAGGGCTATTCATGTTTCGGGTCCTGAGGTTTTACGGCTTTTCGGCTTGTTTGGGGCGGCGTCGCCAGGTTCTTTGTCCACGTCGTCCCAGATCAGGCGTGGATCGAATTGCATCGAGGCGATCATTGTGAGAATCACGACCGAGCCGAACGCGAGCGCGCCCGGTCCCGCCGTGATGACGGCCAGCGACTTGAAGCGCACCAGCGCGACCGTCAGCGTGATGACGAAAATGTCGAGCATCGACCAGCGGCCGATGCGCTCGACGATCCGGTACAGCTTGGTGCGTTCGAGCGGCCGCCATGTCGAGTGGCGTTGCGCGGTGATGGTCAGCAGCACGAGCACCGTGAGCTTGAGCATCGGCACGAGAATGCTCGCGACGAACACGATGATCGCCAGCGGCCAGTCGCCCGAGGTCCAGAAGTAGACGACACCGCTCATGATCGTGTCGTCCTCCGTGCCGACCAGCGAGGCCGTGTGCAGCACGGGCAGCAGGTTCGCGGGGATGTAGAGCACGGCGGCTGCGATCAGCAGCGCCCAGGTGCGCATCAGGCTGTCGGGGGTGCGACGGTGCAGGACCGCGCCGCAGCGCGTGCAGCGTTGCTCTTTGACGCGCATGCGCGGCTGAACGCGCGAGCACGCGTGACAGGCGACCAGACCGGCGCGCGAGGCCGTGGTGTATTTCATCGGCCCGTCATCCCCGGTGCGGTGCGGCCGAACCATCGACGTCCGGTGCGCCTGCCGCGCGATCGTCTCGACCGTCGGGCGTGCCGCCATCCATGTCGTCGCGCGCTTCGTCTTCGCGTGCGTGCCGTTCACGCCGCGCCTGCAGCACGCCGAGGGTTTCGGCAACATCCCACAGCGTGCGCGGGTCGAACGTGACGACCACGACGAACATCAGCGTGAGCGCGCCGAACGCGAACATCGCGGCTTCGGGAATCACGCGCGCGATGCTCACCATTTTCACGATCGTCACCAGCACGCCGAGCATGAAGACTTCGATCATGCCCCACGGGCGCACGAATTGAATCGCGCGCAGCACCTGGTTGAAGAGCGGCGGCAGATAGCCCGCGCGGATCGGCAGCAGAAGATAGAGCAGCGCGAGCAGTTCGGTGAGCGGAAAGAGCGTGGTCGAGCAGAACACCATGATGGCGACGACCTGCATGTTTTCGTCCCACAGCGCGACAATGGCGCCGAGCAGACTCGTCTGCGACGTGATGCCGTTGGTCTCCAGCTCGACGATGGGGAAGCCCTGCGCGATCAGGAACGTGATCAGCGCGGCGACCGTCATCGCCGTGATGCCGTCCAGCCGACCCGATGCGCTCCAGTACAGCATCGCGCCGCACCGCTGGCAGCGCGCAATCCGCCCGCGTCCAAGGCGCGGCTTCTGGAACAGCGCGTCGCATTCGTGACAGGCAATCAGGTGGTCATTTTCCATGCAGGCAATCGGGAAACGATGTTGTTGTCGTGGTTGCGGTCGGTGTCTTACAGATTGTTGCCGCGCAAGTGACTCGCACGTCACGGCCCGGGGGCAATAGTATCAAAGCTCGCCATGGTGACGCCGTACAGGTGGGTGCTTGCGGCCGGGACGGCGGATGCAGCGATCGGCGGCCCGTCGTAGGCTTTGTCCGACAGATGCGGTGCGCATCCGTTCAAGCGGGAACAGCAAGTTCCGCGCCGCGCGTAATGGTGTCAGCCAGTTACCGCCGCTTGCGGTACGATGAGCGCCGCGCAGACCGTTGGCGCCGATGCCGGACGCGAGCGGAATAATGGCATCGCCCGGGTCGTTTAACTTTCATGTTGGCGTCGGATCTGTCATGGCACATACCTCTTCGTTTCATTCGTTTTCGGCGCGCGGTTCGTCATACACATCGATGGCCATCGCGCTGCACTGGCTGATCGCGCTGCTGATCGTCTGCGGATTCGCCCTCGGCTGGGTGATGACGGACATCCCCGGTTTCACGCCGACCAAGCTCAAATACTTTTCGTGGCATAAATGGATCGGCGTGACTGTGTTCGCGCTGGTCATCATCCGCATTCTGTGGCGCGCGACGCATGCCACGCCGCCGATGCCCTCGCACATGCCCAAATGGCAGCGCGGCATCGCGCATCTCACGCACTTCCTGTTGTACGTGCTGATGGTCGTGATCCCTGTGTCGGGCTATCTGTACAGCTCCGCGGCGAACGTGCCCGTCGTCTATCTCGGGCTCGTGCCGCTGCCGCGCCTGATCGCGCCCGATCCGCATCTGAAGGAAGTGTTGAAGTCCGTTCACATCACGCTGAACTACACGCTGCTCGTGCTGGTCGTGTTGCACGTGCTGGCGGCGCTCAAGCATCAGATTTTCGATCGCGACGGCCTGTTGTCGCGCATGATCCCTTTCCTCAAATAAGGACAAACATGAAGGTATCGTTCTATCGCTACATGCTCGCCGCGTTTGCGGCGGCGTCGCTGACCGCGTCGGGCGGCGCGTTCGCGCAGGTCGACATGGGCAAGAGCACAGTCACGGCGATCTCGAAGCAGATGAACGTGCCTGTCGAAGGCAAGTTCAACAAGTTCACCGCGCAGATTGCGTTCGATCCGGCAAACCCGGCGGCAGGCAGCGCGCAGGTCACGGTCGATTCGTCGAGCTACGATCTCGGCGACGAAAGCTATAACGAGCAGGTGCGCGGCAAGGAATGGTTCGATTCGAAAACCTTCCCGACGGCCACTTTCGTCTCGAGCGCGATCGCCCCTGCGGGCAACAACCAGTTCAAGGTGACGGGCAAGCTGACGATGAAAGGCAAGTCGCAGACGGTCGTGGTGCCCGTCACGGTGACGAAGCAGGGCGCCGCGCAGGTGTATGAAGGTGCGGTGACCGTCAAGCGGTCGCAGTTCGATATCGGCACGGGGGAATGGAAGGACACGTCGGTGGTCGCTGATGACGTGACGATCAAGTTTCATATCGTCGCCGCAGGCAAGTGACCCGTAGCATCCAGACAGAAAGGAGAATGAATTGAAAACGATGCTCTTGATGGTGGCTGGCGCGCTGGCGTCGTCGATGGTGGCAGGCGCGTATGCCGCCGATACTTATCAGCTCGATCCGACGCATACCTATCCGAGCTTTGAGGCCGACCACATGGGTGGGGTGTCGACGTGGCGCGGCAAGTTCACGAAAAGCTCAGGCACGGTGACGCTTGATCGTGCCGCGAAGACGGGCACGGTGGATGTCACGGTGGATACGTCTTCGATCCAGACGGGGAATACGAAGCTCGACGAGCATCTGCGTTCCGGCGATTTTTTCGATGTGGCGAAGTATCCGACAGCGACCTTCAAAGGGACGGCGATCAAGTTTGATGGCGATACGCCTGTTGCTGTTGATGGTCAGTTCACGTTGAAGGGCGTCACCAAGCCGCTGAATCTGAAGATCGACTCGTTCAAATGTATTCAGCATCCTGTGCTCAAGCGCGAGGTGTGCGGTGTCGAGGCGACGGGGGAGTTTAGTCGCGCTGACTATGGGATGGACTTTGGTACTAAATATGGATTTAGCATGAAGACTGTGCTGCATATTCAGGCTGAAGGGATCAAGCAGTAAGGTTTTGGTTTTTGCTGCGCAGGCGGTTTGGTTTGCTTGGGTTTGCGCTGGCATCCGCGTGATGGTGTTGGCCGTTCAAGCGTCGCCCCTGTGCGGGGCGGCACCTACTTTTCTTTGCCGCCGCAAAGAAAAGCAACCGTATTGGAAGTCAAGCGGGAGGCTGTTCCGGGGTGCTGGATTCTCAATGTGGTTGCCGGTTCCGTACAGGCGAGCGCAAACCACGCGAGTGATCGCGTTCAGGCACAGCATCCAGGCAAAGCTATACCGCCGGTTAGTTCGTCGATGGGTTCCAGGGAGTTGAGTTATGGACCATGGCGTTGAGCGTCACGATGAGCTTGCGAATGCACGCGGTGATGGCCACCTTGAAGGGTTTGCCGGCCTGACGCAGACGGTCGTAGAAGGCCCTGATGGTCGGATTGAAGCGCAGCGCGGGGATGCAAGCCATATAAAGCGCGCGCCGCACGATGGCACGACCGCCCTGAATGCGACGCTTGCCGGTGTGCTTGCCGCTATCGGAATTGAACGGAGCAACACCGGTCAGCGCGGCGATCTCGCGGCGGTTCAATGAACCGAGTTGTGGCATGAACGCGATCAGTGTGGCCGCGGCGCCGGGACCGATGCCGGGCACCGAGCGCAGCAGGTCCTCCTTCTGACGCCACGCGGGCGAAGCGCGCAGGAACGAATCGATGTCCCTGTCGGCGACGGTGAGCTGCTGTTTGAGCCATTTGATATGGTCATTCAGGCTTTCCTTAGCCGCGGCATGAGCGCGCTCCAGGCGGGCTTTTTCGGCCACGAGCATGTCGATGAGCTGGGCACGGCGCAGCAGCAGGGCTTGCAGCTGCTCGGTCTGCACATCGTTGAGCGGGCGCACGACGGGTTTGATGACGGCGGCGAAATGGGCGATGACGAACGCGTCGATGCGGTCGGTCTTCGCCCGTTTGCCGGTGGCTCTGGCAAAGTCGCGTACCTGTCGGGGATTAACCGCGACAGCGGGCAGGCCGGCCTGGCAGAGCGCCCTGAGCACGGCGAGTTCGAGCTTGCCGGTGGCCTCCATGACGATCAGGGTGGGACCCAGCGCGATCAGACGCTGGACCAACTGTTGGATGGCGGCGGTTTCATTGTCGACACTGAAATGTTCGGTCGTGTCGTGGATGGCAACGTCGAGCGTGCTACCGCTGACGTCGATGCCGATATAAAGGGACGAAGAAGTCTGGTTCATCACGGTACCCATACTTGCAGGAAAATACGAGCTCGAGGCTCAGTCAACTGTTCGGGTTAAGACGATGAGAAGGACAGTCGCTCAGGCTTTTCTGCGAGCTCAAGGCACTATAGGCAGACGAGCTGACTGTCCGTGTGGCGACAACTGATCGGGTCGGTGCCACGGAGGGGAATATACAAGTAGGCAAAAGAAAGCGGCTAACACCGCCAGTTCTAGTTCTTGCCTGAGGGCCCCCAACCGGTCCCTCACTTCACACGGCAACCTTCCTGTTCGCCTTCGTTGCCAACGCTCTTGCGGTGCGCATCACCCGCTTCACGCGCCCGCAATCCGGCATGCCGTGCCAGATAGTCCAACGCCGCCCAGGTGGCAAACTGTGTGTAGGCCGTCGTACTGCACGCATCTCACTCCAGACCGATAGCGCACGCGTCCCACCATGTAAGAGCGCTAAGCTATACGCTGCGACAACCTACACACAGTTTGCCACCTGGGCGGCACACACCATTCGCTGCCGCTGGCCCGGGTACGGGTATTCGAAGCGGGTGAGGCGTTCATTCAAGCGTTGGCAACGAGCACCAGCCAGGGCACTGCCGTGTGAAGCATGGGGACGTTGGGGGCCCGTGGATAAGAACACGGGCTGGCGGTGTTAGCCGCTTTCTTTTGCCTACTTTTCTTTGCGGCGGCAAAGAAAAGTAGGTGCCGCCCCGCACAGGGGCAACGCTTGAAGAACGAAGGCACATCGCGGATGCCAGCAAAAACCCAGGCAAACCACATCGCGCATGCAATCCCAACCCCATTGCGAACCGCAAAAAACCCCGAGTGCCCTGGCACTTCTCCCCCCTCGTGCAGACTTAATTTTTCCGGTACATATTGAACGAATACGCCGGATCGGTTGCGCGCGCATCGAACCGGCAAAATGAAAGGACCGGGCGTCCAACGCCAATCGCCACAATAACGACTACCCGCGCGCACCTGGAGATCCACAATGAGTTCAACACTAGCCGCGAGCACCGCGCAAACCCGCTCCGATACATGGCGCACGGTGGTCGCCGCGTCGATCGGCAACGCGCTGGAATGGTTCGACCTCGTCGTCTACGGTTTCTTCGCCGTCGTCATTTCGAAGCTGTTCTTTCCGGCCGGCAACGACACCGTCTCGCTACTGCTGACGCTCGGCACCTTCGGCGTGTCGTTCTTCATGCGCCCGCTCGGCGCGATCGTGCTCGGCGCCTATGCCGACCGGGCGGGTCGCAAGGCCGCGCTCACGCTCTCGATCCTGCTGATGATGGTCGGCACGCTGATCATCGCGATCTTGCCGACGTATCAGTCGATCGGTCTCGCAGCCCCGCTGATTCTCGTCGTCGCGCGGTTGATGCAGGGCTTCTCGGCCGGCGGCGAATTCGGCAGCGCGACGGCCTTTCTCGCCGAGCATGTGCCGGGGCGGCGCGGCTATTTCGCCAGCTGGCAGATTGCGAGCCAGGGCCTGACGACGCTGCTCGCCGCACTGTTCGGCATGGTGCTGACAGGCAAGTTGTCGCCGGAACAGATGGCATCCTGGGGCTGGCGCGTGCCGTTCTTCTTCGGCCTGCTGATCGGGCCGGTCGCGTGGTACATCCGCACGAAGCTCGACGAAACCCCCGAGTTCCTCGCCGCCGAAACCACCACCACGCCGATCCGCGATACCTTCGCGAGCCAGAAACTGCGGCTCTTCATCGGCATGGGTATCGTCGTGCTCGGCACGGTGTCGACGTATCTCGTGCTGTTCATGCCGACCTTCGCGATCAAGCAGCTGGGTCTCGCGCCATCGGTGGCATTCGCGGCGATTGCGCTGGTGGGCGTGATCCAGCTGGTGTGCTCGCCGATCGTCGGGCATCTGTCCGACCGTCACGGACGCGTACGCATCATGCTCGTGCCCGCCGTGCTGCTGTTTCTGCTGATCTGCCCGGCGTTCAGCTATCTCGTCGCGCATCCGACCTTCGGCACCCTGATCGCCATGCAGATCGTGTTCGGCTTCCTGATGACGGCGTACTTCGGCTCATTGCCGGGGTTGCTGTCGGAAATCTTCCCGGTCCAGACCCGCACCACGGGTATGTCGCTCGCCTATAACATCGCGGTGACGATTTTCGGCGGCTTCGGGCCGTTCATCATTGCGTGGCTGATCCAGGCGACGGGCTCGAAAATCGCACCGAGCTTCTATCTGATGTTCGCCGCCGTGTTGAGCGTGATTGCGCTGATTGCGGCGCGTCGCAAGTTGGGCTTTCGGTGAATCGGGTTACGCGTTAGTGCAGACGTCGTAAACGACAAAGGCCGGTTCATCATCGAACCGGCCTTTTGCTTTTGCGTTGCTTCCGAAGTATCAGACGCTTTCGATCAAACCTGCGCGCCCGCGTTCGGATCGCTCGGATCGTGGCGTTCCTTCTTGTCCTTGATCAGGTCTTCACGCTTGACGCCCAACCACATGGCCAGCGCCGCCGCGACGAACACCGACGAGTAGATACCGAACAGAATACCAACCGTCAGCGCGAGTGCGAAGTAGTGCAGCGTCGGCCCGCCGAACAGGAACATCGACAGCACCATCATCTGCGTACAGCCGTGCGTGATGATCGTACGCGACATCGTGCTGGTGATTGCGTGGTTGATGACCTCGATCACGCTCATCTTGCGTTCGCGGCGGAAGGTTTCGCGAATCCGGTCGAAGATAACCACGGACTCGTTCACCGAGTAGCCGAGCACCGCGAGCACGGCAGCCAGCACCGACAGCGAGAACTCCCATTGGAAGAACGCGAAGAAGCCGAGAATGATCACGACGTCGTGCAAGTTTGCGATCACGCCTGCGACCGCGTACTTCCACTCGAAGCGGAACGACAGATAGATCACGATGCCCGCGACCACGCACGCGAGCGCGAGCAGGCCGTCGGTGGCGAGTTCCTTGCCGACCTGCGGGCCGACGAACTCGACGCGCTGCAGCTTCGCGTTCGAATCCTGGCCCGTCAGCGCGGACATCACCTGGTCGCTCTGTTGCGCCGAGCTCAGACCTCGCTTCAACGGCAGACGGATCAGCACGTCGCGCGAGGTGCCGAAGTTCTGCACCTGAGCGTCGGCGTAGCCGATCTTCGACAGCGTTTCGCGCACCGGTTCAAGCGGCACGGCGCCCGGATACTGCACTTCGATCACGGTGCCGCCCGTGAATTCCACGGACAGATGCAGCCCGCGATGCAGCAGGAAAAACACGGCGGCGATGAACGTCAGCAGCGAGATCGCGTTGAAGATCAACGCGCGCTGCATGAACGGAATGTCTTTACGGATGCGGAAAAATTCCATGTTCTCTTCTCCGGGACTCAGCGGGATGAACCCGGTTTGTTCGTGCCACCCGGCGCGTTGCGGTTGCGCAGCGTCGGCTTGGCAGCCTGGGCTTTCGCGGCACCGGCGGGCGTCTTGGCCTTCGGCTTTGCTTTCGGCGCCGTCGCTGCGGCGATCGCGCGAGCCGTGTCGGTTTCCGTGTCCGCGTTGTCGAGATAAGCCGTTGCGCCCTCGGCGGCAGCGGGCTTCCACACCTGGCCGATCGCGAGCGATTGCAGTTTCTTCTTGCCGCCGTACCACACGTTCACAAGACCGCGCGAGAAGAACACGGCCGAGAACATCGACGTCATGATGCCGATACAGTGCACGACGGCAAAGCCGCGCACGGGGCCCGAGCCGAACGCGAGCAGCGCAAGACCGGCGATCAGCGTCGTCACGTTCGAGTCGAGAATCGTCGCCCATGCATGCGCGTAGCCGTTCTGGATGGCCAGTTGCGGCGGCGCGCCGTTGCGCAGTTCTTCACGCACGCGCTCGTTGATCAGCACGTTCGCGTCGATCGCCATACCGAGCGCGAGCGCGATAGCGGCAATGCCCGGCAATGTCAGCGTGGCCTGCAGCATCGACAGAATCGCGATCAGCAGCAGCAGGTTCACCGACAGCGCGATCATCGAGATCAAACCGAACAGCATGTAGTACGCGATCATGAAGACGGCGATTGCCGCAAAGCCCCACACCACCGAGTGGAAGCCCTTCTTGATGTTGTCCGCGCCGAGGCTCGGGCCGATCGTGCGTTCTTCGATGATGTCCATCGGCGCCGCGAGCGAACCGGCGCGCAGCAGCAGCGCGAGATCGGTTGCGGCTTGCGGCGTGGGCTGGCCGGTGATCTGGAAGCGGTCGCCCAGTTCCGACTGGATCGTCGCGACCGTCAGCACTTCGCCCTTGCCCTTTTCGAACAGCACCATCGCCATCGGCTTGCCGATGTTGTCGCGCGACACGCTGCGCACCGCGCGCCCGCCGGCGGAATCGAGACGGATGTTGACGGACGGACGCTGATGCTCGTCGAAACCCGCCGATGCGTCGATGATGCGGTCGCCCGTGAAGATCACGGACTTGCGCAGCAGCACGGGCGCGGCGTTGCCTTGCGTGAAGAGTTCGTCGCCCGCCGGAACCGGGTCGCCCGGGTTCGGATGCAGGCCGTTCGGGTCAGCAAGGCGCGCTTCGAGCGTCGCCGTGCGGCCGATGATGTCCTTCGCCTTCGCCGTGTCCTGCACGCCCGGCAGTTCGACGACGATGCGGTCGGAGCCTTGCTGCTGGATCACCGGCTCGGCCACGCCGAGTTCGTTGACGCGGTTATGCAGCGTCGTGATGTTCTGCTTGAGCGCCGCGTCCTCGACCGTCTTCTGCACGGCCGGCGTGAACGTGCCCACCACCTGGAAGCCGCCTGCCGGGTTCGGCTGCGTCGCCCACTGGAGCTCGGAGACGGCCGTCGTCAGTTGCTTGCGCGCATTGTCCGCGACGTCCTGGTCCGCCAGATTGATGACCACCGACTGGTTGACGCGGTTCACGCCGCCATCGCGGATGCCCTTGTCGCGCAACAGCGTGCGCGCATCCGATGCGTCCGAATCCAGCTTCTTGTTCAGCGCGCCTGCCATGTCGACCTGCAGCAGGAAGTGCACGCCGCCGCGCAGATCGAGACCGAGGTACATGGGCAGTGCGTGCAGGGCGGTCAGCCAGCGCGGCGACGCACTCTGCAGATTCAGCGCGACGATGTACTGCGGATCGCTCGGGTCGCTATTGAGCGACTTTTGCAGCAGGTCCTTCACGCGCAGCTGCGTGTCGGTGTCCTTCAGACGCACGCGGATGTTCGCGTTCTGCGAGGAATTGTCGAACGTGACGTCGTCCGGCTTGATCTGGCTGGATGCGAGCGCCGCTTCGACCTGCGACAGCGTGGTCGAATCGAGCTTCACCGTTGCCTTGCCGCTCGACACCTGCACCGCCGGCGCTTCGCCGAAGAAATTGGGCAGCGTGTACACGAGGCCGATGACGAGCGCCACCAGCATCACGACATACTTCCAGAGGGGATAACGATTCATGGGGTGGTCCAACGGGAGGTTGGCTTGAAAGCGATGCGTCCGGCGATGAGCGCGGCGGGCAGAAGCATGCGTGGTTTGCTTCGATCGACGCGAGGCCGCGCCGGACGCGAGAGAGCAGGCCTTACAGCGACTTCAGGGTGCCCTTCGGCAGAATGGTCGTCACCGACGACTTCTGCACGGTGATTTCCGTACCTTCTGCGATTTCGACGCCAACGTAGGCTTCGCCGACCTTGGTCACCTTGCCGACGATGCCGCCGTTCGTCACGACTTCGTCGCCCTTCGCCATGGCGGAGAGCATGTTGCGGTGTTCTTTCTGGCGCTTCATTTGCGGGCGAATCATGATGAAGTACAGCACCGCGAACATCAGAATCAGCGGCAGGAAGCTCATCAGGCTCGATTCGGCGCCACCAGCTGCACTGCCTTGCGCGAAGGCATCGGTAATGAACGACACGTTGGTCTCTCCGTTATAACAATCAAAAAAATCAGCCGGTTATTCTACCACCGGCCATTTGCTGGACGGCACCCGGAACGGGTTTTCCTGACGGCTTGTCAAGGGGGTTGCCGATATTCCGAAAGTTAATTGTAATGTCTGATGCGCTATGTGGGAGAACGGTTTTTACGCGCCCTCTGACGCCGCGTTTAACTTTGCTCAGTTCCGCGCGCCCGGTTTTCGTGAAACAGCTTCCTGAAGGCGTCGAACATCTGCGCGTCGATGGCGTCGCGCATCTCCTGCATCAGTTCGAGGTAGTAGTGCAGATTGTGGATCGTGTTCAGCTGCGCGCCGAGAATCTCGCCGACGCGATGCAGGTGGTGCAGATAGCCGCGCGTGAAATTGCGGCACGTGTAGCAGCCGCATTGCTCGTCGAGCGGGCGCACCGAATTCTTGTGCGTAGCGTTGCGGATCTTGATGTCGCCGAAACGCGTGAAGAGCCAGCCGTTGCGCGCGTTGCGGGTCGGCATCACGCAGTCGAACATGTCGACGCCAGCCGAAACGCCCGCCACGAGGTCTTCCGGCGTGCCGACGCCCATCAGGTAGTGCGGCTTGTCGGCGGGCAGCTTCGGGCCGATATGGTTCAGCACGCGCATCATGTCTTCTTTCGGCTCGCCGACGGACAGGCCGCCAATCGCCAGACCGTGGAAGCCGATCTCCGACAGCCCCGCGAGCGATTCGTCGCGCAGGTCTTCGAACATGCCGCCCTGGACGATGCCGAACAACGCATTCGGATTGCCGAGCCGGTTGAATTCGTCGATCGAGCGCGTTGCCCAGCGCATCGACATGCGCATCGAATCGGCGGCGTCCTGGTGCGAGGTCGGCACGCCGTTGGTCGCGTAGGGCGTGCATTCATCGAACTGCATCACGATGTCCGAGTTCAGCACCTTCTGGATCTGCATCGACACTTCCGGCGAGAGGAACAGCTTGTCGCCGTTGATCGGCGACGCGAACGTGACGCCGTCTTCGGTGATCTTGCGCAGATCGCCAAGCGAGAAGACCTGGAAGCCGCCGGAGTCGGTGAGGATGGGGCGCTTCCAGCCCATGAAGCCGTGCAGGCCGCCGTGCGCCGCGATCGTTTCCAGACCGGGGCGCAGCCAGAGGTGGAACGTATTGCCGAGAATGATCTGCGCGTGGATCTCTTCGAGTTCGCGCGGCTGGATCGCCTTGACGGTGCCGTACGTGCCGACGGGCATGAAGATCGGCGTTTCGACCACGCCGTGATTGAGCGTCAGGCGGCCGCGGCGCGCCTGGCCATCGGTTTTGAGCAGCTCGAATTTGAGGCCGTTATCGGGGCGAACGTGGTCGCCAAGGTAGGCGCCGTGGTCGGCGCGTGCAGTGGTGTTATGACCGTCGGTCATCTTCTGGTACTCCCGTGCAACCGAAGAACAGTCCGGCGCAATTGAAGAACGCCGCCGGAAGGTGTCCGGCGGCGGGTGATGGATTATGCGTTAAGCGCGTCGTCGTGGCGCGTGAGCAGCATTGCGTCGCCGTAGCTGAAAAACCGGTATCGCTCGTCGATCGCATGCCGATACGCCGCGCGGATCGTCTCGATGCCCGCGAACGCCGATACGAGCATCAGCAGCGTCGACTTCGGCAGGTGGAAATTCGTCACCAGCCGGTCGACCACGCGGAAGCAGTAGCCCGGCGTGATGAAGATATCCGTCTCCGCGCTCGTCGCGGCGAGCGGCCGGCCAGCGGCGTCGGCGTCGCGCGCGGCGGCTTCGAGCGCGCGCATCGACGTCGTGCCGACCGCGATCACGCGGTTGCCGCGCGCCTTGGTCGCCGCGATTTTATCGACCAGCGATTGCGGCAACTGATACCACTCGCTATGCATCTTGTGCTCGTCGATATTCTCGACGCGCACCGGCTGGAACGTGCCCGCGCCGACGTGCAGCGTCAGCGTCGCGCGCTCGACGCCTTTTGCGTCGAGGCGCGCGAAGATCGAATCGTCGAAATGCAGGCCGGCCGTGGGCGCAGCGACGGCGCCCGGATTCTGAGCGTAGACCGTCTGGTAGCGCGTTTCATCGAACGCGTCAGGGTCGTGCTCGATATACGGCGGCAACGGCAGGCGGCCGAACTGCTCGATCAGCGTCAGACAGTCGTCGGGGAAGTGCAGCGTGTAGAACGGCTCGACGCGTTCGCCGACGGTAACGTCGAACGCATCGGCGAGGCGCAGCGTCGTGCCCGCGGCCGGACTCTTGCTGGCGCGGATCTGCGCCAGTGCGGTGCGCTCGCCCGTCAGACGCTCGATCAGCACTTCGATCTTGCCGCCACTGGCCTTCTGGCCGATGAAGCGCGCCTTCAGAACCTTGGTATCGTTGAAGACAAGCAGATCGCCGGACTCGATGCAGTCGGGCAGATCGGCAAAACGGCGATCGGCGAGTGTCGCGGGCGAGGTTTGCCCGTTCACTTCGAGCAGGCGGCTCGCGCTGCGCTGGGGCAACGCGACTTGCGCGATCAACTCGGGCGGCAGGTCGAAATCGAAATCGGAAAGCGTGAACATGCGGACTGGCTTGATGCGGTACTTGACGGGATTGCCCCCGGACGAACGCGCGGCTGATTCAACAGCGTCTACGACAGCGCCCGTCGAGCGGCTATGATTGCGGGACATTGCCGCAGCGGCCCTGCATGCGCGCATCACTCGCGCGCACTGGCCGTAAAACTTCTGAAGCCGATATTGTACTTGCGAAGCGACTCATGCCTTTGTCCGACACCCGCTCACCTCTCGAAACCGACGACGACAGCGCCCCGAAGAAGCGCCGCGCCGCCCGGAGCAAGGCGGATGCGGATGTGACTCGGGAGCCCGGCGTGCCTGCTGCGGAAGGCGCGGAAGGCACGAAAAAGCCCGCCGCGAAAAAACCCACGCTCGCCAAAACCGCCGACAAGCTCGCCAAGCTGGGCCTCACGCGCGATATCGATCTGGTGCTGCATCTGCCGATGCGCTACGAGGACGAAACTTCGCTCACGCCGATCGGCGAATTGCTGCCGGGCGGCATCGCGCAGACGGAAGGCGTGGTGTACGACAACGAAATCGCGTACCGGCCGCGCCGTCAGTTGCTGGTGAAAATGCGCGACGACGCGGGTGACGAACTGATCCTGCGCTTCCTCAATTTCTACGGCTCGCAGGTCAAGCAGATGTCGATCGGCGTGCGGCTGCGCGTGCGCGGCGACGTGCGCGGCGGCTTCTTCGGGATGGAGATGGTGCATCCGGCCGTGCGCGTCGTCGATGAAGACACGCCGCTGCCACAGGCGCTCACGCCCGTTTACCCAAGCACGGCGGGCGTTTCGCAGGCGTATCTGCGCAAGGCGATCGATAACGCGCTGGCGCGCACGTCGCTGCCCGAACTGCTGCCGGAACCCGTCGAGCGGCAATATCTGAAGCCGCTCGATGTTCCGCAACTGATGGACGCTGTGCGCACGCTGCATCATCCGAATTCGCATTCGGACGAGACGGCGCTGATCGACGGCACACATCCCGCGTGGACGCGCATCAAGTTCGAGGAACTGCTCGCGCAGCAGTTGTCGCTCAAGCGCGCGCACGAGGAGCGCCGCACGCGCGCCGCGCCCGCGATGCCGCGCCGCGCCGCCACGGATGATGCGTCTCTGGTCACGCGTCTGCTGCAGACGCTGCCGTTCGCGCTGACCAACGCGCAGCAGCGCGTCTGCGCGGAAATCGCGCAGGACCTGACGCAGCCGCATCCGATGCAGCGCCTGTTGCAGGGCGACGTCGGCAGCGGCAAGACGGTCGTCGCGGCGCTGGCCGCCGCGCAGGCCATCGACGCCGGTTATCAGGCCGCGATGATGGCGCCGACCGAAATCCTCGCCGAGCAGCACGCGCGCAAACTGCGCGGCTGGCTGGAGCCGCTCGGCGTGTCGGTCGCGTGGCTCGCGGGCAGTCTGAAGACGAAGGAAAAGCGCAGCGCGATCGAAGCCGCCGCGCTCGGCACCGCGCAACTCGTGATCGGCACGCACGCGATCATTCAGGACGCGGTCGAATTCGCGCGGCTCGGCCTCGTGATCGTCGACGAACAGCATCGCTTCGGCGTCGAGCAGCGGCTAGCGCTGCGCGCGAAGGCGCACAACGCCGCCGACGGCGCGCGCGACTTCCAGCCACATCAGTTGATGATGTCGGCGACGCCGATTCCGCGCACGCTCGCGATGACTTATTACGCGGACCTCGACGTGTCGACGATCGACGAACTGCCGCCCGGCCGCACGCCGATCCTGACCAAGCTCGTCTCCGATGCGCGGCGCGAAGAAGTGATCGGCCGCGTGCGCGAGGCGGCGCTCACAGGCCGCCAGGTGTACTGGGTGTGTCCGCTGATCGAGGAAAGCGAGACGCTGCAATTGCAGACGGCCGTCGAAACGTACGAGACGCTCGTCGCCACGCTGCCGGAATTGAACGTCGGGCTCGTCCACGGACGCCTTACGCCCGTCGAGAAAGCCACCGTGATGGACGCGTTCAGCCGCAACGAAGTGCAGTTGCTGGTCGCAACGACGGTGATCGAAGTAGGCGTCGATGTGCCGAATGCGTCGCTGATGGTGATCGAGCACGCGGAGCGTTTCGGCCTTGCGCAGCTGCATCAGTTGCGCGGGCGAGTGGGGCGCGGCAGTGCGGCGTCCGTGTGCGTGCTGATGTACGCCGGACCGCTGTCGATGACAGCCCGCGCGCGGCTGCAGACCATGCGCGAAACCACCGATGGCTTCGAAATCGCCCGTCGCGACCTCGAAATTCGCGGCCCAGGCGAGTTTCTCGGCGCGCGGCAGTCGGGCGCCGCGATGCTGCGCTTCGCCGATCTGGAGAACGACGGCTGGCTAATCGAGCCAGCGCGCGAGGCGGCCGCGACGCTGCTCGCGCAATATCCGAACGTCGTCACGCAGCATCTTTTGCGCTGGCTGAACACGCGCGAACAGTATCTGAAAGCGTGATGAAGGCCGCGGGTGGAAGCGCTTGCGCGCCGCACAACGGCTGAATCCGGCTAGAAGGTTGGCGAATTGGCCCCATAGGTGTATAACAGAAACCTATCGAATCTATCGCCCTGATTGGTCCCCAATGACCCTCACCGAACTGAAATATATCGTCGCGGTTGCGCGAGAGCGCCACTTCGGCCGCGCGGCAGAAGCGTGTTTTGTGAGCCAGCCGACGTTGTCCGTCGCAATCAAGAAGCTCGAAGACGAGCTGACCGTGCAGATTTTCGAGCGCGGCACGAGCGAAGTCAGCGTCACGCCGATTGGCGAGCAGATCGTCACGCAGGCGCAACGCGTGCTCGAACAGACGCTCGCCATCAAGGAAATCGCCAAGCAGGGCAAGGACCCGCTGCTTGGGCCGCTGCGGCTGGGCGTGATCTATACGATTGGACCGTACCTGTTGCCGACGCTCGTCAAACAGATGATCAAGCGCGTCCCGCAGATGCCGCTGATGCTGCAGGAAAATTACACGCTCAAGCTGATCGAGCTGCTGAAGCAAGGCGAGATCGACGTCGCGATCATGGCGCTGCCGTTTCCGGAAACCGGCCTGATGCTGCGCCCGCTGTACGACGAGCCGTTCGTCGTCGCGCTGCCGTCGGGCCACGCGTGGGAGTCGCGCAGCAAGATCGATCCGAGCGATCTCAAGCAGGAAACCATGCTGCTGCTCGGCAGCGGCCATTGCTTCCGCGATCACGTGCTCGGCGTGTGCCCGGAACTGATGCGCTTCTCGCAGAACGCGGACGGCATCCAGAAGACCTTCGAAGGGTCGTCGCTGGAAACCATCCGGCATATGGTCGCGAGCGGCGTGGGCATTACCGTGCTGCCGCGCATGTCGGTGCACGAGGTGAAGCCGCACGCGGGCGGCGTCGATTCGGGGCTGCTCAGCTACGTGCCGTTCGACGAGCCGGTGCCGGACCGCCGCGTCGTGCTGGCCTGGCGCAAGAGTTTTACGCGGATGCCCGCCATCGACGCGATCTGCGACGCCATCGCGGCCTGCGATCTGCCGGGCGTGCGGAAGCTGGATTTGCCCGCCGCCGTCAACTAGCTAACTGCCTTTGCCGCGACGCACGGGCAGCCGATGCTGCCGCTGCGTCGCCTGCCGCCTTCTGCATGAGGCGGCGCCTATCGAATATATAAAATTAATCAAATCGCTGTTTTCGATAGTTTTAAATAAGATCTCCTCCATGGATCCCAGCGGTCCACCACTACAAACGGAGGAAATCATGCAGCCATCCACGTCGTCGCTGTTCAAGTCTGTTTCCCCATCGCCGCAGCAAGCCGCATCGAGCGGTAGCAACGCGTCCGGCTTCAGGACCATCGCGTTCTCGCTGCTCGTCGATCGCGCACTGTCCGCCTGATGGCGCGCCGCAAGTCTCGTTCCCATTCGAAGTAGCCAAAACCGAATCAGCAGGACCGCATTCCTTAGGATCACCCGGAGAATAACTATGTCTGAACGCAACCTCACCACCGCCTCGGGCGCACCCGTCGCCGACAATCAGAACTCGCTGACGGCTGGCCCGCGCGGCCCCGTCGCGCTGCAGGACGTGTGGCTGATCGAAAAGCTCGCGCACTTCGACCGCGAAGTGATTCCCGAGCGCCGCGTTCACGCGAAGGGCTCGGGCGCGTTCGGCACGTTCAAGGTGACGCACGACATCTCGCGCTATACGAAGGCGAAGGTGTTTGCGGAAGTCGGCAAGGAAACGCCGCTGTTCATGCGGTTTTCGACGGTGGCGGGCGAGCGTGGCGCCGCCGACGCCGAGCGCGACGTGCGGGGCTTCTCGATCAAGTTCTATACGGAAGAGGGCAACTGGGACGTGGTCGGTAACAACACGCCCGTGTTCTTCATCCGCGATCCGTTGAAGTTTCCGGACTTCATCCACACGCAAAAGCGCGATCCGTACACGAACATGCGCAGCGCGACGAATGCGTGGGACTTTTTTGCGCATCATCCGGAGTCGCTGCATCAGGTGACGATCGTGATGAGCGATCGCGGCATTCCGAAGAATTATCGGCAGATGCACGGCTTCGGCTCGCACACGTATTCGTTCATCAACGCGGACAACGAGCGCTTCTGGGTGAAGTTCCACTTCAAGTCGATGCAGGGTATCGAGAACTACACCGACGAAGAGGCCGCGCAAGTGGTCGCGCGCGATCGTGAAAGCGGGCAGCGCGATCTGGTCGGATCGATCGACGAGGGCAACTTCCCGAAGTGGCGTTTTCAGATTCAGGTGATGCCCGAAGCGGACGCGGCGACGTATCGCTACAACCCGTTCGATGTCACGAAGGTCTGGCCGTACAAAGACTATCCGCTGATCGACGTCGGCGTGATCGAATTGAACCGCAACGCGCAGAACTACTTCTCGGATGTCGAGCAGGCAGCATTCACGCCGGCCAACGTGGTGCCGGGCATCGGCTTCTCGCCGGACCGTCTGTTGCAAGGGCGTTTGTTCTCGTACGGCGACACGCAGCGCTATCGCCTCGGCGTGAATCACCATCTGATTCCCGTGAACGCGTCGCGCGCGCCGAATGTGCGCTCGTTCCATCGCGACGGTGGCATGCGTGTGGACGGCAACCTCGGCGGCAACGTGAACTACGAGCCGAACCGTTTCGGCGACTTCGCGCAGGACCGTAACGCGATCGAGCCGCCGCTCGCGGCAGGCAACGTCGATCACTACAACCATCGCGAGGACGACGACTACTACAGCCAGCCGGCCGCGCTGTTCCGGATCTTCGACGACGCGCAACGCGAGCGTCTGTTCGGCAACATCGCGCGGGCGATCGAAGGCGTGCCCGCCGATATCGTCGCGCGCCAGGTCGAGCACTTCCGCAAGATCGACCCGGCGTATGCCGATGGCGTGATCGCGGCAATCGAGGCGTTGGCGCAAGCGAACGCGAAGTAACGTATCAATGAGTGGACGGCGGCAAGGTGCTGTCGTCCACGCGGAGAAAGATCATGGTTCAGATGGTGATGAACGCAGTCCGTTTTCAGGCAGGCAACGCGGGTGACACCCGCAGCGTCGCGCAACAGGTGAACGGCCCCGTGCTTTTCCGGAAGCTCGTGGGTTTCGCGATCCTCGGCAGTGGCTATGTGACGATCGTCGCGAGTCTCGTGCACGCAGTTCACGGATGACGAGTCGCGCATCGCCATGCGTGGGCTGGAAGGCATGAGCAGCGCGGCGTTGGGTCTCGCGAACGGTTGTCGGTTCTACGATAAACTGGCGGGCGTTCGAGCGTTGAACAATTGCACACGCGCAGTTCCGGGCATGCAGACCGGTTCGTATCACTCTTAAAAGGAGTCATCATGGCCAAGAAAGAAGCCGTACAGCACGTCAACATTGGTATCAGCGACAAGGATCGCAAGAAAATCGCAGAAGGTCTCTCGCGTCTTCTCGCCGACACGTACACGCTATATCTGAAGACCCACAACTTCCACTGGAACGTGACGGGTCCGATGTTCAACACACTGCATCTGATGTTCGAAACGCAGTACACGGAACTGGCCTTGGCCGTCGATCTGATCGCCGAGCGCATCCGCGCGCTGGGCGTCGCGGCGCCGGGCAGCTACAAGGAATTTGCGAAGCTGTCGTCGATCGCTGAAGCGGACGGCGTGCCCGCCGCGGAAGACATGATCCGCCAGCTGGTGGAAGGCCAGGAATCCGTAGTGCGCACCGCGCGCGCGATCTTCCCGGTGACGGACGCTGCTCACGACGAGCCGACGGCCGACCTGCTGACGCAACGCATGCAGACGCACGAAAAGAACGCGTGGATGCTGCGTTCGATGCTGGCGTAATCGCTGTCACAGCGTAGCGCGGGCGCTGGTTTGAAGCGCCTGCTGCCCGCTGCAGATGTGGCAAAGAAAGCCCGGTGGGGGCGTTCCACCGGGCTTTTGCTTTGTGCCTGCGCGTTCGAAAGAGGTTGCCGCGCGCGCTGCTCTAAAATACGGGAATCGTATCTCCGCGCACCGCCATGTTCGCCCGACTCCCGCTCTATCTGCGACTTGTCCGCATGGACAAGCCGATCGGCAGCCTGCTGCTGCTGTGGCCCACTCTCAACGCGTTGTGGATTGCGTCGGATGGTCATCCGTCGCTGTCCTTGCTGGTGATCTTCGCGCTCGGCACGATACTGATGCGCTCGGCCGGCTGCGCGATCAACGACTACGCGGATCGCGACTTCGACCGCTACGTGAAGCGCACCGAAAACCGGCCGATCACGTCGGGCAAGATCAAGGCATGGGAAGCCGTGGCGCTGGCAGCGGGGCTTTCGCTTATCGCGTTTCTGTTGATCCTGCCGCTCAACGCGCTGACGAAGGAGTTGTCGGTGGCCGCGCTGTTCGTCGCCGGTACGTATCCGTTCACGAAGCGCTTTTTCGCGATTCCGCAGGCGTATCTGGGCATCGCGTTCGGCTTCGGCATTCCAATGGCGTTCGCCGCCATCCAGAATCAGGTGCCGCTGCTTGCGTGGGTGATGCTGATTGCGAACGTGTTCTGGTCGGTCGCGTACGACACCGAATACGCGATGGTCGATCGCGACGACGACATCAAGATCGGCATTCGCACGTCTGCATTGACGTTCGGCCGCTTCGACGTACTCGCGATCATGCTCTGCTACGCGGTGACGCTCGGCATCTACGTCGGCATCGGCGTTGCACTGAGCTTTGGCGTGCTGTACTGGATCGGTCTTGCCGCGGCGGCGGGCTGTGCCGTCTATCACTACACGCTGATCAAGGACCGTGAACGCATGCCGTGTTTCGCGGCGTTCCGGCATAACAACTGGCTCGGCGGCGCGCTGTTCGCCGGCATTGCCGCGCACTACGCGGCGCAGGCGTTCTAGACGCTATTCGCTAGTGTCCGGCGAGACGAAGCACGCGCATCGCTGCTTCGTCCGCCCGTGCCATTCAGGCAGGCGACATCACTGTTTGCCGAATTCCTCGCCCATTTCACGTGCGCGCGCGTCCGCCGCCAGCGCGCCGCGCACGATTGCGTCTTTCACGCCTTGCGCATCGAACGCAGCGAGTGCGGCAGCCGTCGTGCCGCCCTTCGACGTCACGCGCTCGCGCAGCACGCTTGCCGGTTCGCCCGACTGCGCAGCGAGTTGCGCCGCGCCCGTGAACGTCGCGACGGCCAGCGCACGGCCTTGCTCTTCGTCCATGCCGAGCTGACGCGCTGCTTCCTGCATCGCCTCAATGAAATAGAACACGTAGGCCGGGCCGCTGCCGGAGATCGCGGTGACGGCGTCGATCTTCGCTTCGTCGTCGAACCACACTGTCTGGCCGACCGCGCCGAGCACCTGCGAGGCCAGCTCGCGTCCCGCTGCATCGACGCCGTCCATCGCGACGAGTCCTGTCACGCCCATGCCAATCAGCGCAGGCGTGTTCGGCATGGTGCGCACGAGACGCGCGTGACCGCCGAGCCAGCGCCCGAGGTCCGCGCCGCGAATGCCCGCGACGATGCTGATGACGAGTTGCGACGCTGACAGATGCGGCGCGAGCGCTGCCGCGACGTCCTTGACGATCTGCGGCTTTACGGCGAGCACGATCGCATCGAACGATTGCAGCGACGCATCCGCCGAAGCACTCGTGGCGATGCCGAATTGCAGCTCGCTGCGTTTGCGCGCGTCTTCGTTGGGGTCGATTGCGCGGATATCCGACGGCGCAACGCCACGCTTGATCAGACCGCCGATGAGTGCAGCGGCCATGTTGCCGCCGCCGATGAAGGCAATTTTCATGATGTTCGGAAGTTCAGTGAGAGTAATCGCGGGCGCCGAAGATCGCCGTGCCAATACGCACGATGGTCGCGCCTTCGAGCACGGCTGCTTCGAGATCGCCCGACATGCCCATCGACAGCGTGTCGAGTTCGAGACCTTCCGCGCGCAGTTTTTCGAACAGTTCGCGCAACGCGCGATGCGGCACGCGTTGCTGCTCGACGTCGCCCGCCGGTTCGGGGATTGCCATCAGGCCACGCAGACGCAGCCTGGGCAGCGCGGCGATCTGGCGCGCGACGTCGGCGGCTTCGTCTGGCATCACGCCGCTCTTCGATGCCTCGCCGCTGATGTTCACCTGCAGGCAGACATTGAGCGGCGGCAGCGCATCCGGCCGCTGCTCCGACAGACGCTGCGCGATTTTCAGCCGGTCGACGGAATGCACCCAGTCGAAGTTTTCGGCGACGGGACGTGTCTTGTTCGATTGCAGAGGCCCGATGAAATGCCAGTCGAGTGATGCGCGCAGATCGGACAGCGCCTCGATTTTCGTCAGCGCTTCCTGCACGTAGTTTTCGCCGAACGCGCGCTGGCCCGCGGCATGCGCGGCGCGAACGTCTTCGGCGGGAAACGTCTTGGAGACGGCCAGCAGCGCAATGGAACGCGGATCGCGGCCCGCGACCTGCGCGGCGAGGGCGATGCGCTGATGCACTGCGTCGAGATTGTGAGCGAGAGCGGGCATGAAACGTTGAGTACCGATGCGAGGGGCGACGAATCGAATTATACGGACGCCGCCCGCGCGTCACGACCTGGCCGAACGGCCAGGTTGCGCGCAACCCGTCGTTAACCGATCCTGTCGATCACGACGCGAGCATGTGCTCGACGAGTTCGACCCAATGCACGACAGGCGTGGAGGTGCCGCTTTGCAGATGCGCAATGCAACCCACGTTCGCAGACACGATGATCTGTGGCTCCTGTGCCTTCAGCTTTTCCAGCTTCTGGTTGCGTAATGCGTACGAAAGCGCGGGCTGCGTGAGCGAATAGGTGCCGGCCGAGCCGCAACACAGATGGCTATCGGCGGGCAGCCGGACGTCGATGCCGAGCGCGTTCAGCAGGTGCTCGACCTTGCCGCGAATCTGCTGGCCATGTTGCAGCGTGCAGGGCGGGTGATATGCCACGGTGTGTATCGCGCGGCGGCGCGTGAGCGGCGTCAGCGCTTCTTCGAAATCCGGCAGGATTTCACTGATGTCGCGCGTCAGTTCAACAATGCGTTTCGCTTTTTCCGCGTAGGCAGGGTCGTTGCGCAGCAGGTGCGCGTATTCCTTGACCGTCGCGCCGCAGCCGGATGCGTTCATCACGATCGCTTCGGCGCCCTGTTCGACATGTGGCCACCACGCGTCGATGTTTTGCCGCACGTCGTCGAGCGCCTCGTCGTTGTAGCCGAGGTGCAGGCGAATCGCGCCGCAACAGCCTGCTTCCGGTGCAATCACGGTCTGAACGCCGAGCGCGTCCAGCACGCGCGCCGTCGCAATGTTGACATTCGGCATCATCGAAGGCTGCACGCAGCCGGCCAGCATCAGCATCTTGCGCGGATGCGTGGCCGTCGGCCATTCCAACTGGCGTTGCCGTTGCGGTACCTTGTCCCGCAGTTTCTTCGGCAGCAGCGGGCGGAAGTGCTGGCCAAGCCGCATCGCGGGCGTGAACAGCGTGCTGTTCGGCACGAAGCTCGCCAGCATCCGGCGCATCAGGCGCTGGCCGAACGGGCGCGGCACTTTCTCTTCGGTGAGCTTGCGGCCTATCTCGATCAGCTTGCCGTACTGCACGCCGGAAGGGCAGGTCGATTCGCAGCTGCGGCACGTGAGGCAACGGTCGAGATGCAGTTGCGTGCTGCGCGTGACGGGCGCGCCTTCCACCATCTGCTTGATCAGATAGATGCGCCCGCGCGGACCGTCGAGCTCGTCGCCAAGCAGCTGATAGGTCGGGCAGGTGGCCGTGCAAAAGCCGCAATGCACGCATTTGCGCAGGATGGCGTCGGCTTCTTCACCGTCCGGCGTGTTGCGCATGAAGTCGGCGAGATTGGTTTGCATCAGGCGCTCAGAAGTCGGAGTACAACCGGCCGCGATTGAAGATGCGGGCGGGGTCGAAGGCAGCTTTCAGGCCGCGATGGATCTTCATCAGCGGTGCGGGCAGCGGCGTGAACACGCCTGCGCCTCGGTCATAGCCGAGGCCGGTGCGGAAGATCGTCGCGTGGCCGCCCGCCTGTTTCGCGCTGATGCGCACGGTCTGCGCGTCGGCGTCGGTGATCCACCAGCGTTGCGCGCCGCCCCATTCCATCAGTTGCGCGCCGGGCAGTTGCAGCGGCTCGGTGATGGTCGGCAGCGCGAGGCGCCAGAGCGCGGACTTCGGCGCGATCGCTGCGAAGAACGGGTCGGTCTGTTCGCGCAGGCCTGCCCAGAAGCGTTCGGCTTCGACGGCATCGACCACTTCGCCGCCCAGCGACGTGCGCGCCGACTTCACGGCCGCCTCGGCACCGCCCAGCCGTACGGCGAGCGTGCCGTGTCGCCACGCGCTGCCCGTAATGGGAAGCGGGCGGCCGCCCCATTCGTTGAGCTTGCGGACGGCGTCGGTGCCGTTCATGTCGAACTTGAGCGTCGCTTCGGCCTTCGGGCGCGGCAACACCTTGACGGACAACTGGAGAATCAGCCCGAGTGTTCCTAGAGAACCCGCCATCAGCCGGGATACGTCATAACCCGCAACGTTCTTCACGACCTGCCCGCCGAACGTTAGCACCTGGCCCTGGCCGTTCATGACGACGGCGCCGAGCACGAAGTCGCGCGCCGCACCCGCAGAATGACGGCGCGGACCAGCGATGCCAGCCGCAATGCAGCCGCCAAGCGTGGCTTGCGGGCCGAAGTGAGGCGGCTCGAAAGCGAGCATCTGGTCGTGTTCAGCAAGCGCCGCTTCGATTTCGAGGAGCGGCGTGCCGGCGCGCGCCGTGATGACCAGTTCGGCCGGATCATAGGCGATGACGCCGCGATGCGTGCGCGTGTCGAGGACCTCACCCTGCAATGACTGGCCGTACCAGTCCTTCGTGCCTCCGCCACGGATGCGGATCGGCTGCTGCGCGGCCGTGGCAGCGCGAACCCGTTCCGACCACGCGGCGACGATGTCGTCCTCTTTCATCCAGCTGCGCGAGAAACCCCGTCGTTCACGGCGGGGAGGGATAGCGCGGACAGCGAAGCTGTCCCATCACTCGCATCTCCTTTGAGAAGAGCTATCCTTGAATATCCGTAGCCGTCGCTACGTTGAATGAGCCGGCAGTGACGATGTGCAATGCCTTGCACCACGTTGCCGGCAACCTGAATGTTGAAACTGCCTGTCGCACGTACGGCGACACGGCCTGTGTGGCGTCCCGCCTTTTTGCCCGTGGGCACCTCTGCGCGCACCAGATCGCCAGTCTGGAACCCGTGCACGCGGCGGGAACGGGTCAGATACCCGCGCGGGAACCCGTACCGGTCAAGTCGTGTGCGCTGGTAACTGCCCCGGCCGGTGCACTTCACCGCAAGCGTCGGCTTGTACCAGACGCTCACACTCGCCACCTTACCGACGCACACCGCATCCAGCGCGTGGGTCTTCGGCAGGCCGAGTTGCTTGCGGTTGAATTGCGTACAGCCACCCGATGCCAGTTCGACCGGCAAGCCAGTCGCCCTGAGCGCATTGGCCAACGCCCAGCGTGTCGCATTGACCGCCGCCGCATCCTTCAGGGGCCGCTTCGCCTGCGCGAGAATGACCGCCAGCCGCTTCGGGTCGCGCGCCAGAAACGCCTCTATCGGGCGCGCAGCCTTCTTCGCGTTGCAGCACGCACAGGCCAGCGTCAGATTGGAGATACGGTTGGTGCCGCCGCTCGCGCGGGCGAGAATGTGTTCAATCTGCAGCGGGACGTGCTCCTGGTCGCAGTAAGCACACCTGCGGCCCCACTTCGCCAGCAGGTATTCACGGACCTCGTAACCTGCCAGTGTGCCCTGCTGATATTCAACGCTCGCAATCTCCGGGTTCTCGAGGGCCTGCATATCGAAGCGCACGAGCTCACTGGAGAGCGCTGCGACGGGTGTCCAGTCCATCACTCGATTGACCCACGCCATCGTTGTCGCGACCCGATGCTCGAGGGATGGCGCCAGCCATCCTGCCGGCCGGGTGCGGTTCAGAAAGCGGGGCGCGCGATACCGCAGGTTGCCGCGGCGCCGGCGGCGCATGGCCCGACGTGCGCTCAGGGCTTCACTGATTTGCCGGCCCCGATGGACCAGTTCGAACAGGTTGAGCACAGCGGCGCCACGCTGGATTTCTCCGCTGGTGGCGTCGACGAGCTGCGTGTCGCGCACCAGTGCCAGCCCGGTGGTCCGGCTGCCGGGGTCGACTTTGATACGCAGGGGTTGAAACCTGCTGGCGTGCGCCCGCCGGTCAACGAGCCGGATGATGAACGGCACGACCCGATGAACGCGCGCACGGCCGCGCGCGAGCAACAGCCTCGCACGCTTCTCGCTGCACGGCATCAACGCCTTTCCAGAGCGGTCCAGAACGCATACCGCCAAACCAAGCTCCTTGTTATGCCGCCGGAAAACGTCCGGCGCGTTGCCCTTACGGGCCTGGTGACGGGCGCCTTGCGGCGCCGCTCCCCTCGACCATGTTGTGCAGCAGAGGGTGAGGGTGAGTTCACCGGTCGCAGCCCGTTTCGTACCTACCCGGGGCTTGTCTGCTGCTGCGACTTCCAGAGCGCCAGACTGAGTGAAGCATCTGGCGGTGGGTCTGCTGTCTTCTGCACAACGTAGCGCCGTCCAGCGCTGGGTCTGGTCAATCCCAGACTTGCAGGATGCTTCCCCGCAAGCCTCGGCCTATCAGGCCGGGGTGATTGACGGTGCGTTGCTTCGTTGTAGTGCTTTCGATTGTACCGAGGCAAGCCGCGCTCGCAACCCGGTTCGGACCCGTATAAAACGTACTGCTGCGCTTATGCGTTATGTTGGTTCAAAGGCGTGCATGGTCCGGCAGCGCAAGAAGGTGCTCAAAAACGGGTACTCAAAAACGAGGTATATCGGGATGAGGCAGCAGCCCTCCGCGCACGTGCATCTTGCCGTACTCGGCGCAGCGGGCGCGCGTCGGGATGCCCTTGTCGGGATTGAGCAGGCAGGCGGGATCGAAGGCGCGCTTGACCGCGTGGAACGCATCGCGTTCTTCCGGCGAAAACTGCACGCACATCGAATTGATTTTCTCGATGCCCACGCCATGTTCGCCCGTCACCGTTCCACCCAGCTCGACGCACGTTTCGAGAATGTCGCAGCCGAATGCCTCGGCGCGGTGCCACTCGTCGAGATCGTTGCCGTTGAACAGGATCAGCGGATGCATGTTGCCGTCGCCCGCATGGAACACGTTGATGCATCGCAGGTTGTACTTCTTTTCCATCTCTTCGATGCGCGCGAGCAGCGGCCCGATGCTGCGGCGCGGCACGGTGCCGTCCATACAGTAGTAGTCGGGCGAAATACGGCCGGCGGCCGGGAACGCATTCTTGCGGCCCGACCAGAAGCGCAGCCGTTCGGCCTCCGTGCGCGAAATCTGGATGCGCGTGGCGCCATGCTCGCGCAACACGGCCGTCATCCGGACGATTTCTTCGCTCACTTCCTCGGGCGTGCCGTCCGACTCGCACAGCAGGATGGCCGCCGCGTCGAGGTCGTAGCCCGCTTGCACGAATTCCTCGACGGCGCGCGTGGCTGGCTTGTCCATCATTTCCAGGCCGGCGGGGATGATGCCCGCGGCGATGATGCCCGCGACGGCGTCGCCGCCTTTCACGACGTCGTCGAAACTCGCCATGATGACCTGCGCGGCCTGTGGCTTGGGAATCAGCTTGACTGTGACTTCCGTGACGATCGCAAACATGCCTTCGCTGCCGATCACGACAGCCAGCAGGTCGAGGCCCGGCGCGTCCGGACTGAGCGAGCCGAACTCGACGATCTCGCCTTCCATCGTGACCGCGCGCACGCGCATCACGTTATGGACGGTCAATCCGTATTTCAGGCAGTGCACGCCGCCGGAATTTTCCGCGACGTTGCCGCCGATCGTGCAGGCGATCTGCGACGAAGGGTCGGGCGCATAGTAGAGACCATAAGGCGCGGCCGCCTCCGAGATCGACAGGTTGCGCACGCCCGGCTGCACGGTCGCCGTGCGCGCATACGGGTCGACCTCGATGATCTTGCGAAAGCGCGCGAGCGACACGACGACACCATGCCGGATCGGCATCGCGCCGCCCGACAGGCTCGTGCCCGCGCCGCGCGGCACGATCGGCACGTTCAACCGGTGGCAAATCTGCACGATGCGCTGCACCTGCGATTCCGTCTCGGGCAACGCGACGGCCAGCGGCAAGCGCCGATATGCGGCCAGACCATCGCACTCGTACGCGACAGTGTCTTCCTCGCGATACAAAAGGCAATGCGTTGGCAGCACGGCCATCAACGCTTGCACGACTTCGCGCTGACGTTGCGCAAGCATCTCGGGCGACAGATCGGGGGACAGCTCGCCGGGTGCGTTCATGGAATGTCTCCTCCATCGACGGCCGCGCGCGCGTCGTTGCGCTGCGCAGCCAGCTCTACGATTACGCCCGGCCTAGGCCCACGTAAAGATCTTGCCCGGATTCATCAGATTGCGCGGATCGAGCGAATGCTTGATCGAGCGCATCACGTCGACGGCAACGGGGCCGTGTTCTTCGACCAGAAAGCCCATCTTGTGCAGGCCCACGCCATGTTCGCCCGTGCAGGTGCCGTCCATGCGCAGCGCGCGCTGCACGATGCGATGATTCAGGCGCTCCGCTTCCTCCAGTTCTTCCGGCTTGTTCGGGTCGATCAGCATGGCGACGTGGAAGTTGCCGTCGCCGACGTGCCCGACAATCGGGCAGGGCAGCGGCGAGGCTTTCAGGTCTTCTTCCGTTTCGACCACGCATTCGGCGAGCCGCGAGATGGGCACGCAAACGTCGGTGGTGACGGCGCGGCTGCCGGGCTTGAGTTGCAGCATCGCAAAGTACGCGTTGTGACGCGCGTTCCACAGACGGCTGCGGTCTTCCGGACGCGTTGCCCACTCGAAGCCTTCGCCGCTGTTCTGCGCGGCGATTTCCTGCACCAGCCCGGCTTGCTCCTTCACGCCGGCTTCCGTGCCGTGAAACTCGAAGAACAGCGTGGGCGCTTCGCGCAGCGTCAGGTTCGAATGACGGTTGATCGATCGGACGGCGAGCGAGTCGACGAACTCGACACGCGCAATCGGCACGCCGATCTGGATGGTTTCGATCACCGCGCGCACGGCATCGCCCATCGAAGGGAATGTACAGACGGCCGCCGATACCGCTTCGGGTTGCGGGTACAGGCGCACGGTGATTTCGGTGATGACGCCGAGCGTGCCTTCCGAGCCGACAAAGAGGCGCGTGAGGTCGTAGCCCGCCGCCGACTTGCGCGCGCGCGTACCCGTCTGGGTCACGCGGCCATCCGCGAGCACGACGGTCAGGCCGAGTACGTTTTCGCGCATCGTGCCGTAGCGCACGGCGTTCGTGCCCGACGCGCGCGTCGCCGACATCCCGCCGATGCTCGCGTCGGCGCCGGGGTCGATGGGGAAGAACAGACCTGTGTCCCGCAACGCTTCGTTCAACTGTTTGCGCGAAATGCCGGGCTCGACGGTGACGGTCAGATCTTCCGCGTTGATCGACAGCACGCGGTTCATTCCCGAAAGGTCGATGGACACCCCACCTTGCACGGCGAGCAGATGGCCTTCGAGCGAAGACCCGTTGCCGTACGGAATGATGGGCACGTCGTATTGACCGCACAGCTTGACGATGCTCTGTACGTCTTCGGTGCTGTGCGCGAAGACGACGGCGTCGGGCAATTGCGGATCGAATGGTGACTCGTCGCGGCCGTGATGGGCTCGGACGGCTTCGGACGTGGATACGCGTTCGCCGAATGCTGACTTGAGCGCAGTGAGAAGTTCAGGAGGAAAGGGGCGGCGCACGGGGGCGGGCGGCACGGGATGGTTCACCTGCGTCTCCTGTTGGCGAATATTCTGATCGTTGATGCCCATTTTACGCCCATCGACCGCTGGCGCGGCGCCATGCTTGCAGACGGATGGAGCGCGCGCCGGGCTCGGTATACCCTCGGTATCCCTATAATGGGTCGAACTGAACGGCACGCTGCGATATATCCGGACGGATGCATCGCGGAACATTATGAGGACACGGACATCATGGGCAACCGCTTGAGCAAGATCGCGACGCGCACGGGCGACGACGGCACCACAGGTCTCGGCGACGGCAAGCGTGTGCGCAAGGACGACGCGCGCATTGCCGCAATCGGCGACGTCGATGAACTGAACTCGAACATCGGCGTGCTGCTGTGCGAAACCTTGCCCGACGATGTCCGCGCCGCGCTCACGTCGATCCAGCACGATCTGTTCGATCTCGGCGGCGAACTATGCATCCCGGGCCATTCGATGATTGCCGATACCCATCTCGCGCAACTCGACGCGTGGCTTGCCGAATACAACGCGACGCTGCCGCCGCTCAAGGAATTCATTCTGCCGGCCGGCACGCGCGCCGCTTCGCTTGCGCATGTGTGCCGCACCGTTTGCCGGCGCGCGGAACGTGCGATCGTCGCGCTCGGCGCTGTCGAGACGATCAACGATGCGCCGCGCCGGTATGTGAACCGGCTGTCCGATCTGCTGTTTGTGCTGGCACGCGTGCTGAACCGGGTGGACGGCGGCGCCGACGTGCTATGGCGGCACGACCGCGGCGCGAACAGACCGGACACGCAGCGCGGCGAATAGGTGCGACATGCAAGGACGCTCAGCCGACCGCGAGCGTCACAGGCTTACCGATACGGCTCATCATTTCGACGAGGGTATCGATCGTGAATTCGATTCGGCCGAATGGCCAAAAAAAGCCCGGCTGCATGAGCCGGGCGCGACATGTGTATGAGAGAACCGCGGCGTTCAGTTGCCGCTGCCGCGCGCAATGCGGCGCTGCTTGACGGCATCGGCGAGACCTTCCAGCACGCCGATGCTGTCGTCCCAGCCGATGCAGGCGTCCGTGACGCTCTGGCCGTAGGTCAACTCGCAGCCTTCCTGCAGGTCCTGACGGCCCGCGACGAGATGCGATTCGACCATCACACCGACGATGCGCTCGTCGCCCGCGGCGATCTGGCGGCCGATATCCGCGCACACGGGAATCTGGTTCTCGTGCTTCTTCGAGCTGTTTGCGTGGCTCGCGTCGATCATCAGGCGCGCTGCAAGGCCGGCCTTGCCGATGTCGCTGCACGCGGCGTTCACGCTGTCGGCGTCGTAGTTCGTCGTCTTGCCGCCGCGCAGGATGATGTGGCAGTCCTCATTGCCTGCCGTCGAGACGATCGCCGAGTGGCCACCCTTGGTCACCGACAGGAAATGGTGCGGCTGCGATGCCGCCTTGATCGCGTCGACGGCGATCTTCACGTTGCCGTCGGTGCCGTTCTTGAAGCCGACGGGGCATGACAGGCCCGACGCGAGTTCACGATGCACCTGGGACTCCGTCGTGCGCGCGCCGATCGCGCCCCACGAGATCAGATCGGCGATGTACTGCGGGCTGATCATGTCGAGGTATTCGGTGCCGGCGGGCAGACCCAGTTCGTTGATCTTCACCAGCAATTCGCGCGCGGCGCGCAGGCCGTCGTTGATCTTGAAACTGTTGTCCATGTACGGGTCGTTGATGAGGCCCTTCCAGCCCACCGTCGTGCGCGGCTTTTCGAAGTACACGCGCATGACGACTTCCAGTTCGCCAGCGAAGCGCTTGCGCTGCTCGATCAGGCGGCCGGCGTATTCCATCGCGGCCTTCGGGTCGTGAATCGAGCACGGCCCGATGATGACGATCAGGCGGTCGTCCATGCCGTGCAGGATCCGATGCATCGACTGGCGCGCATTGAAGATCAGGTCCGACACCTTTTCGTCGCACGGGAATTCGCGGATCAGGTGCGCGGGCGGCGTCAGTTCTTTCAATTCGCGGATGCGGACATCGTCGGTATTGTGCGGGGGCATGGGTTTCTCCTCGATTCGTTTAGTAGCGCGGTTCGAGCGGTCTGCTATCTGACGACGGCGCCGCGGCGAACAGGTCAACAGGCTAAAAAGGTCACAGTCAAAGTTGTTAGGGACGAAAAAAAAACCGCCAGACTCGCTGGCGGTTTTTTCGGGAATTTCAGGTGCTTATGTACGTTCACACCCCTCTCGATCCGCCAGCGGTCTGAGATGCCCAAAAGAAATAAAAATAAAACTTGGCGGACATGGCGAAAAAGGGATGGCTCGTCAAAAAGGTTGATTTGCTTTATAACCCGAGGTTTGCTCGGCTGGCAAGCTGCAGCCACCAAAAATGCGGAAATCCCGCACGTTTTGCACCTGAGATGCGCTAAACGTGCGAGACGCCAGGAATTACACCGTTCCGCCGACCGTCATCTTGTCGATGCGCAGCGTGGGCTGACCGACGCCGACGGGCACGCTCTGGCCTTCCTTGCCGCACACGCCGACGCCCGTATCCAGCGACATGTCGTTACCGATCATGCTCACATACTTGAGCGACTCCGGGCCGCTGCCGATCAGCGTCGCGCCCTTGACGGGATACGTGATCTTGCCGTTTTCGATCATGTACGCCTCGGATGCCGAAAACACGAACTTGCCGTTCGTGATGTCGACCTGCCCGCCGCCGAAGTTCACCGCATACAGCCCATTCTTCACGGACGCGATGATTTCCTGCGGATCCTTGTCGCCGTTGAGCATGTACGTGTTGGTCATGCGCGGCATCGGCAGGGCGGCATACGATTCGCGGCGCGCGTTGCCCGTCACGGGCATTTTCATCAGGCGCGCATTCAGCGTGTCCTGGATGTAGCCCTTCAGGATGCCGTCTTCGATCAGCGTCGTGCACTGCGTCGGGTTGCCTTCGTCGTCGATGTTGAGCGAGCCGCGGCGGTTCGGCAGCGTGCCGTCGTCGACCACTGTCACGCCCTTCGCCGCGACCTGCTCACCGATGCGCCCGGCGAACGCCGACGAGCCCTTGCGGTTGAAGTCGCCTTCCAGACCGTGGCCGATCGCTTCGTGCAGCAGCACGCCGGGCCAGCCCGGTCCGAGCACGACCGTCATCGCGCCGGCAGGGGCCGGACGCGCGTCGAGGTTCACCAAAGCCGCGTGCACAGCGTCGTCGACGTACTTCGACAGAAGCTCGTCCGTGAAATAGCCGTAGTCGTAACGTCCGCCGCCGCCGCCGCTGCCGATTTCGCGGCGGCCGTTCTGCTCGGCGATCACCGTCACCGACACGCGCACGAGCGGGCGGATGTCCGCGGCCAGCGCGCCGTCGCTGCGCGCGACCAGCACGACGTCGTATTCACCCGCGAGGCCCGCCATCACCTGCGTGATGCGCGGATCGCGGCCGCGCGCCATCTGTTCGATGCGCTCGAGCAGCTTGACCTTCGCGGTGGCGTCGAGCGAATGCAGCGGATCGGACGGCAGATACAGATCGCGCCCGGACACGCCCGTCAGCGTCGATGCCGCCTTGATCTTCTGCTTGCCGCCGCCCGCTTTCGCGATCGCGCGCGTGGCGATCGCGGCCTGGCGGATCGCTTCGGGCGACAGGTCGTCCGAATACGCGAACGCCGTGCGATCGCCCGACACGGCGCGTACGCCGACGCCCTGGTCGATGCTGAAGCTGCCCGATTTGACGATGCCTTCCTCGAGGCTCCACGCTTCGCTGCGCGTGGCCTGGAAATAGAGGTCCGCGTAGTCGACGCGATGCGTGAAAATTTCGGCGAGCGTGCGGGTCAGCACGCCTTCGTCAAGGCCGTACGGCGTGAGGAGTACGTCTTTGGCCGTCGCGAGATTACGGATGCTGGGTTCGATGATGTTCATGCGAAGTTCGCTCGATTCAGGGTATTCGGTGGGTGCACGCCAGTCAGATGGGTGACTTTGGCGGCACTTTCAATACGTGCGGTTCATGTCAAACGTAATCAGCTGAGCACGCGGTGACGCCAGGCGGGCAGACTCTGCCGGACTTCGTCGATACGTGAGCGCTCGATATTGCCCGCGACGACGCCCGCGCCTTCGTCGCGCACGTCGATGATTTCGCCCCACGGGTCGATCAGCATGGTATGGCCCCACGTGCGCCGGCCGTTCTCATGCTTGCCGCCCTGTGCAGCGGCCAGCACGTAGCACTGATTCTCGACAGCCCGCGCGCGCAGTAGCGTTTCCCAGTGCGCGCGGCCCGTCGTGTACGTGAAGGCGGACGGCACGACGATCAGCGCGCAGTCGCCCATGCGCCGGTACAGCTCGGGAAAGCGTAGATCGTAGCAGACGGACAGGCCGACGCGCCCGAACGGCGCGTCGAACGTGCGGACGGTGTCGCCGGGGCGGATCGTGCGCGCCTCGTCGAACGATTCCTCGCCTTTCTCGAAATTGAACAGATGGATCTTGTCGTAGCGCGCGGCCTCGTTGCCCTGCGGATCGAACACAAGCGTCGTGTTCAGCACCCGGGTTTCTTCAGGCGCCGTCAAAGGCAGCGTGCCGCCGATCACCCAGACCTTGTGCCGGCGCGCGGCGTCGGCGAGAAAGCGCTGGATCGGGCCGTCGCCGTACGGTTCGCGCACGGTGAGCTTGTCGGTGTCCTTGTAGCCCATGAAGCAGAAGTACTCGGGCAGCAGGACGAGCTGCGCGCCGTCGGCGGCGGCTTGCGCGATCAGTTGGTCGGCATCGGCGAGATTGCGGTCGCGGTCCGGCGTGCTCACCATCTGCAACGCGGCGACGCGGAAGGGACCAGCGTGGGGAAAGGACTTCGCGGACTGCGTGTTCAGGTCGCTCATAGGCGTTCGAAAGACTCCTGCAATGGGCAGTACGGACAGCGGACGCCGGAGTTCGCGCCCGATGCATCGGGCGCGCCAGCCATCGCAAGAAACATCGGAACCGCGGTTCGGCCCTCAGTTCGGCGTCGCGATGGCGGCCGGCGCGTTCATATTACCGCTATCTCCATGTACCCGCTCGACGTGCGGTTTGGCCCATGAGCCCGTGATCGAGTAATCGCGTGCGAACGCATGTTCGATCGAATGCGACAGCGCAAAATCGCCGACCAGCGCGGCAATGCCGAGCAGCGGATTGATGATGGCCGCCGCGACGACGCCCGCGCCCGCGCTGACGGTCGGCACGACATGCACGTTCAGATCCTGCGTTTCGGTTGTCATATCGACGGTGCCTTTCATTTCGGCGCGCGCCGGCGCTGTCACCAGTTCGAAGTTGTTCGTCGAGCCGATGCCGTTCACGACCTGCGCGGTCCCCGTGACGTGCTCGAACGGCAGCCCTTCGCCGATCACGTCACGGAAATTCATCGACGCGTAGCGCGCGAGGCTTTGCAGGCTCAGCACGCCGAGCAGCTTCGCGACGCCCGGATCGACCTTGAGAATCTGCCCGTGCCGCAGATCGACGGCGAGATTGCCGTTGAGCGTCGGATAGTCGGGCTTGGTCGGGCCGCCGCGCCAGCCGAGTTTGCCCGCCAGCGACCCTTCGCCCGCCTTCAGCGTGCGCGGCAGTCCGGCGCGTTCGAGCAGCAGACCCGCGTCCTTGATGTCCAGTTTGAAATCGAGCTCGGTGCTCCGCTCGGCTTCGTCGTCCTGGTTCGCGCCGTAATTGCGGCCCGTGCGCCAGTTTGCCGTCGCCTTCAGCACGGCGGCCGGGTTGGTGATTTCGAGCGAATCGAGTTGCCAGACGGGCGTGCCGTTGTCCTCGAAGTTATGCGCGTTGACTTCGAGCTTGCCGATGTTGCGCTCGCGCACGATCAGTTCGTTGACGACGAGATCGATCGACGGAATGTTTTGCGCGGGCTGGTTGATCGCGGGACCAAGCAGATCGTTCTCGGTCGCCGACGGAATCACGAGCCGCGCGAGCCGCGCCTGCAGCGTGCCCGGCGATCCCGGCTGCGCGCCCGGCACCCATGACAGGTGGCCCGACACCTGGTTCGACGCGATATTCGCCTGCCACTGGCGGTCGTTGTGCGAGGCGCCGACCACCACGCTTTCCCAGTGACGCTTGAGCAGCGTCAGCGTGCCGATGTGGATCGCGAAGCGGTTCGGCATGAATTGCGCGGCCGTCGCGCTGGGCGGTACGGGGGCGACGCCTTCGTTGGCCTTGCGCATCTGCAGGAACAGGGCGCGCCACGCGTCGGCGTCGAGCGCGTCGATGTCCACGGCGGCGATCACGCCTTCCGATGGCAACTCCGCCGTCCGGTTCACGCCGACCACGCCGCGCACGACTTCGGGTGGCTGGCCAGGCGTGTGGCGCAGCAGATAGGTCGCCGCGATCGGGCCGAACGTGAGGTCGGCGCGTTGCAACCCGTTGCCGGTCGCGCTGCCATTGCTTGCGTCCACGCTGCTGCCGCCGTTCCCGACAGTCGGCCGGAACGTGAAATCGAACGGCATCGGCGTGCCGATGGGCTTGTTGAACGGCGCGGGCAAATTGAGCGCGAGCCCCGTCAGGTCCGAGTGAACGGCGACGTCGGGCAGTCCGCCTTTCGCGCCGCGCACGCTGATGTCGTAGGGCGCGCTGCCGTTCATCCGCGTCAGCACCTGCGCGGGCAGACCGCGCAGATTCAGGTCGCGGGCAGCATCGACGGCGACCTGGCCTGACAGGTTGAGCGCATAGGCGCCTTGGTCGTTGAGGCCACCTTTCGCGCGCACTTCGCCGCCCATGAACTGCCCCGTCAGCCCGTCGACCTGTGCGGTGCGCTCGGTGAAGTGCACCTTGCCGCGCAATTGCGACAGCGGCGGGACGTTGTCCACCGCAAGCCGGTCGTTCTCGAACGCGAGCGAGCCTTCCACCGCGACACGCACTTTCGGCGGTGTGGCGCCCAGCGGCGTGGGCGGGTTGCGCGGCACGGTCAGCTTGAGCGCGAGCGCGGCGGGGCCTTCGGCATGAATCTTTTCCGTTTCATGCTTCGCCATCCCGCCGAGCGCGCTGTTGTTCACGTAGTCGAGCATGTCGGCGAGCGGCCCGTGTCCGTCGCCCGCGATGATGAGGCTCGATGCGCGGTTGCCGAGGTCGTCGATCTTGCCCGTCACCTTGTGCATGGCGACGCCCTTGTAATGCGCGCGGTCGACGTCGAAGCGCAGCAGTTTCTCTTTCAGCTGGAACGTGCCGTCGATGCCGTCCAGCGCGGGCCACACGTTCGGCGCGCCGTTTTTCAGCGTGCGCGGCGGATACGGCGACGGGTCGAAGCGCCCGCCCTTGAACGGCGCGACGATTCTGAACACGCCCGCGCTCGGGTCGCGCGAGTAGGGGAATTTCTCAAGATTGCCGTGAATCTCGATCGTGCCGCCGTGTGACACGCCCGCCTGCAAGCCGTGAGTCAGATAGGCGCGCAGTTTTTCGCTGATGCTGGTGGGCAGATAGCGCGTGATGCGCGTGACCTGCGCCCGCTCGAAGTCGGCCTTCAGGTCGAGCGAGCCACGCCCGCTGCCGACGTTCGAGTAGCTGGCCGTCGCCTTTGCCGCCGTATCCGCATTCGACACCTTCAGTTCCGACACATCGACCTTGAACGCCTTGTGCCGCTGGCCCGGATCGATGACGGACGCGATCGTCCACGTGCCTTTGCCGCTCAGATGGTCGAACGTGAGTCGCGGGTCGTCGAATACGCCGGGCAGCGTGAGCGCGGCGTTGGCTGTATCGATGGAAATCGAGCCGTGCTTTTCGTCGGCGTCGATCGTGCCCCACAGATTCTCGATGCCCGGAATGCCCGCGCGCGGGTGGTTCCTCGCGGTCAGCCCCGGCGGCGGCTCCTGCGCGGCGACGCTGATGCCCTGCAGATCGCCCTTGAAGCGATACCGCACGATGGGTTCCGCGCCCGGCTCGCGATGCTCGGTGGCGGCCTGGCCCGAATCGGGCTTGCCGCGCTCGACCTCGATCGTGTAGTTCGCTACCAGCCCGCGCGGGTCGAAGCGCACGAGATTGTTCAGAATGCGCTTGGGCAGCGGCAGCGCGCGGCTGAATTCCACGAGCACGCCGAGATCGACGCGATCGCCCGAAATGCTGATCAGCTGGCCGTGCTGGACGCTCGGCATCCGGTAGCGGCTCGACAGCGTGTGCAGCGCGAGGATGCGGGCCACGGGCGTGCCGTCGTCGAGCGGCGGCTGACCGAGTTCAGCGCGCAGGTTGTTCAGGTCGAGCGTCCACTCGTCGCCGTCGTGCGCGACAGCCCACGAAAAGTTCGCGACGGGCACGTCGAGCTTCGGCTGCGTCGGCTTCACGCGCAGCGCGATGTTGTTGCCCGACAGTTCGCCCGAGGCCGAGCGCACGCGGCCCTGCGTGAACTGCAGCCAGATCGCGTTGTCGACGCGGCCCGCGTAGGTTTCGATCGGGAAGTCCATGTAACGGGCGAGCGTCGGCAGATCGACGGGACCCGCCGATATGTAGGCCTCGCCCGTCCAGTTGATCGGTTTGCCCATCGCCGCGAGGCGCGTGTGCCGGAAGTGCGCGCGAAAGTCGAGCGGGCCGAACAGCAGCTTGCCGTTGGGCGGCGCCTGCAGGGCGAGGCGGTGATCGTAGCCGTCGCTGAGGATTGCGAGGCGGATGTCCTGCAGCGCGATCTCGGGCGCGTCGCGACGCGCGTCGTGCCAGCGCAGCGTGCCGCCGCGCAGGATCATCGCCTCCTGGCGCAGCAGCCACGTGCTGAAGGTGTCGTTGCCTGAATGCGTGGTCGGCACCATCACGCCCGCGACGGTCAGCGAGCCGTCCGTTTCACGCTCGATCAGCAGATCCGGTTTGTCGACGATCACGCTCGACAGGATCGGCGCGAGCTTCCAGACGGACGACCACGAGACGGTCGCGCTCGCATGCGGAATGTTCAGCGCGACCTTGCCGTCGCGGTTGGTGATGGTGACGTCGGTGACTTCGAGGCCGGGCTGGAAGCCCGTCCAGTGCGGCGCGATCTTGCCGATCTTGAGCTGGGCGTGAATTTTTTCGGAGACGACCGCCTCGATTTTCGGCCGGAACGAATCGGCGTGAGGCAGCACGATGTAGCGCAGGCCGAGCACGGCCAGCACGACAACGAAATACAGGAACAGCGCAATGCCAAGGAGGACCCGCAGCGTGTGCCGCAGCACTGCGTGATCGTGCCCGCCTACGGGCTTGACGCGTCCAGCTTCGTGCGGGTCGGCGGATGAGTTTCGCTCGGACATGCTGCGACGGGGTAGGCGTATGTTAGTTTTGCGGTCTAATCAGGAAATGTATCACACGGGCCAGCGGCCACGGACTTAAGGTGCGGCCTGTGTGGACAAGGCCACACGGGGTGTCGGCAGCGTGAGCGAGTTCCGGCTGCGACGGCCCGAGGCAGGAACCCAAGCAACCAGCGAGCCAGATCTTTGATGACCGAACCATCCCTGTTGAGTTCCAGCTATTCGTACTACGCGTCGCGTGCCTATGCGGCGCACGACGTTCTCGCGACGCGTGTTGCGGCACTGGCGGGGGCGCCCATCACCCGCGAGCGGATCGACGAGCGTCTCGACGCGCTGACGGACGCGCTGCGCGCGACGCCCGATGCGCAACTCTCCGAAGACGCACTGAAAAAGGTGCTGCGCCAGCTTCGCGCGGAAGTGTTCTGCGCCGTGATGGAGCGCGACCTGTCCGGCGCTGCCGACGTGGCGGAAGTGACGGGCACGATGGCCGATCTCGCCGAAGCGACGGTCCAGCGCGCGATGGCCGTGGTCAGCGCCGATCTCGAAGCGCTTTATGGCGAGCCGCGCGGCACGCAGGGCGAGCGGCTGTCGTTGGGCGTGGTCGGCATGGGCAAGCTGGGTGGACGCGAGCTGAACGTGTCGTCGGATATCGATCTGATCTTCGTCTATGAGGACGACGGCGAGACGACGGGCGGCCAGCGTTCGCCGATCGCCACCCAGGACTTCTTCACGCGCCTCGGCAAACGGCTGATCGCGGCGCTCGCCGAGGTGACGGCGGACGGCTATGTGTTTCGCGTCGACATGCGGCTGCGGCCGAACGGCGATTCGGGGCCGCTCGTGTGCAGCCTCGGCATGCTCGAAGAATATTTCTACGTGCAGGGCCGCGAGTGGGAGCGGTATGCGTGGATCAAGGGCCGCCTTGTATCCGAGCATGCGAGCGATTCGGCGCGCCGGCTGTCGAAGCAGCTCGACGCGATCGTGAAGCCGTTCATCTACCGGCGCTATCTGGACTTCGGCGTGATCAGCGCGATCCGTTCGCTGCATCTGCAGATCCGCCAGGAGGCGCAGCGGCGCGCGTCGATGCGCCCCGACAAGGCCGACGACATCAAGCTCGGGCGCGGCGGCATCCGCGAAATCGAATTCAGCGCGCAGGTGTTCCAGTTGATACGCGGCGGCCAGGACGCGGGCTTTCGCGTGCGTCCGACGCTCGTCGTGCTGCGCCACGCGGCTGCGCGCGGTCTCATTTCGCCGGGCGTGTGCGCGGATCTGACGAGCGCGTATCTGTTTCTGCGCGACCTTGAGCACCGTCTGCAATACAGAAACGATGCGCAAACCCACGCAATGCCCGTCGATCCGACCGAGCGCGTGCATCTCGCGCAGGCGATGGGTTTCGACGATTACGCGTCGCTGATGACGAAGCTCGAAGCGCATCGCGAACTGGTCGAGCAGCAGTTCGACCAGATATTCGCCGACAAGGTGAGTGGGCAAGGCGGCTGCGGCGCGCGCGAAGACGGCGCGGCCGTGTGGGTCTGGAGCAGCGCGCTCGCCGACGACAGCGCCGATGAAGCGCTCGCCGCGCGGCTCGTCGAGCTTGGCATCGAGCACCCCGCCGAGTTGCTCGCGCGCCTGAAGGCTGTGTGGCAGTCGTCGCGCTATGCGGGCCTTGCGGAGCGCAGCCGCCAACGCTTCGACATCGTCGCGCAGCGCGCGCTCGAGGCTGCGCACACGCTGGAGCCTGCCGAGCGGCGCGGCGATATTCTCGTGCGCCTGTTCGACCTGCTCGAAGCCATCGGGCGGCGCGGGGCCTATCTTGCGCTGCTGACTGAATATCCGCAGGCGCTGCACCGCGTGCTGTCGGTACTGGGCGCTTCGCGCTGGGCGGCGGGCTACCTGATCCGCCATCCGCAACTGCTCGACGAACTGCTCGACGACGAAGCGATGGCGAGCCCGTTCGACTGGCCGGAGTTCAAGCGCACGTTGCGCGCGCGGCTCGCGGCCGCCGACGGCGTCGAGCAGCAGATGGATTTGCTGCGTCACGCGCATCAGGCCGAGGTGTTCCGCATTCTGCTGATCGATCTGGCTGGCAAGCTGAGCGTCGAGCATGTCAGCGACCGTTTGTCCGAACTCGCGGATGCCGTGCTCGACGTGACCATCGAGGCCGTGTGGAACCAGTTGGCCAAGCGCCATCGCGCGGTGCCGCGCTTTGCGATCATCGCGTACGGCAAGCTGGGCGGAAAGGAGCTCGGCTACGCGTCGGACCTCGACCTGATCTTCCTGTACGACGATCCGGACGACAACGCATCCGACATCTACGCGACCTTCACGCGCCGCCTGATCACGTGGCTCACGACGGCGACGGGCGCGGGCACGCTGTTCGACGTCGACTTGCGGCTGCGTCCGAACGGCGAATCGGGCCTGCTCGTGACCGATCTCGACGCGTTCCGCCGCTATCAGCTGCGCGAGGGCGATGCCGCCAATACGGCGTGGGTCTGGGAACACCAGGCGCTGACGCGCGCCCGCTACTGTGCGGGCGATCCCGCTGTCGGCGCGCAGTTCGAGGCGATCCGCGAACAGGTGCTGACGACGCCGCGCGACGCCGCGACGCTCGCCGCCGAGATCGTCGACATGCGGCGGCGCGTCGAGGAAGGCCATCCGAACCGGACCGAGCTGTTCGATCTGAAGCACGATCGCGGCGGCATGGTCGACATCGAATTCACCGTGCAGTACTGGGTGCTGCTGCACGCGGCGCGCGATCCCGAGCTGATCCGCAATACGGGCAATATTGCGCTGTTGCGCGAGGTGTCGCGCTTCGGGCTGATGAGCGGCGAGGAGGCCGATACCGTGGGCGCAGCTTACCGGACGTATCGGAAGCTGCAGCACAAGCTGCGGCTCGACGGCATGGAGAAGGCTCGCGTCGAGCCGCACGCCGTTGAGAACGAACGCGAGGCCGTGCTGCGGCTGTGGCGGCGGGTGTTTGGATGAGGTTGCGCGGCGGCGCGGAGCGTTGAAGTCCGCGCCGCGCCATGACGGGCGTTTCACGCCGTCGTGAGCATTTCCTTCGCGTGCTTGCGCGTGGTGGCCGTGATTGCCAGGCCGCCGAGCATGCGCGCGACTTCTTCGATACGGCTCGTCTTGTCCAGCGACGTCACCGTGCTGACCGTGCCGTTCTTGCCCTTGCTGCTCTTCGCGACCTGGAAGTGGTGATCGCCGCGCGCCGCGACTTGCGGCAGGTGCGTCACGCATAGCACCTGGCGCTGCTCGCCGAGCTGATGCAGGAGGCGCCCGACCACTTCCGCGACACCGCCGCCGATCCCCGTGTCCACTTCGTCGAAGATCAGCGTCGGCGTCGGGCTGGCCGCGCTCGCGATCACCGAGAGCGCGAGACTGATACGCGCGAGTTCGCCGCCCGAGGCCACCTTTGCCAGCGGTCGCAACGGCACGCCCGCATGGCCCGCGACGCGGAATTCGATCTGCTCCATCCCATGCGCGCCGCCGTCGGGCAGGGGCACGAGCGCGACTTCGAAGCTGCCGCCCGCCATCGACAGTTCCTGCATGCCCGTCGTCACCGCAGCGCCCAGCGCCTTCGCGGCTTTCGCGCGCGCCTTCGACAGCACCTTCGCGTCCGCGAGATACGCGTCTTTCGCCTTCGCCTCGGCGGCGCGCAGCGCGTCGAGATCGGCGGCGGCGTCGAGTTTCGCGAGCTGCTCGCGGCGCTCTTCATGTTCTTTCGGCAAGGTTTCCGGTTGCAGGCGGAATTTGCGTGCCGCCGAATGCAGCGCGTCGAGGCGCTTCTCGACCTGGGCGAGCCGGTCGGGATCGAGTTCCAGCCGCTGCGCGTAGTGGCTCAGCGAATACGCGGCTTCCTGCAACTGGATCTCGGCGGGTTCGAGCGCGGCGAGGGCGTCGTTCAGCGCCGGATCGATCTCGGCGAGATCGCGCACCTTCGAGATGACGGACGACAGATGACCGAGCATCGCTTCGTCCGATTCGGACAGCGCGGACAGCGCCGCCTGCACGCCGTCGATCAGATTCGCCGAATGCGACAGCCGCCGGTGCTCGACGTTGACCTCTTCCCACTCGCCGGGCTGCGGCGAGAGCTTGTCGAGTTCCGCGAGCTGCCATGCAAGACGCTCGCGTTCGAGTTGCAGTTCGCGGTCCTTGCTCTGCGAGGTTTCGACGGCCTGCGCCGCATCGCGCCAGGTGCGCCATGCGCGGGTCACGGCGGCCTTCGTGTCGAGCAGCCCGGCATGCGTGTCGAACAGTTCGCGCTGCGCATCGGGCCGCATCAGCAGTTGATGCGCATGCTGGCCGTGAATATCGACGAACATTTCGCCGAGTTCGCGCAATTGCGTGAGCGTCGCCGCCGTGCCGTTGATGAAAGCCCGCGAGCGGCCGTTGCCGTCGACCACGCGGCGCAGCATCACCGTATTGCCGTGCTCCGTCTCGATGGCGGCAAGCGCCTGTTCATCGAGCCATGCGTCGACGTCCGGATGCGTGTCGAACTCGGCCGTGATGTCCGCGCGCGCCTCGCCGTTGCGCACGACGCTCGCATCGGCGCGTGCGCCGAGCGCCAGCGCAAGCGCGTCGATGAGAATGGATTTGCCGGCACCCGTTTCGCCGGAAAAGACTGTGAAGCCGCTGTCGAATTCAAGATCGAGCGCGGCGACGATGACGAAGTCGCGTATCGAGAGGTGGCGGAGCATGGCTCGTCTGTGTGGCGTGGCTGGCGTGAGTTGGTGTGGTGTGTTGTCGTTACGCTCGGGCCTGGCAGCAGGCGGCGCTGGCGAGAATTCAGTCGCGTGGATCGTCTTCGTGCGACGGATACTCGTTCCAGTGCAGCTTCTTGCGCAGCGTCGCGTAATAGCTGTAGCCCACGGGATGCAGGAAAGGCACCGTATGGCGCGAGCGGCGCACGTCGATCGTGTCGTTCAGCTCCAGCGCGGTGAACGACTGCATGTCGAAGTTCACGTTGACGTCGCGGCCCGAGATGATCTGGATGCTGACCTTGGAGTCGTCCGGTATCACGATAGGGCGGTTCGATAACGCATGCGGCGCGATCGGCACGAGCACGAGGCCTTGCAACTGCGGATGCAGAATCGGCCCTTGCGACGACAGCGCATAAGCCGTCGAGCCCGTCGGCGTCGCGACGATCAGCCCGTCCGAGCGCTGGTTGTACATGAAGCGGCCATCCACGGAAACGCGCAGTTCCGCCATGCCCGAAAAGCCCGAACGGTTCACGACGACGTCGTTGAAGGCGAGCGCATGGTAGATGGGCTGGCCGTCGCGCATGATCCGCGACTCAAGCAGCGTGCGCTCTTCGCGCTCGAAGGTGCCCGACAGCATCTGCGGAATGATCTCGCGCATGTCGGTGAACGGGATGTCGGTGATGAAGCCCAGCCGCCCGTGATTGATGCCGATCAGCGGCGTCCTGTACGGCGCCAGTTGCCGGCCGATGCCCAGCATCGTACCGTCGCCGCCGAGCACGATCGCGACGTCCGCGCGCGCGCCGATTTCTGCCACGCGCAGCGCAGGCCATTGCGACGCACCGATTTCCTGCGCGGTTTCCGCCTCGAACATGACGTCGAAGCCGAGCTTCCCGATGCACGCGGCGAGCGCGGTCAGCGGTTCCCCGATGCCCGGCGTATTGCTGCGCCCGACGAGCGCAACGGTCTTGAACTGGCTGTTAGCTTGCATGCCGGCATTACACCATAGGTGCGACCTGAAAAGAACCGTAGAAGGCGGCGGCACGCCCGCCGGGGCTGACACGCGACGGCCGCGCGATGCCGGCCAGCCTTCGCCCGATTGTCGTTAGAATGGTGAAGTCCTCATGACAGATGTGACGACTGTCTGGATCCATGCGATGCGGCTTGTGCGCGGGCGGGGTGCCGCGCAGGGCGCGCACGGCTGTCAAGCCGCCGCGCCGCGTGCCGCCGCGCGCTCGCCGCGATGCGGTGGTTACGCTAAAATTTTTCGCCATGCTAGATCCTCGCGCACAAACCCTTCTGAAAACGCTGATCGAGCGGTATATCGCCGAAGGTCAGCCTGTCGGCTCGCGCACGCTTTCGCGGTACTCCGGGCTCGAACTGAGCCCGGCGACGATCCGCAACGTGATGTCCGATCTGGAGGAGCTGGGGCTCGTCATCAGTCCGCATACGTCGGCGGGACGCATTCCCACGCCGCGAGGCTACCGGCTTTTCGTCGACACCATGCTCACCGTCGAGTCGGCCGCCGACGAGGACGCCGTGATGCGCGCGGTGAAGACCACGCTGCAGCCGGGCGAGCCGCAAAAGGTGGTCGCGGCTGCCGCGAGCGTGCTGTCCAACCTGTCGCAGTTCGCGGGCGTGATCCTGACGCCGCGCCGCAGCCATGTGTTCAAGCAGATCGAATTTCTGCGCCTGTCCGACAAGCGCATCCTGCTGATCATCGTGACGCCGGAAGGCGACGTGCAGAACCGCATCATGGCGACGCAGCGCGATTTCTCGCCGTCGCAGCTCACCGAGGCAGCCAACTACATCAACGCGCACTTCGCGGGCCTGTCGTTCGACGAGGTGCGCCTGCGTCTGCGCGAAGAAATCGACGAACTGCGCGGCGACATGACGACGCTGATGCACGCAGCCGTCACCGCGAGCACGGACATCACCGATACAGGCGAAACCGTGCTGATTTCCGGCGAGCGAAATCTGCTCGAAGTGGCCGACCTTTCGTCGGACATGGCGCGGCTGCGCAAGCTGTTCGATATATTCGATCAAAAGACGAGTCTCCTTCAGTTGCTCGATGTGTCGAGCCACGCGCAAGGCGTGCAGATTTTCATTGGCGGCGAGTCGAACCTCGTCCCGATCGAGGAAATGAGCGTGGTGACCGCGCCGTACGAAGTGAACGGCAAGATCGTCGGCACGCTCGGCGTGATCGGCCCGACGCGCATGGCCTACAACCGCGTGATTCCCATTGTCGACATCACCGCGCGCCTGCTTTCGATGACGCTCAGCCAGGGGTAGCGTCGAGCTCGGCATGGTGTTCATCATGCGCGGCGTTTTTCGCCGTGCCAATTGGCCGAACGGCCAGGTATCGGCGGCAGACCGCGCCGCTATAATGAACTTCCCGATTCATTACGAGCCGCGCGCTTGCACGGCGCTTTCCCTTTGCCTATGCGCTTCGACCTCGAGCGGCCTTCGCAGAATGCTGCGGCACATCGTGTCGCCGTGTTGCTGATCAATCTCGGCACGCCCGATGCGCCGACGCCTCGCGCCGTCCGGCGCTATCTCGCGCAGTTTCTCTCCGATCCACGCGTGGTCGAGATTCCGTCGTTCGTGTGGCAAATCATCCTGCGTCTGTTGATCCTGCCCTTTCGCGGCGTCGCCTCGGCGAAGAAGTACGCGGCCGTCTGGATGCCTGAAGGCTCGCCGCTGCGCGTACATACGGAAAAGCAGGTGGAAGGGCTGCGGCATCTGCTGCACCTGAACGACTACACGGTGATCGTCGACTATGCGATGCGTTACGGCACGCCCGGCATTCCCGCCATGCTCAACCAGCTGAAGCTGGCGGGCGCCGAACGCATCCTGCTGATGCCGATGTATCCGCAGTACTCGTCGTCGACCACGGCCACGGCTTTCGACGACGCGTTCGCCGCGCTCAAGCGGATGCGCAACCAGCCGGAAATCCGCACGGTTCGCCAGTACGCGGATCATCCTGCCTATATCGCGGCGCTCGCGGCGCAGGTGAACCATTACTGGCATGCGCAGGGCCGCCCGGACTTCGCGGCGGGCGACAAGCTGGTGCTGAGCTTTCACGGCGTGCCCAAGCGCACGCTCGACCTGGGCGATCCGTATCACGAGCAATGTCAGCAGACGGCGTCGCTGTTGATGCACGCGCTCGGGCTCACAACGGTGGAATGCCGCGTGACGTTCCAGTCGCGCTTCGGCAGGGCCGAATGGCTACAGCCTTATACGGCGCCGACGCTCAAGGAGCTGGGCGCGGCGGGTGTGCATCGCGCGGACGTGTTCTGTCCGGGCTTCACGGCGGATTGTCTGGAGACGATCGAGGAAATCGGGATGGAAGTGCGCGACGAATTCGTGCACGCGGGCGGGAAAGTTTTTCACGCAATTCCCTGCCTGAACGCGTCGAACGCGTGGATCGCGGCGCTCGGCGAGATCGTCGCGCAGCATCTGCAAGGCTGGCCGGTGCAGGTGAGCGCGCCGCAAAGCGCGTCCGTTGCCTGAATTTTTCAGTGTCCGGCATGCAATCTGCATTCGTGTATCGGCTCATGGCGTCTGGAAACGCCTGAAGAAGGACTGATGAACTACAAGATTTCTACCGAACCGGGCGCTCGCTTGCGCATCGACAAATGGTTGTGGGCGGCGCGCTTCTTCAAGACGCGCTCGCTGGCAACGGATGCCGTCGAGAAGGGCCGGGTGCGGATCGGCGGCGCGACGGTGAAGCCGGCCAAGGACGTGCGGGTCGGCGATCTGGTCGAGATTGAGATCGAACGGATTGTGTGGCAGATCCAGGTGCTCGGCGTCTGCGACGTGCGCGGGCCAGCGAGCGTCGCGCAGACGCTTTACGTGGAAACCGAAGAGGGCAGGCAGAAGCGCCAGCAGGAGAACGAGCGGCGCAAGACCTATCGCGAGCCAGCCGCCGAATTGCACGGGCGGCCGACCAAACGCGACCGGCGCGTCATTGACAAAATTTCGCGTGAGGGTTGAACAGCTGTTCCATCGTCGCATGAACGCCACCATATTCGGTGGTGTGTTCATTGACGACGCCGGACATGCAGATGGTCGTGGTGCCTGCGATGAGTACCAATGCGACCACCGATATAGCGAAGGTCAGTTTCACGGTACTCCCCCATGGAGATTGCAAGCGGAAACGGGCGATTCAGCTGGTAGTAAGCCGTACGTCAGATTAGGGTTAACGTGCCTTTTCGAACCCTTTAGTTGAGTTTAGGGCACTCGCGCAGTGCGCTCAATCTCAATATGATGTCGCGCGCGAAATGCTTGTTACGCCAGATTTCCGGTCTCCTGCAAGGTGCAAAAAGCATCGGCGGGAGCCTTGAAATACGGCGTGCACACCCTTACTTGCACGGTTGATGCGCGGCCGGCATGTTGTATCGGCGCCACGCCCATCGGGCGAGTGCCCTTAAACTGCCGCCGTTTCTTGGCCATATCTATTTGAATTTCAGCGACATGGAAAACACGCAAGAGAATCCGACGAGCCAGAATCCCACGCCCGCCGACGAAGCCGCGCGCCAGGCCGCAGAGGCCGCATCGGGCGAGCCGCAGGCTCAGGCGCAACAGCCGGAGGTGGCTGCCGGCGAACAGCAAGCCGAAACGTTCGGCGTCGAAGCCGCGCTGGCCGAAACGCAGGCGAAGCTGGCCGAAATGCAGGAAAACTTCCTGCGCGCCAAAGCGGAGACGGAGAACGTGCGCCGCCGCGGGCAGGAAGACGTCGCGAAGGCGCACAAGTTCGCCATCGAGAGCTTTGCCGAACATCTGCTGCCCGTCGTCGACAGCCTCGAAGCTGCCGTTACGCACTCCTCTGACGATCTCGTGAAAGTCCGCGAAGGCGTCGAGCTGACGCTGCGCCAGCTGACGGGCGCGCTGGAGAAGGGCAAGGTTATTGCTCTCAATCCCGTTGGCGAGAAGTTCGATCCGCATCGCCATCAGGCCATTTCGATGGTCCCGGCCGACCAGGAGCCGAACACCGTGGTCGCCGTGCTGCAAAAGGGCTATGTGATCGCCGACCGGGTGCTGCGTCCGGCGCTGGTCACGGTCGCGGCGCCGAAGTAAGCGGCGCTCGCACCGCCATGGCCGGCATTCCCGTCGACAGCACCGCGTTCGCGGTCTTCGAGATGCAGGCACTCACGGCCGATACCTTTGACGCCGGCATTCAGTCGGTGGGCGACGATCTGGCCGTGGTGTTCTTCTGGGGGCTGGACTGCTTCAGCGAAATCGCGAAGAAGGCGATGCTCGCGCAGCCGGACGCGATCCGCGCGCTCGGGCTGCGCTGGTTTCACAGCAATGTGTACGAGCATCGCGAGCTGGGCAAGCGCTTCCTGCTGCATGGCGTGCCGTCGTGGTTCTTCTTTCACCGGGGCAAGCGTCTCGGGCGGGCGACGGGCTGGCATGGGCTGGCGCAATTCGAAGCGGCCGTCGCCGCGGCGCGTGAGAAAATCCGCGCGGCTGCGGTAGGGGCGGCCGGCGTCGGAGCGAGTGGCGAAGGCGCAATCGGCGGCTAGGCCGATTGAAAAAATTTAATGACCGCATCGCATTAAGGGTCTTGAAAACGATGCGACTGCACTTATGTTGAGTGCAGGATGAATTTCAGGGCGGGACGCCCGGTGGCCGGGTCGGCCAGCCAGCGATGCCCGCAGCGATCAAAGTCAGGAGATTAGTAAAAATGGGCAAAATCATCGGCATCGACCTCGGCACCACGAATTCGTGCGTGGCGCTGATGGAAGGCAATCAGGTCAAGGTGATCGAGAACTCGGAAGGTGCGCGCACCACGCCGTCGATCATCGCTTACATGGACGACAACGAAGTCCTCGTCGGCGCGCCCGCCAAGCGTCAGTCGGTCACCAATCCGCGTAACACGCTGTACGCGGTCAAGCGCCTTATCGGCCGCCGCTTCGAAGAAAAGGAAGTGCAAAAGGACATCGGCCTGATGCCCTACAAGATCGTCAAGCACGACAACGGCGATGCCTGGGTCGAAGCGCATGGGCAAAAGCTCGCGCCGTCGCAGATCTCGGCGGAAGTGCTGCGCAAGATGAAGAAGACGGCTGAAGACTACCTCGGCGAGGAAGTCACGGAAGCTGTGATCACGGTTCCCGCGTACTTCAACGACAGCCAGCGTCAAGCTACGAAAGATGCAGGCCGCATTGCCGGTCTGGAAGTGAAGCGGATTATCAACGAACCGACGGCTGCTGCGCTCGCCTTCGGCCTCGACAAAGCCGAAAAGGGCGACCGCAAGATCGCGGTGTTCGACCTGGGCGGCGGCACGTTCGACATTTCGATCATCGAAATCGCGGACGTGGACGGCGAAATGCAGTTCGAAGTGCTGTCGACGAACGGTGACACGTTCCTCGGCGGTGAAGACTTCGACCAGCGCATCATCGACTACATCATCGGCGAGTTCAAGAAAGAGCAAGGCGTCGATCTGTCGAAGGACGTGCTCGCGCTGCAACGCCTGAAGGAAGCGGCTGAAAAGGCGAAGATCGAACTGTCGTCGGGTCAGCAGACGGAAATCAATCTGCCGTACATCACGGCAGACGCATCGGGTCCGAAGCACTTGAACCTGAAGATCACGCGCGCCAAGCTGGAAGCGCTGGTCGAAGACCTGATCGAGCGCACCATCGAGCCGTGCCGCGTCGCGATCAAGGACGCAGGCGTGAAGGTGAGCGACATCGACGACGTGATTCTCGTCGGCGGCCAGACGCGTATGCCGAAGGTGCAGGAGAAGGTCAAGGAATTCTTCGGCAAGGAACCGCGCCGTGACGTGAACCCGGACGAAGCCGTTGCTGTCGGCGCGGCTATTCAAGGCCAGGTGCTGTCGGGCGATCGCAAGGACGTGCTGCTGCTGGACGTGACGCCGCTGTCGCTGGGCATTGAAACGCTCGGCGGCGTGATGACGAAGATGATCAACAAGAACACCACGATCCCGACGAAGCACGCTCAGGTGTACTCGACGGCGGACGACAATCAGGGCGCCGTGACGATCAAGGTGTTCCAGGGCGAGCGCGAAATGGCAGCGGGCAACAAGCTGCTGGGCGAGTTCAATCTGGAAGGCATTCCGCCCGCACCGCGCGGCGTGCCGCAGATCGAAGTGAGCTTCGACATCGACGCGAACGGCATTCTGCACGTCGGCGCGAAGGACAAGGCGACGGGCAAGGAAAACCGGATCACGATCAAGGCGAACTCGGGTCTGTCCGAAGCCGAAATCGAAAAGATGGTGAAGGACGCGGAAGCGAACGCGGAAGAAGATCACAAGCTGCGTGAACTGGCCGACGCCCGCAACCAGGGCGATGCGCTGGTCCACAGCACGAAGAAGGCGCTCACCGAGTACGGCGACAAGCTGGACGCGGGCGAGAAGGAAAAGATCGAAGCCGCGCTGAAGGACCTCGAAGAAGCGCTGAAGAGCGGTTCGAGCGACAAGGCTGCGATCGAAGCGAAGATCGAGACGGTTGCAACGGCCTCGCAGAAGCTCGGCGAAAAGATGTACGCCGACATGCAGGCGCAAGGTGCAGCGGGCGCGGCAGGTGCGGGAGCAGCCGGTGCGGAAGCAGCAGCGGCGGGCCAAAACCAGCAGGCCGACGACGTCGTCGACGCCGAGTTCAAGGAAGTAAAGAAGGACTAAGCCGGGTTGCTATCTGACCGCAAGGCTGCGCATGTCATCCGTGCGCAGCCCGGCTGCAAAGGGTTGAGCGCCTCCACGGCGTCTGAACCGATCACGCGCCTGGCGAGCCTTTCGGTTCTCCGGGCACATTTGTTTTATGGAGGGCGCGGCTTTTGACCCGCAATTGCGGTCGAGGCCAGAGCCTTACGAGTCGCGAGACTCCAGCATTCAAGAGGAGCCGCCGCGCCGCATCGCGCGGATGGCGTTGAACCGATATGGCGAAACGGGATTACTACGAGATTCTGGGCGTTGCAAAGAACGCGAGCGACGACGAAATCAAGAAGGCTTATCGCAAGCTCGCGATGAAGCACCACCCTGACCGCAATCCGGGCAACAAGGATGCGGAAGAGCATTTCAAAGAGGTGAAGGAAGCCTATGAAATGCTGTCGGATTCGCAAAAGCGTGCAGCGTACGACCAGTACGGCCACGCTGGCGTCGATCCGAACATGGCGGGTGCGGGCGCCCAGGGTTTCGGCGGTTTTGCCGACGCATTCGGCGATATCTTCGGCGACATCTTTGGCCAGGCAGCGGCCGGTGGGCGCGGCGGCCGCGGCGGTCCGCAGGTTTACCGCGGCGCCGATCTGCGCTACAGCATGGAAATCACGCTGGAGCAGGCCGCACACGGCTACGACACGCAGATCCGCGTGCCGAGCTGGGTGTCGTGCGAAATCTGTCACGGCTCGGGCGCGAAGCCGGGCACGAAGCCGGAAACCTGCCCGACCTGTAACGGCTCGGGCGCGGTGCGGATGTCGCAAGGTTTCTTCAGCATCCAGCAGACATGTCCGAAGTGCCACGGCACGGGCACCTACATTCCCGAGCCTTGCACGCACTGCCACGGCGCGGGCAAGACCAAGGAAACCAAGACGCTGGAAGTGAAGATTCCGGCGGGTATCGACGACGGCATGCGCATCCGTTCGGCTGGCAACGGCGAGCCGGGCATCAACGGTGGTCCGTCGGGCGACCTGTACGTCGAGATTCACATCAAGGCGCACGCCGTGTTCGAGCGCGACGGCGACGATCTGCATTGCCAGATGCCGATTCCGTTCACGAAGGCGGCGTTGGGCGGCGAGATCGAAGTGCCGACGCTTGCCGGCCGCGCGAGCTTCACGGTGCCGGAAGGCACGCAGTCGGCCAAGACGTTCCGGCTGCGCGGCAAGGGCATCAAGGGTTTGCGTTCGAGCATCGCGGGCGATCTGTACGTGCATGTTCAGGTGGAAACGCCCGTCAAGCTCACGGATGCGCAGCGCGACCTGTTGCAGCAGTTCGAGAAGTCACTCGTGGAAGGCGGCGCGCGTCACAGCCCGCAGAGCAAGAGCTGGTTCGACCGCGTCAAGAGCTTTTTCGACTAACGAGTTCTGACGTTGGCGGTATGCATGGCGGCTCAGGAAACAGCGGCTCACGAAGGAAGCTCCGTGTTCGCGTTGCTCGACGACTGCGACTCGACTGCGAGTCGCCGTTCGAGCCGGCTGTACACGGGGTTTCGTCGCGAGCACGTTTGCACTGACCGCGCGCAGCTGGACGCCGTCTGCGAGGCGGCTTCGGCCGATATCGACAGCGGGCTGTTCGCCGTCGTGCTGGCCGACTACGAATTTGGACAGGCTTTGCAGCAGAAGACGCAGCGTGCCAATGGCACGCTGCGTTTTTTATTGTTCGACACGTGCCGGAAGATGTCGCGCGACGAGGTCGACACATGGCTCGCGCTCTACGACAGCGCGGCCGTTGAGCCGTCTGTGGCGGGCATCGGCGGCGTTCATGCGAGCGTCGATGAAACGCAGTTCACGCAGGCCATCGGCGCGATTCACGACGCGCTGCGCGCCGGCGACTCCTATCAGATCAACTATACCTACCGGCTGTACTTCGACGTGTTCGGCACGCCCGCCGCGCTGTTCCGGCGGCTGCGCGCGCGGCAGTCGGTTCACTACGGCGCGCTGATCGCGTTGCCGGACGACCGCTGGGTCGTGTCGTGCTCGCCAGAGCTGTTCGTCGAGAAGAAGGGCCCATCGCTGCGCACGCGGCCGATGAAGGGCACCGCGGCGCGTTCTTCGGATGCGCAGCAGGATCGCGCGGCCGCCGAATTCCTCGCCAGTGACCCGAAGAACCGCGCGGAAAACGTGATGATCGTCGATCTGCTGCGCAACGATCTGTCGCGGATCGCGGAAACCGGCACGGTGAAAACGCCTGCGCTGTTTTCGGTCGAACCGTATCAGTCGTTGTGGCAGATGACGTCGACCGTGACGGCGACGTTGCAGCCGCGCACGTCGTTTGCCGAGGTGCTGCGCGCGCTCTTCCCGTGCGGCTCGATCACGGGCGCGCCCAAGCACAAGACCATGCAGTTGATCGAACAGCTCGAATCCACGCCGCGCGGGCTGTACACGGGCGCAATCGGTTGGCTCGACGCCCAGCCGGATCTCGGCGAGACAGTCGGCAAGCAGTGCGGCGATTTCTGTCTGTCGGTGGCGATCCGCACGCTGACGCTCGGCGCCGTCACACCGGACGGCGCGCGGCACGGCGAAATGGGCATCGGCGCGGGCATCGTGCTCGATAGCGTGGCGCAGGACGAATACGCGGAGTGCAAATTGAAAGCACGTTTCCTGACGGAAGCCGACCCGGGCTTCCAGCTGTTCGAAACGATGTATGCGACGCGTGAAGGCGGCGTGCGGCATCTCGACCGGCATCTCGCGCGGCTTGGCCATAGCGCGCGGTGGCTGGGCTTCGCGTTCGACGAAGACAGCGTGCGCGCGCAACTCGTCGCGCAATGCGCGGCGCTGCGCAACGCCACGCCGCACCGGATGCGGCTGACGCTGGACAAGGCCGGCGCGGCGGAAATCACGTTTGCGCCGCTCGTGGCGCTGACGGAAGAAGTGGCGGGCGTGCTGCTCGGCCCCGATCACGGTTTCGCGACGATGCAGGCGGCCGATCCGCTGCTGCTGCACAAGACGACGCGTCGCGCGGAATACGATCGTGGCTGGCGCGAAGCCGAATCGCACGATGCGTTCGACACGTTGTTCTTCAACGAACGCGGCGAGCTGACCGAGGGCGGTCGGTCAAACGTTTTCGTAATGCTGGATGGACGATGGTGGACCCCGCCGTTGTCGTCGGGCGTGTTGCCGGGCGTGATGCGTAGTGTGCTGCTGGACGATCCCGACATGCAGGCCGGCGAACGGGTGCTGACTCGGGAAGATGTGTTGAATGCGCAAGCGCTGCTACTCTGCAATGCGCTGCGTGGAGCGATGCCGGCGCGGATTATTGCTTGAACAAGGAAGCCGGCAATCCTCCCCGTTCACGGGGAGGAAGGATAGGCGGCGAACCGGAGGTTCGCTTCTCGGGCCGATGTTGATCGATCTGGCTTGACACGTATATGTATGGATGTACAGTAACCACATGCCTTCCATACTCCAGTCCGGCGTTCGATTCAGGGCCTATCCCAGTGCGGGATTGGGATCCTTGCTCGCGCGATGGATCGGCTGTCAGCGTTTCATCTACAACGGCAAGGTGAACGAAGACCGGCTGTTCGCGGCACAACGCCGGCTTGAGATGGCCTCGGGTAACGTGGAAGTCAAAACCCCGCTCGACCAGGCTTATTCCCAGTTCAAGGACCGGGAACTCACACCGTGGCTGTACGACGTGCCCAGTCAGATCCTTCGCAACGGCGCGGTACGCTGGATGAACGCCAAGCAACGTCAGCTGAAAAAGCTCGGCAAGGCACCTCGGCGCCGGACCCGCAGGGACTTCAACAGCGTCCACGTGACGGCGGAACTGTTCCGCTTTGTTCAGACCGCTGCGGGACCGGCCATCGAACTGGGCACGAAGGCCGAGCCCATCGGCAGGTTACCTTTCAAGGCGCATCGCCCGTTTGGACTGCCAAAGAGCATCGTCCTCCGCGAGGTTGCGGGCCAATGGTTTGTGAGTTTCTGCTACGGGCAGGCGAGCAATGTCATCCCGCGCGAGCCGCACGAACTGGCGTACGAGCTGAATGCGCTCGACGACGAGACGCTCGCGGGGTTCACGCTCGGCCTTGACCGCAATGTGGCCGACAACTGTGTCGCCACGAGCGCCGGCGAGCAGTTCCACTTCGATCCTGTGACCGTCGAACGCATGCGGCGCAAGGAGATCGGTGCGAAGCGGTATCAGCGGCGCCTGGCGCGAACGCAGAAAGGCTCAGCGAACCGCCGCAAGCTGGCCAGACGGCTTGCCCGACGGCAGGACTACGCCACACGCGTGCGCAACGACTTCGCCCACCGGCTCACGTACCGGCTCGTCAACAGCGAAGCGCGCTTCTTTGTGCTCGAGGATCTCAAGGTCCGGAACATGAGCCGGCGCCCGAAGGCCGTGAAAGACGGGCGCACGGGAAAGTGGCTGAGAAACGGAGCCAACGCGAAGGCTGGCCTGAACCGGAAGATCCTCGCCTCGTGCTGGGGCAGAATCGACGCGTTTCTGCGCTATAAGGCCGCGAAGCGGAACAAGCTGGTCGGCAAGGTGCCGGCCCGGAATACATCGAGAGGATGTTCCCGGTGCGGGCACATCCACGCAGACAACCGGGATGCCGGTCGGTTTGTCTGTGTACGCTGCGGTTTCACGCTGCATGCTGACCATAACGCGGGGATCAACATCAGGACCCGGGGAATCGAGGCATTGCGCGACGGAGCCTTCTCTGTCGGGAAACCGAAAAAGCGCGTTGCGTTTCGACGCAAGAACCGCAGTACGACCGGTGGGACGCCGGGAAGTTGCCTGTGGAGCGAATGTAAGACCTGATCCACGCCTTGCGGCGTCGGTCAGGCAGTCCGCCACGAAGCAGGAATCATGCGTCGCGAGGCGCAGAAGCACCGGGCTTTAGCCCGGTGAGAGTTCACTGGTTTAGCCGGCAACGTAGGAGGAACGCGCGTCAGGCGTGATGCCGGTGAAACAGATTATCGATCCACGCGGCGAGGCGCGCATGCCAGGTGGCGTCGTATTCGTGGGGATGATTGCCATGGTCACGGATGCGAATGACGTCGATCAGGCAGAAGGGGCTCATGTTCGAATCTCCGTTGGCGCGCGCTGAGCGCGTTGGAAGGAGAACGAAGATAGACGACACGGATTGCAGGTTGAATCGGACCGGTCGGAAAGATGTTCGTACGGCTCCGCACAGATCCCCATGAAAAAGCGGCGCATCGAAGCGCCGCCGGAATCAATCAGAACGTGTGCTCAGGCCCCGGGAACGTACCGTCCTTGACAGCCCGCACGTAGGCCTCGACGGCAGCGAGAATGCTCGGCTGCCCCTGCATGAAATCTTTCACGAAGCGCGGACGCTTGCCGGGGAAAATGCCCAGCATGTCGTGCAGCACCAGCACCTGACCCGAACACTCGACGCCCGCGCCGATGCCGATCGTCGGGATGCGCAACTGCTTCGTGACTTCGGACGCGAGCAGCGTCGGCATCGCTTCCATCACCAGCAGTTGCGCGCCCGCGTCCTGCATTGCGCGCGAATCGCGCAGCAACTGGGCCGCGCCCGCTTCCGTCTTGCCTTGCACCTTGAAGCCGCCGAACGCGTGCACCGATTGCGGCGTGAGCCCGACGTGACCGCACACGGGCACCGCGCGCTCGACCAGAAAGCGCACCGTGTCCGCGAGCCATTCGCCGCCTTCGAGCTTCACCATCTGCGCGCCTGCCTGCATCAGCTTGACGGCGTTCGTGAACGCGTCGGCGGGCGTGCCGTAGGTGCCGAACGGCATGTCGGCGACGATCAGCGCCGACGGCTTCGCACGCGCGACGCAGGCCGTGTGATACGCGATTTCGTCGATCGTGACGGGCAGCGTCGTGCTCTGGCCTTGCAGCACGTTGCCGAGCGAATCGCCGATCAGCAGCGAATCGACGCCCGCGCGATCGAGCAGCGCCGCGAAGCTCGCGTCGTAGCACGTGAGCATCACGATCTTGTCGCCGGCTTCGCGCATCGCCTGGAGTTTCGGGACGGTGACGGCGCTGCGGCTCGTCTCCTGCAAATAGGTCATGGGTGATCCATTGGGAACGCGGCTACACGCTGCAGCCAGACGCTATAGCGTGCCGCCTTTGACAAAGAATTCCTTGCGCCCGCGCATCGTTTCGATGCGCTCGACGAGCAAAGCAAGGCCCGCGTCGGATTCGAGCGGATTCAGGTGTTCGGCGCTGACCGTGAGAACGGGCGCGCCGTCGTAGTGATAGAAGAAGTCGTTGTACGCGTCGCATAGCGAGCGCAGGTACGCATCCGAAATCTGCAGTTCCATCGGCACCGCGCGCTTTTGAATGCGCGAGAACAGCACTTCGGGACTCGCCTGCAGATAGATGATCAGATCCGGCGACGGACCGGGCACATCCAGCTTCGCCGCGAGCGCGCGATACAGCGGGTACTCGTCGTCCTGTAGCGTCAGACGCGCGAAGATGTCGTTCTTCTGCGTCATGAAATCGGTGATGAGCGGCGTGCCTGCCGTGCGCAGCGCGCTGATGTCCTGCACCTGCTGTGCGCGCTGCAGCGCGAAGCTCAGCTGCGCGGGCAGTGCATAGCGCGACGTGTCGCGATAGAAGCGCTCGAGAAACGGATTGTCCTGCGGACGCTCGAACAACTCGTGCATCGACCAGCGTTGCGCGAGCCGGCGCGCAAGCGACGTCTTGCCGACGCCGATCGGCCCTTCGATCGTCAGATAGCCGTGCGGCGGACGCAGGTGGGGCGCCGTGACGGTGAGCGGCGGGGCGGACATCGGCAGGGAGTTCATGGGCAGCCGCCCTTGGGCGTATCGCTCCTGGCGTCGTCCGTGCGGAGCGCATCGGCCGCGTTGGGCGCGACGCATTGGCACGGAGATTTCATCTTTTCGATGCGCTGATCGGCGACGCCTGCAAGAAACGCATCGGCGCGGCCACGTTGCGGGATGATCAGCGCGGGTTCGATTTCGACGAGCGGCACGAGCACGAACGCACGCTCCGTCATGCGTGGATGCGGCACGATCAGATCGGGTTCGTCGATGGCGTGTTCGCCAAACAGCAGAATGTCGAGATCGAGCGTGCGCGGCGCGTTGCGAAAGGGGCGCTCGCGTCCGAAGTGAAGCTCGATCTTGTGACACAGCGCGAGCAGATGGCGCACGGGCAGCGCGGTCTCGAGCTTGACGACGAGATTCAGATAATCGTCGCCGCCCGCGTCGATCGGGGCCGTTCTATAAAGGCTCGATTTCGCGAGCACGGTGACGGTGTGCTGTTGTGCGAGACACACCACCGCGTCTTTCAGGGTCTGGCGCGCATCCCCGAGGTTCGCGCCGAGGCCGAGATAGGCAACCGTCATGGCATAACTTCCTGCAACTTGCGTTCGACGGCGCGCGCCGGAAATGCGTCAGTCCTCATGCGGGCCGTCGTGGCTCGCATCGTCTTCTGCGCGGTTTCCTGAAGCCGTGCCGCCCTCCATTCCGTCGCCCTGTTTGCTGCGGTTTCGGCTGTTGCTACGCCGCCGTCGTTTTCTGGGCGCCCGGTCCTTCCCGCCTTGCGTAAGCAGTGCCTCGCGTGCGGCGATGTCTCCTTCGATGAACTCCGTCCACCACGAACCGACCGACTCATCCAGTTCGCCTGATTCGCAGCGCAACAGGAGGAAATCATACCCCGCTCTAAATCTTTGGTGTTCGAGCAGCTTCAGCGCGCTGCGGCCCGAGCGCTTTTCGAGGCGATGCTGCAGGCCCCAGATCTCGCGCATATCCGACGAGAAGCGTTTGTGGATGGCGAGCTTTTCGGTCTGCATGTCGAGCACGTCGTCCATCGCGCGATGCAGCGCAGGGACCGGGAATTCGCCGTTCGCCTCGTACTGCTGCCAGCGTTGCTGCATGTCGTGCCACAGCAGGGTGGCGAACAGAAAGCCCGGCGATACCGGCTTGCCCGCACGCACGCGCGCGTCGGTGTTGTTCAACGCGAGCGTGATGAACTTCTCGCCGTGCGGCTGTTCGAGCACGACGTCGAGCAGCGGCAAGAGACCGTGATGCAAGCCTTCCTTGCGCAGACGCTGCAGGCACGCGAGCGCATGGCCCGACAGCAGCAGCTTGAGCATCTCGTCGAACAGACGCGCGGCGGGCACGTTGTTGATCAGGTCGGCGAGTTCGGTGATGGGCGCGCGCGTCGCTTCGTCGATATCGAAATCGAGTTTCGCGGCGAAGCGCACGACGCGCAGCATGCGTACCGGGTCTTCGCGATAGCGCGTGGCCGGATCGCCGATCATGCGCAGCAAGCGCGCGCGCACATCGGCCATGCCGTTGTGATAGTCGAGCACGGTTTGCGTCGCGGGATCGTAGTACATCGCGTTGACGGTGAAGTCGCGGCGCGTGGCGTCTTCGTGCTGCTCGCCCCAGACGTTGTCGCGCAGCACGCGGCCGCTTGCATCGACGGCATGCGTGCGACGGTCCAGCTCGTCGCGCTTCAGGCGGCGCGGCGGAGGGGCGTCGGCGTCGGTGGGCGGGGCGTCGACCAGTGCCCGGAATGTCGATGTTTCGATGATTTCCTGGCCGAACTGCACGTGCACGATCTGGAAGCGCCGCCCGATGATGCGCGCGCGGCGGAACAGCTTCTGCACCTGTTCGGGCGTAGCGTCCGTGGCGACATCGAAGTCCTTCGGCGCGATGCCGAGCAGCAGATCGCGCACGGCGCCGCCCACGATGAACGCGCGAAATCCCGCCTGTTGCAGGCCTTCCGTCACGCGGATCGCATTGCGCGAAATCAGCGACGGGTCGATGCCGTGAATGTCCGACGAGATGATGACGGGCGCGTCCGGCTCGGGCACGGCTGCTGGGGCCGGCTTGCGGCGCGTACCGCCCTTCGACGCTGCAGCGCTGCCTTTCGATGATGTACGGGGCGTGCGGCTGGTGTGTGCACGATCTTCCGGCACAGCGTAGTCGTCTGCTTCTGTGGGCGGCGCGGCTTCGTCAGCGGGCTCTGCGTCCTGTCCGAACAGCTTGCGAATGAGTTTCTTGATCACGAGGGTTGAAAGAGTTCGAGGATGCGCCAGCCATGCTTCTGAGCATGCGCGCGTAGCGTGTCGTCCGGGTTGGTCGCGATCGGGTCGGTGACCTTTTCGAGCAGCGGGATGTCGTTATGCGAATCGCTGTAGAAATAACTGCGTTCGAAGTCCGACCATGTTTTGCCCAGCGATGTGAGCCATTCTTCCGTGCGCACGATCTTGCCTTCACGGTAGCTCGGCGTGCCTTTCGGGTAGCCGGTGTAGTCCGATGTGGGGTGACCGTCGATCGTCTCCACCTCGCACGCGATCAGCTTCTCGACGCCGAAGACTTCGGCGATCGGCGCGGTGATGAATTCGTTGGTCGCGGTGACCATGCAGCACAGATCACCCGCGTCGCGATGCTTGCGCACCAGTTCCATCGCGGCGGGCACGATGGCGGGTTTGATGACCTCATGCATGTACTGGTCGTGCCACGTTTTCAGCTGCGAGCGCGGGTATTTCGCCAGCGGCGTCAGCATCGCGACCAGATAGGCTTGAATGTCGAGCTTGCCGGCCTTGTAGTCGGCAAAGAAGCGATCGTTTTCACGCGCGAAACTTTCGGCTTCGACAATGCCGAGTTTCACCATGAAGCGGCCCCATTCGTGGTCGCTGTCGGTGGGGATGAGCGTGTGATCGAGGTCGAAGAGAGCGAGGTTAGCCATGGGGGACTATTTTACTTGAAGCGGATGATGAGGCCTGGACAGCCGCGCGACGCGGGGCGTCGACCGTGCCGCTCGCAGTGCTGGCGCCGTCGGGTGACGCGAGCATCGTGCGCAAAAGCGGCAGCGTGACGGCGCGCTTTTGCTCGAGCGAAAAGCGGTCGAGCGCGTCGAGCAATGCCATCAGGCTTGGCATGTCGCGGCGGAAATGGGTGAGCAGGTAGGCGGGCACGTCGTCGGCGAGATTGATGCCGCGCTCGCGCGCCGCGCGCTTCAGAACGGCCGCCTTGCCATCGTCGGCGAGCGGCGCGACATGGAACACGAGACCCCAGCCGAGGCGCGTGCGCAGGTCTTCGCGCACGTCGAGGCCCATCGGCGCGGCGTTGCCCGCGGCGACGAGCGCGCTGGTCGGATGGGCGCGCACTTCGTTGAACAGGTTGAACATCGCGATCTGCTGCGCGCCGGACAGGCGGTCGCAATCGTCGATCGCGTACAGCGCGATGGCGGGGTCGAAGGCGAAAGCCGCGAGGCTGCTCTGCGGGCCGGCGTAGCGCGCGTGGCCCGGCGGCGCTTCGTGCACGAGCGCTTCCAGTAGGTGCGTGCGGCCGCTGCCCGTCTCGCCCCACACGTAGAACGTGCGGTCCGCGACCGGGCCGGCCGCGAGCGCCGCGTCCAGTTCGCGCAGGCGCGTGACCAGCTCGGCGTTGGCGCCGGCGAAGAAGTTGTCGAATGTCGATGGCGGCGGGGTGCCGAGATCGAGCGTCAATTGGCGCGACACAATAGATAAGCCGTTAATGACCGATATGCGAACCGATAAGCGATCAGTTCTTGTAAAGCGAGCTGGACAGATAACTCTGCCGCAACTCGCGGAACGCGACAGACAGTATCGCGCTGACGGGCAGCGCGATCAGCACGCCGAAAAAGCCGAACAACTGGCCGAACGCGAGCAGCGCGAAGATCACCGCGAGCGGATGCAGCCCGATCCGTTCGCCGACCAGCCGCGGCGTCAGGAAGAAACTTTCGAGTATCTGACCGATGCCGTAGATCAGCGCGACGGCGCCGAACCCGTACCAGTCGCCGAATTGCAGCAGCGCGGCGAGGAGCGCGAGCGCGAGGCCCGTCGCGAAGCCGATATACGGAATGAAGACGGCGAGCCCCGTGAAGATGCCCACGGGCAGCGCGATCTCGAACCCGGCGATATACAGCGCGACCGCATAGAACACGGCGAGCACGCCCATCACGAGCAGCTGGCCGCGCAGATATTGCGACAGCATGTGATCCATGTCGCGCGCGAGATGAATCGTCTTCGCGAAAAAGCGGCGCGGGATGAAGCCGCGCAGGCGCGCGAGCATCGCGTTCCAGTCGTACAGCAGATAGAACAGCACGAGCGGCACCATCACGACGTTGCCGACCACGGTGATCATCACGTTCGAACTGGTGCGAATCGAGGTCCACGCGTACAGCACGACCGTCTGCGCGCTGCCTTCGAGCTGACCCATCACCACGTCGCGGACGCTCGCGAAATCGAGCGGATCGATGATGCCCAGCAACGCCAGCTTCGGCTGCAGCCAGCCGTGCAGATGCGAGAAGAACGAGGGCACCTGCTGCTTGAGCTGCGGCACTTCCTTCTGGATGACGCCCAGCACGAGCAGCCCCAGCAGCGTGACGATCAAGGCAAAGAACAGGATCATCAGCAGTGCGGCGACGCCGCGCGGGACGCGTCGGCGGGTCATCCACGCGACGCCCGGCTGCAGGATATAGGCGAGGATCGCGCCGAGCAGGAACGGCGTGAGCACGGGGCTCAACAGCCAGAGCAGAATGCCGACGGCCAGCGCAATGGCAAGCCAGATAAAGGCGCGGCGCTGATACGGCGTGAGGATCGGACTGTTTTGCTGCAAAACGGGTTTCCCTGGTGTCGTGTCGGCGTCTCAAATTCCAGCCGTGCGGCCGGCATCGGGTAAAATCGCATTTTACCGACCTTCGAGCTCTCCCCCCATGAATCAACCGAAATCCGCCCCGAATTCCCCTGATTCGGCCCAAGGTTTGTCGTATCGCGACGCAGGCGTGGACATTGACGCGGGCGACGCCCTCGTCGACGCGATCAAGCCCTTTGCCAAGAAGACGCTGCGCGACGGCGTGCTGGGCGGCATCGGTGGGTTCGGCGCGCTGTTCGAAGTGCCGAAGAAGTACAAGGAACCGGTGCTCGTATCGGGCACGGACGGCGTCGGCACGAAGCTGAAGCTGGCGTTTCAGCTGAACAAGCATGACACAGTCGGCCAGGATCTCGTCGCGATGAGCGTGAACGACATTCTGGTGCAGGGTGCCGAGCCGCTGTTTTTCCTCGACTACTTCGCGTGCGGCAAGCTGGACGTCGGCACGGCCGCGACGGTCGTGAAGGGCATCGCACAGGGCTGCGAGCTGGCTGGCTGCGCGCTGATCGGCGGCGAAACGGCGGAAATGCCGGGCATGTATCCGGACGGCGAGTATGACCTGGCGGGTTTTGCGGTCGGCGCGGTCGAAAAGAGCAAGATTATCGACGGCAGCAAGATCGTGCCGGGCGATGTGGTGCTGGGTCTTGCTTCGAGCGGTATTCATTCGAATGGGTTTTCGCTGGTGCGGAAGGTCATTGAGCGCGCTCAGCCGGATTTGAATGCTGATTTCGATGGGCGTTCGCTTGCTGATGCGTTGATGGCGCCTACGCATATTTATGTGAAGCCTTTGCTGGCGCTGATGCAGCAGCTTGAAGTGAAGGGTATGGCGCATATCACGGGCGGCGGTCTGGTTGAGAATATTCCGCGCGTGCTCAGGGAAGGCCTGACGGCCGAGCTGGATCACCGTGCGTGGCCGCTGCCGCCGCTGTTCGTATGGCTGCAGAAGCATGGTGGTGTGGCTGATGCGGAGATGCATCGGGTGTTCAATTGCGGGATCGGGATGGCGGTTATTGTTTCTGCCACTGACGCGGATAAGGCTACTGGCTTGTTGTCCGCCGCTGGCGAGCAGGTCTGGAAGATCGGTGTCGTGCGTGAAAGCAAGGAAGGCGAGGCGCAGACTGTAGTGGTTTGAGTTGCCTTCCAGGCAGAGGTTATGAAGCCGTCCTGCGGGAGTTGGGCGGCTTTTTTGCTTTTTGCACTTTACTAGTGGCGTTGCCGCTCGGTGTTTCGCGCCTTTTCGCTGGCATCCGCGCTACGGTGTTTGCGGTTCAAGCGTCGCCCCGCACAGGGGCGACGCTTGAAGCACGAAGGCAAATCGCGGATGCCAGCGAAAAGGCAAAAAACCAAACCGCCCGGAGCGAAGGCAAAACGGAAATGCCCGCGCAAAGACAACCCACCCCCGCGTCGCAGACAAAAAAATCAGCCAACGACTCGTTCAATAGCCTGTAAGGCGCGCAAAGTGGCATCAGCAGCACAACAATCAATCACAACCCGCTCCGACATAGCCCGCAGCCACGTAAGCTGCCTCTTACACAACTGCCGCGTCGCAAAGACGCCTTTATCCCGCATGGTGTCGTAATCGGTCTCGCCGTCGAGATACTCCCAGGCCTGCCGGTACCCAACACACCGCATGGAAGGCAACCCCGGATGCAAATCCCCCCGCGCGCGCAGCCGCTTCACCTCATCAATAAAGCCAGCCGCAAGCATCGCATCAAACCGCGCCGCGATGCGCGCATGCAACACACTACGATCGGACGGCTCCAGCGCGATCGGAACGAATCGATAAAGCCGCGCTGCATCATCATCACGCGCGGGCGCGGCGAGCAACGCCGACATCGGTTGCCCCGTCAGCATGAACACTTCGAGTGCGCGCTGGATACGCTGCGAATCGTTCGGTGCGAGGCGTGCGGCCGTGACGGAATCGACAGCCGCGAGGCGCGCATGCAGCGCCGGCCAGCCTTCGCGCACGGCGTCGGCATCGAGCGTCGCACGCACGTCGGGATCGGCGGTAGGCAGGTCGTTCAGGCCCTGCGTCAACGCCTTGTAGTACAGCATCGTGCCGCCAACCAGCAACGGCACATTGCCGCGCGCAACGATCTCGCCGACCAGCCGCAGCGCGTCGGCGCGGAAATCGGCGGCCGAGTAAGCATCGACGGGATCGACGATGTCGATCAGATGGTGAGGCGCGACGGCGCGTTCCTCCGCCGACGGCTTCGCAGTGCCGATATCCATCTCGCGATACACCAGCGCCGAATCGACGCTGACGATCTCGACAGGCGCGCGCGCCGCGAACGCCAATGCGGCCGCTGTCTTGCCGGAAGCGGTCGGGCCGAGCAGGCAGGCGATCGGTTGGGGTGCGTGCTGCGTCATGAAAGGCGTGATGGCAGGCGTGGTGACAAACGTAAGCGAAAGTGCAAAACGGACCCGCTCACTGTCCGCGCATGAACAGCCGATCGAGATCGGCGAGCGTCAATTGATACCAGGTCGGCCGACCATGATTGCACTGGTCCGCGCGCTCCGTCGCTTCCATCTGGCGCAGCAGCGCATTCATTTCGTCGAGCGTGAGGCGTCGGTTCGCGCGCACCGCGTGATGGCAGGCAAGCGTGCCGAGTAGCTCGTGCTGGCGCTCGGTCAGCACGCGCGAGCCGCCGTACGCGTGCAGATCGGACAGCACCGCGCGCGCCAGCGCCTGCAAATCGGCATCCTTCAGCAGCGCGGGGACGGCGCGAATCGCGATGCTCGTCGGCGACAGCACGGCCAGATCGAAGCCGAGCGCATCGAGCGTCTCGCGCTCCTCTTCGACGACGCCGATCTCGACCCCGTCAGCCGGCATCGAAACGGGGATCAACAGCGGCTGCACGGCGATCGCGCGGTCCACGAGCGCGTTCTTGAACTGCTCGTACAGAATCCGCTCGTGCGCCGCGTGCATATCGACGATCACCAGTCCGCGCGCGTTCTGCGCAAGCACGTAGATGCCGTGAATCTGGCCGAGCGCGAAGCCGAGCGGCTGTTCGTCGTTCGCGTCGAAACTCTGCGGCGCGATAGCCGACTGAGGCGCCAAACCCGTGAAACCTGCAAATCCCGCGACAGGCGCAGACGCACCGTCATTCCCGACGGAATCCGCCGCGTCGCGCAGTTCGAAAGAAGTCGTGCCTTGCGGCGTACCAGCGCCCGTGTCCTTGTGGCCGAACAACGCGTCGTAAAGCGCGAGCGGCTGCGCGACGGGCAGCGTGCCTTGCGTCATGCGCGCCTGGCGCAGCCAGGTATTGCCCGGCTGCAAACTGCCGCCGTCGCTGACCCTGAAGCCGCCGCCGAGCGGCGTCGAGCCGAATGAAGCGGGCGTGGCAGGAGTTGCGACTGGCATCGGCTCGATGCGCGCAGCGTGCCCACCCGACGTCGTTTCCGGCGATGCGCCGGCGTGCCGCGCGAGCGATCGCTGCACTGCATGGAACACGAACTGGTGAATCGAACGCGAATCGCGAAAGCGCACTTCGATCTTCGACGGATGCACGTTCACGTCGACGGCCTCGGGCGACAGATCGAGGAACAGCACATACGACGGGTAACGGTCGCCGTGCAGCACATCTTCGTACGCGGCGCGCACGGCGTGCGTGAGCAGCTTGTCGCGCACGAAGCGGCCGTTGACGAAGAAATACTGCTGGTCGGCGCGTCCGCGGCTCGCGGTCGGCAGACCGGCGCAGCCGTACACAGCCAGCGGTCCCGCCGATTCGTCGAGCGGCAGATGCGCGGTCGCGAACGTCTCGCCGAGAATTTTCGCGACGCGCGTGGCGGGATCGCTGGCGTTCCAGTGTTCGACGGCGCGGCCGTTATGCAGCACCGAAATCGCGACATCGGGCCGCGCGAGCGCCGCGCGCCGGATCATCTCCAGGCAGTGGCCGAGTTCGGTCTGTTCGCTCTTGAGGAATTTGCGGCGCGCGGGCGTGTTGAAGTACAGCTCGCGCACTTCGATCGTCGTGCCGCGCGTGCCCGCCGCGGGCGACAACGCGCCCGTCTGCGCGTCGATGCGCGTCGCGTGCGAATCGTTCTCCGTGCGGCTCGTGATGTGCATGTCCGATACCGACGCGATCGACGCCAGCGCTTCGCCGCGAAACCCGAGTGTCGCCACGGCTTCGAGTTCGGCGAGCGAGCGGATCTTGCTGGTCGCGTGACGCATCAGCGCGAGCGCGAGCTCGCCTTCGGGAATGCCGCAGCCGTCGTCGGTGATCGAGATGCGCTTGACGCCGCCTTCGTCGAGCAGGATGCGCAGCGTTTTCGCGCCCGCGTCGAGCGCGTTCTCGAGTAGTTCCTTCACCACCGACGCCGGCCGCTCGACCACTTCGCCTGCGGCGATCTGGCTGATCAGCTGGTCGGGCAGCGGCTGAATCGCGCGCAACGGACGCGGCGTGAGGGCGCTTTCGGCTAAGCTCGTGTCGTGGTCGGACACCGGACTCGGCGCGTCATGGGCGTCGGCAGGCGCGTCGGCACGCGTTTCGGAAGATTCGGGGATCGCGGACATGGCGAAATTATAGCGATTCGTCGCAGATCGTCTGAACGTGCAGATAACGGACGACATTTTTTAAGGTCGTCATGGCACTTTCGGTATCATGGCGCGGTCAATTTGTTGCCTCGGAACGCTTCGTCACTGCGGTGACCTGCGTGAGGCGCGCAATACGGGACGGGCCGCCGAGACGGGCCGCCGTCCACGTCATGCCAGCCATCTGCTTTTAAAAGGACGCCCTTTGGACACGCTGCTGCAATTCGTCAATCTTGTCCTGCACATCGACAAGTTTCTGGGAGTCTTCATCCATCAGTACGGCGCGTGGGTCTACGCGGTACTGTTCCTCATTGTGTTCTGCGAGACGGGCCTCGTCGTGCTGCCGTTCCTGCCGGGCGACTCGCTGCTGTTCATCGGCGGCGCATTCTGCGCGACAGGCGAAATGAACATCGAGCTGCTGATCGTGCTGCTGCTGGTGGCGGCCGTGCTCGGCAACACGGTGAACTACATGATTGGCCGCGCAATCGGGCCGAAGGTGTTCGACTCGCACATACCCGTGCTCGAACGGTTCCTCGATCGCGAGGCGCTGCGCAAGACGCACAATTTCTACGAGCGCCACGGCGGCAAGACCATCGTGCTCGCGCGTTTCATTCCCGTCGTGCGGACCTTTGCGCCGTTCGTCGCGGGCGCGTCGCAGATGAGCGTCAAGCGGTTCCAGTTCTTCAACGTCGCGGGCGCGCTGTTCTGGGTGCTGCTTTTGACGCTGCTCGGTTTCTTCTTCGGCAATATTCCGTTCATCCGCCAGTATCTGAATGTGATCGTGCTGGTCGGTATCGGCGCCGCCGTGGTGCCCGTCGTGCTCGGCGCGTTGTGGAAGGTCATGCGCAGCAAGCGTCAGCCGGAGCGCTCGGCCGGCAACAACACTGGGCATTGATGAGGGCGAACAGCAGGCATCCGCACGCGATGCCTGCGGCGCTCAAGATTCAATCGGGCCACCCGATCAATCACAACAGAAACGCTACGGCGCCACACGCCGCACGACAGGCGTTTCCGGCGTCGGATAGCCCGCTTCGCGGAACGTATCGATGATCGCGCGGTTGGTGTCGAAATACACCTGCCAGTAGTTGTCGTTGTGCGTGTAAGGTCGCACGCACAGCAGCGGACCTTCCGGCGTGAACGACAGCACTTCGATATCGGGCGGCGGGCTCTCCGACACATTCGGAATCTTCGTGACGGCGGCCCGCAACCGGTTCGCCGCATCGAGGGGATCGACGCCGTTCGCGACCTTCGCCGTCAGCTCGACACGCCGCACCGGCTGCGCGCTGAAATTGGAAATGATGCCGGAGAAGATCGTGTTGTTGCCGACGATGGTCAGCACGTTGTCGGGCGTGATGATCGTCGTGCCGAACAGGCCGAGTTCCTGCACCGTGCCCGTCACGCCGCCCGCCGTCACGAAATCGCCGACCTTGAACGGTCGCAGCACCTGCATGAAGATACCCGCCGCGAAATGCGCGAGCAGGCCGCCCCACGCGGTGCCGATCGCGAGACCGAGGCCCGCGAGCAGCGCGGCGAACGACGTGGTTTGCACGCCGAACACCTGCAGGATCGCGAGTATCAGGATCAGATTCAGAAGCGCGCCGAGGATCGAGCCAAGGTAGTGCGCGAGCGTCGGATCGACCTTGCTGTTGCGCGCGAGCACCTTGCGCAGCAGGCCGATGACGAGCCCGATCACCCATCGCCCGATGATCCACAGAGCGATTGCACCGAGTACCTTGGTCCCGAAGTCGATGCCCCGGGTCATCAGAAAGACGCGTACGGCTTCGATATCCACGATTCCCTCGCTTGAGTCGGTTCGTATGACTGACTGCGTGCATGCGACGGCGTAGTGAACGCGAGGCGGACCAGCAGAGCGGACGCCGCGTCCATCGCTTGTGCTACACGACGTTGTTATCCGTACGGCGAACGGCTTGAGCGGGCAGGTTGCCCGATATGCGAGAAACGGCGGCGCTGTTGCCGCCGCTTGCAATCATCGACTGTTATAGGCGATGGCGCGGCCGTGAGCAAGACATATTCCCGGCTGAGCACGCCAGCACCGATCGTGGTCAATTGGCGGAAGGCGACGTGCGGATGACGGTGCGCGCGCCGGCGCGCCCGGCTGCCTTGCGGCTGCGCATGCGCGACAGGCCGATGGCGATGCCGCATGCCGTCACATAGGCGGCAAGGCGCGGAATGAACGCTTGCACGGTGCTGAACTTGCCATAGCGCGCCTGCGAATCGGCGAACACCAGAAAGGTCAACGCCGCATCGAACAGCAGCGCGATCGCGACGAACACCACGAACACCAGATAGCCGTCCGCTTTCGCGTCGGGTCTCATCCAGTTGATCACGCAACATGCTGTCAGCAGCACGGCGAGGGTGATCAGGTTCGAAATCAGATCGAGCAGGAAATTGATCATGACGTTGAGATGGAAACGTTCTTTTACGAATGCCCGCTCGCAGGGTGACGTCGATGTGCAGTCACCACATGGGCATGGCGGCGCGATCATTGCACGTCTTTCCATCTCGATAAATGCAAATATCTGGACTCCAGAACAAGGCGTTGGCGACGCACGACACGCGATGCTTTTTCTCAACGGTTTGCGCCGTCAAATGTAAAAAAGGGTGTCCGGTTGCCCGGAGACCCTTGTCGGTTTGGCGACGACAGCGAATGTCCCGCTGTCCCGCCTGGTGTAGGAAGCTCGCTATTGCCTGAGCGACGCGGCCGGCGCGAAGTCTTCCGCGTCGACGTCGTAGCCCGACGGCTCCCAGCGAATCGCGAGCAGCGCAATGAGGCCGCAAAGCGGCGCGACGGCGATGATCCAGAACACGCGCGTATGCAGCGCGGCGGCGAGGACGGGGAACAGGAACAACGATACGGTCGAGCTTGCGCGCATCAGCGTCTGGTTGAAGCCGACGCCGACGCCGCGCAGCGAAGTCGGATAGCTCAGCGAAGCGAACGTCATGCTATGCGAGCCTGGCCCGAAGCCCTGGCCGAACAGGAACAGCGCGAGCATCGCGATCGCGGTGGCGACCTGCGCGCCACCCGCTGGCTTGCCGACGACGGCAAGACCGACCAGCGCGACGAGCTGGCACGCGTAGCCGAGTACTGTCATGTTCCATGCGCCGAACCTCGGCACCGTGCGCACCGCGATGACGCCGCCGACGAACGCAAACGCGAGATTGAGCACGAGCGACGCGAGGATCGTGGTGAGCATCGACTGCGCGAGGAAGCTCGAGATGATCACAGGCAAGCCGAACGCGACCGCGTTATACGCAAACGACGACGCGATCGCGATGACCGTCGCGAGCACCGTGCGCTTCAGATAGACGCCCTTGAGCAGCGTGCCGTAGTTCTTCCACGACGCCGTGCGCACGTGGCTCTGTTTCGCGGTGGCGGCGGCGTCCGGCGCGACGTCCGCGTCGATGCCGTACGAGCGCTTGAGAATCTGTGCAGCGCCGTTCAGATCGCCCTGATTCGCGGCCCACACGGGCGACTCGCTGATATAGCGGCTGCGGATCAGGATGATGACGATCGCGGGCACGGCGCCAAAGCCGAGAATCAGACGCCATAGCAGAGGCTGATGGCTCTCCGGCAAAGTCGCATAGAACGCCAGCACGAGCAGATACGACACGCTGATGGCCGCATACCAGACGGGGCACCACATCGCGACGCGCGAGGCCTTGTTGCCCTTGCCTTGCAGCCGCGAGAACTCGGCGAGAAACGCCATCGCGACGGGCAGGTCGATGCCGACGCCGAGACCCATCACGAAGCGCGCGCCGCCGAGCACCCATGCGTTCGGCGCGAACGCACAGGCGAGCGCGGCGATCACGAAGAAGAACATGTCGGCCATGAACACGCGATAACGTCCGATGCGGTCGGTCAGAAAGCCGCCAAGAAACGCGCCGACGATCGCGCCGAACGTGATCGCGGAAGCGACGAAGCCCGTGCCGGCGGGCGTGAGCGAGAATTCTCGCGCGACGTCCTTGAGGCCGAAAGCGAGGGCGCCGAGATCGTAGGCATCGAGAAACACGCCGCCGAGCGCGATCGCGACGACGATGCGCGCGTCGCTGCCGATGGCGGCGCCCTGGTTGACGAGTGCCGAGACATCGGCGGCGGAACGGATGACAGGCTTGTTGTGCGCGCGGGATGATGCCTGCGCGACGCCTGTTTCGGGCGCGAGAACGGTGGACATGCGGCTGGTACGCGCAAAACGCGCAAAAGGGCGAATGCTACGGGCGCCTATCTGCTGCCACCAACGTTATTTTTGTTATTAGCTCATGCCCGCGTTGATGCGGAATGAATCGTCCCAAATACGGGAATGCGGACCGGCGCGCGGCCGGGATCAGCTCTTCGACATGCTGTGCCGGTGTGCCGCGCGATAGTCGGTCGGGGAAATGGACAGACGCTTGCGGAAGATCTTCGCGAGCCCGTCGCCGCTACGCACGCCGCAGCGCCGCGCGATCCCGTCGATCGACATGTCGGTCTCCGTCAGCAGCAGGCAGCTCGCGTCGAGCCGCGCGCGCAACAGGTATTCCGACGGCGTGAGCCCCACTTGCGCCTTGAAGCGCCGCAGGAAATTGCGCTCGCTCATCTTCGCGACTTCGGCGGCTTCCGCCACCGAAATGTGGCGCGTGTAGTTCTCGCGGATCCAGTGCGCGGCCGTCGTGATCTTGCGGGTGATGCCCTTTTTTTCGTCGTCGTCGAGAATCGCATCGAGGCGCCGCGACGTGCCCGACAGCGCGCGCTCGGACACCAGCCGAGCGATCGGCGTGCCGTGATCGCGCTTGATGACCGTGAGCGCGGCCGCGATCGAACGCACGGGTGCGTCGACGTCGATCGAGGCGCCGGGCTCGATGTGCCATTGCGTGTCATTCATGACGGGGGCGACGGGTGTGCCCGAGTCGTCGGTTGCGCCCGACATGCTGCGCCAGCCGCGCCGCTCGAAGGCGAGATCGGCGGCCGCGAGCACGCCGAGGCCCTCGTCGAGCCCCTTGACGACGCGGATTTTCGGCGCGATCGCGCGCAGCCGCCGGATCAGCCGCTCGTTCACCTTCGCGCGGGACGCGCCCGGACCGCCGACGATGAACATCGTGTCGAAGCCGTTCAGCAGCGGTCCATTGAGGCTTTCCGTCCACACGCGCAGCGAACAGCCGCTGACGACGCTGCCGCCCATTTCGGACAGCATCACGATCGAATAGGAGGGTTCGATTCCCACACCCTCGAGGCCGGACTGATCGGCCTGTGCTTCGTTGGCGAGTCGGAACGCGTCAGCGAGCAGACACACGTCGCTCAGCGGAAATCGTTCAAAAACGAGAATGCCGATACGTTTGACCATGTGTCCGACATTGACGACTGCGCTCGACGAGGTTGAATCCATCCATCGACTCACCGCGTGCTCATATCGCATCGTCTGTCTCCAGTGCCGAGGACGGCGAAAGAATAAAGGTCTGCGTGCCTTGGGTCCATCATAGGCCCAGGTTTTTAAGGCCTGGCGGTTTGAGTCGGAAAATACCGAGAAGTTGGCAGATCGGCTCGATATTCGCGGAATACGCTGGCGTATCGATGCTTATCAAACCACTCAAAAGAGGCGCGAGCATGCTCAGCATACGCAAGGCGGTGTTCCCCGTGGCCGGTCTCGGCACCCGATTCCTGCCCGCGACGAAGGCGAGCCCGAAAGAGATGCTGCCCGTCGTCGACAAGCCGCTGATCCAGTACGCGGTCGAGGAGGCGATTGCGGCGGGCATCACCGAGATGATCTTCGTCACGGGGCGCAGCAAGCGCGCGATCGAAGACCATTTCGACAAGTCCTACGAGGTCGAGTGTGAGTTGCTCGCGCGCGGCAAGCTCGCGTTGCTGGAACTGGTGCAGAACATCAAGCCGAGCCATGTCGAATGCTGCTATGTGCGCCAGCCGGAGCCGCTTGGGCTCGGCCATGCGGTGCTGTGCGCGGAAAAGCTGGTCGGCGACGAACCGTTCGCCGTGATGCTCGCCGACGACCTGCTCGACGGCGAGCCGCCCGTTCTGTCGCAAATGGTGAGCCTGTTCAATCACTACCATTGCTCGATTGTCGGTGTCGAGGAGATCGGCAAGCAGGAATCGCGCTCGTATGGCGTGATCGACGGCAAGCGTTGGGACGACCGGCTCTTCAAGATGTCGGGCATCGTCGAAAAGCCCGCGCCTGAGGACGCGCCGTCGAATCTCGGCGTCGTGGGCCGCTACGTGCTGATGCCCGCGATCTTCGATCATCTGCGCCGCCAGCGCGCGGGCGCGGGCGGCGAGATTCAGCTGACGGATGCGATCCAGTCGCTGCTCGGCTCGGAGCAGGCGCTCGCGTACCAGTACCGCGGCAAGCGCTTCGACTGTGGCAGCAAGCTCGGCTACCTGAAGGCGACGGTCGAGTTCGCGTTGCGCCATCCCGAAGTGAAAGATGCGTTCGATGCCTATTTGCGCGGCCGCATGCAAGGCGAAACCGGCGTGAACGGCGAGGGCGCGCAGGAAGAGCTGGCGGAACTGTTGAGCCGGGTCTGATTCCGGCGTGGTTACGCGTGGCGCGGCGGCATGAGCCGCCGCGCCTTTTTCGTGCACAGACATCGCTCGCCGACGAACCTCGCCCGCGGGCTCAGCGGAAATACGCCTTCGTGTTTTCGTGCACGTCGTCGCGCGCGAGCAGCGCTTCGGGCGTGAGCCAGATATAGCGGCTGTGCTGGTCGAAGCGCCCGACGGACGCCGTGTTCTCGAGCGTCAGGAAATACGCGATCACGACATAGTGCGTCGTGATCTTGTCCGCGCCGGCGAAGTTGTCTTTATAAAGGTGTTCGAACAGACCGCCGAAACGCGCGGCCGCGCGCTCCATCCCTGAGATACCGAGTTCCGAGTCGACGATGCGCGTGAACGCCGCGTCGAGCCTCTCGTTCTTGCAGATACGCCCGCCCGGCACGAACCAGGTGCCGAGCGCCGGTCGATTACGCCGATGCCCGACGAGCACTCGCCCCGCGTAGTCGGACACGATCAGGTCGATCGACACGAGCGGTGTCATCTTGACGACCTGGAGAAAATCGCCTGCTTCGAGATAATTGGCACACGTGGCGGCCATGTCTCTCTCTCGTCATGTAGTCTTGTTTAATGGATGCAGCGAAACGGGATGCAGCACAATGCCCGTCACACGCGTCGCACATGTGACGGGCGGCTGGCGTGCTCGGCCGGCTTGCCTGTCTATTGATCGTGATCGCTGGCGAACAGCCGCGACGCGGTGCCAAACAGAAGGGCGATGGCAACGGCGACGCCCACGCTAAGCAGCAGCCAGGACGCCAGCATTGCGACCACCATCACCATGATCCAGCCCAAACCGGTCATTCCACCGCTCCGTCGTCATGGCCCCGATGGCTTGCGCTACGGTGACACGCGCATGACGCGCGGCTTGCAGCATTTGCACAGAGTCTAGACGTAGCAATAAAACGCGGTTCTGTCGTCTGACGCCTAAATGCCGTCTTGTATGGCCAAAGTGAAAGGTGGCGCGTGCGCACATGCTGCGCGGCGTTTTGCGCGCGCTTCGTCGCGACGATTACGGTGACTACGGCGGTTATGGCGCGACATAGCCCGCCGGCGTCGTGACGTTGGCCTTCATCACGGCCACATTCGACGACACGACATACACGGGCGTCTCCGCCAGCGCGAGCGACACGTAACCATCTTCGTAGGGCACGCTCGACGGATTGCCCATCATGTCGAACACCGTGACCTTGCCCGCGGTGCCCGGCGCATCCACCTGCAGACGCCATGCAACGCCCGCCGTCGGGTCGAAGTGAGTCGACTTGTTCCACTTTGCGTTGTCGTGCGTCCAGGCGGCCGTGACGACTTTGCCGTTGTTCAGGCGCTGAAACGCGTACGCGTAGACGCCCGCGGGCGTGCGCTTGACGGGCCCGAGCGTGGCCGTGCCGTCGATTAGCCGCGTCATCGCGACAATCGCGGATGCGGCCGGTTTCGGGCTGACCGTGCTCGGACCGAATGCACCCTTCGGATGTTCGAGATCGAAGAACACGCCGTAGCCAGGCGTCGCAGCGGGCGAGTCGTTCGAATAGAAGACGTAGGTCATGTCGGCGCCTTCGCCGAGCAGGATCAGATGCGTACGCGCGACGACGGCGCCTTGCGCGTACAGCACATCGTTGGGCGGATAGCGCGGGCCATACTCTTTGCCCACGTCGTAGCTGATGCCAGTCTCCGTTGCGAACAGCTTTGCGCCTGGCCTGTACTGATCCGTCATCACGCGTCGCAAGGCGCGCATCGCGTTCGGCAGCGCGTATTGCGCCTGTTGCGGATTGCTATCGTTCATCAGACGTTCGGGCGGATGCGACGGGCTGTTGCCACCCGGATCGTAGTAGCCGTGAATGGCGATTCCGTCGAGATACTTAGGCAGGCCGAGCGGCGCGAGACGCTTGAGCCATTCGATATTGCCAACCACCGATCCAAACGTCGGGCCCATCACGACGGCGCCCGGATCGGTCGCATGAATGCCCTCATGCACGGACTTATATAGCTGGACGAAATTCGCATCGGTGTCGCGCCAGGGCAGGCCGCCTGCCAGATCGGGCTCCCATGTCACCTGGTAGTAGTTGCTCGATTGCGTTGGAAAGACTGTGTTGCGCACGCGGCTCGATTCAGCGCCGACGCGCTGCATGTATTCGCGCAGCGCTTCCGTCGACTTCGGCAGATAGCTATGCGTCTGCTTGCCCGTCGGACTCGCCCAACCAGGAAAGCCGTCGAGTTGGATCAGGCGCAGCAGGTCGCCTTTGCGGAACCACGGCGCGAGTTGTCGCGTGGCGGGATTGAAGGTGTCCGCGCGGTCCGGTTCTTCCTTGTACCAGTTGCGATTGTCGTTGACCCAGGTGAGGCCGAGCCGCGTATAGAGCGGACGATAGCCGTCGCCGTCGCAGCAGCGCTGGCCGGGTCCGACGAACGCGCCGCCCTGGCCGCCGAAGCGATGCAGGTCCGCGTGCGCGTAATGCACGGGCGGCACGCTCGCCGACACATCGGGCAGCACGCCGAAGGTCGCGATGCCTTGCGGACGCGTGCCGCGTGCCGCCAGTTGCCCACGCGCCTTTTTCAATGATGCGGACAGCGCGAAGTATCCCGCCAGCGAAGACTCGCAATTCAACGTCACCTGACGCGCACCTTGCGCAACGCCATACGTGCCGCTTGCCTGCACGGTGCCCCACGCATCGCGGACTTTCCATGCGAGTGTGTCGTCGTGCGGCGCGCGTGTCGTGATGACAATCTGGAACGAACGGTCGAGCAGAAAGAGGCGCGTGCCGTCGCTTCCCGGCGTGTCTGCGTCGATGAGATCGCCCTGTGCGTTCGCAGCCGCCACGTCCGACGATTTGTTGCAACGGAGTCCTTGAGAATCGTTCGCACGAGGTGGCGCTTTCATCGGCCATTCGCTCTCGTCAGAGGCGTCGCCCGTGGATGCAGTCGTGGCTTTGGCGGATGCGGACGGGCTAGCTGCATCGTTCGCGCCAGCGATCCAGCATTGCTTGAGTTCGCCAGGCGCGGGGTCGCCGAATATCGCGTTGTTGCAAGGCGTGCCGTTCGTCAGGGACTTGACCGTGTTGTGCGTCTCGCTACCATAACGCACGTCGCGCGTGCCGTTGAAGCTGCACGTGCCGCGCTCGTCTGCACAATGAGTCCAGTTACCAGGGTTCCTCGCAGCCTGTTCGCTATCGGCCGATGCATTGTCACAGCCGCTCGCTATCGCAATGACTACGACTAGCATTGCTACTGGCAAGCTGAACGATACATTGCGTGAAAGACGCGGCCGAAAATCTGATGCGCATCTCTTACCGACACTGTTATCGCCATCAGTCATTCTTCCCCCAAACCGTATCGATGACCGGTCACGCGCGAATCGCGCGACCCAGATTACACCGATGAGTTAGCAGGAATTGGACGTTTCCTAGTGCATGGGCGCAACTTCGCTGGCGGATCGATACGAATTGCGTCGTCGCGACGCTTGTTCGTGGCGAGATTCGACTAATGCAGCAAGGTGGCGCTGCGTGAGGCCTGCAACGTAGCGAAAAGGTCTTGGTGTGTCCGAATGAACCTGAATGGCTCGCCAAAACGGCAGTTTGACTGCACCTGGTTAGCGCCATTGCGCCTCTCACTGGGGCCCAATGTTTCGTGTTTGAAACATTAATCGATTTGTTTATGGCGCCACTCATGAAGGAATAATAAGAAAGTATTTGGCCTGGCATTTTCGTTCTTATAATTCCTAATTGGTGCACCTGTGCGCGCAATTTCGTCATATCAATAACGCCGTCATTTCACAATTGCAAACTGGCAATTGGATCGGGAATCGGGATAACCAGGTATACGTCCGGGTAAGTATTGCGGACCTTAAATGTAGAGCCGAAAAATTGCTGTTTTATTGATATGAAGAAACTGTAATTGCAACAATTTGTAAGGCTTTATGTCAGCCGTGGCGGGGCTTTAGAGGCGTAGCTTCGATTCGTCTTATGAAATGGCGAATTAGGTGTGAAATAGAGAGGCCCGTAATAACCGGTCTATCGGATTGTTAAATGCGGGTTGAAAGCCGGTTAGCATCCAGCGGACCGAATACGCCAATACATCGTCACTTTCAGTCAGTAGCTGCCGGGATTGTTTTTTTAATGCGTATGATGCACTGCACATCGCATGCATTTATCTAGTTCTTTCCACGCCGGAATGGTCAAGGGGGAAGAGTCATGGCGTATGCAAGTCTTGAATCTCCGATGGTTGGCTGGGTGCGAGCGCCCGAGCATAGCGCGCACTACGCAGCCGCTACACGCCACATAGCAATTCTGCTTTTCGACGGCTGTTCTCTTCTTGGCGCAGGCATCGTCGCTGAAGTTTTTCACGCTGCTAACGAACTGTCTTCATCCGCCAGTCACAGCTGGACGTATGACGTGAGTTTCCTCTCGGCTGCCGGCGGCAACATCACGTGCTCGTCGTCGATTCGCGTCTGGACGGATGGGCTCGATGCGCGTCATTACATGGGCTTCGATGCGCTTTTCGTCGCGGGCGGCAAAGGTGCGCGTGCCGCGGCCCGCGACGAACGGCTCATAGCCTGGCTGCGGCGTGTGCATGCGAACACCAGCACCGTGCGTCCGATCGGCGAAGGACGCTCGCTGCTCGAAGCGGCCTGCATCAACGGCATTCAGCAACGCGACTTCGGCAGCTATAACGTGCGCGAAGAACGTAATGAACGTAACGGCAGCGAAGCGAACGATCGCCTCGAGTCGATGAAGAGCGCGCTGATGCTGATCAAGCGCGACCTTGGAATCGATGTCGCGCGCAATGTCGCCGAACGCCTGATGCCCGACGCCGGCGACAGCCTGATGTCGCTGTTGGGCGACAGCACGGGCAAGAGTCCCGCAGATAAGGTGCGCGCTGCGGCGCGCTGGTTACAGGAGAACTGCCAGCGGTCGATCTCGATCGCGGACGCGGCCCAGGTGGCCGCGATGAGCGAACGCAATTTCCTGCGTCGCTTCAAGATGGAAGTGGGCGTCACTCCGTCCGACTACCTGTTGCACGCACGGCTCGCGATCACTTGCAGCCTGTTGACCGATTCCGAACTGCCCGTCGACAAGATCGCGCGGCGTACGGGAATGGGCAACGGCGATCGTCTTGCCAAGATCTTCCGCAAGCGGATGAAAGTCTCGCCGACGGAATACCGGATGAAGACCCGGCGCGAAGCCGGCATCTAGAAACCGGCCACGATCCAAAGTGTGTCGCAGGTCCTCATACCAGGGGTTAAGTGACCGAAATTAAGGAATCCAAACATGTTGATCGACCAGAATAATCCGACGAATGCGGCTGCACCGGGCAGCGCGCTGCCGGCCTGCACGCAGATCGTGCCGGTCATCCTGGCGGGCGGGTCAGGCACGCGCCTGTGGCCGATGTCGCGTGAGAACTTTCCGAAGCAGCTGATTGGCGTCGTCGGTTCGGAGTCGCTGTTGCAGGACACCGTGCATCGGATGGAAGGCTTTCCGGCTGGCTGGAGCGTGTCGAATTCGCCCATCGTCGTGTGCGGCGAAGAGCATCGCTTCGTGATTGCCGAGCAGTTGATGTGTAATTCGTGCACGCCCCGTCTCGTGGTCGAGCCGGCGCGGCGTGACACGGCGCCCGCGCTCACGCTGGCAGCAGCCCTCGCCTGCGCGAACGGCGAAGACGCGATTCTCGTCGTGATGCCGTCCGACCACGCGATCGGCGACGTGCCCGCGTTGCAGCGCGCGCTCGAAGTTGCCGCGCGCCATGCGCAGCGCGGCTCGATCGCCACGCTTGGCGTGCCACCGCGCGCGCCGGAAACGGGCTTTGGTTATATCCGCGTCGGCAAGAAGCTCGATGACGATGCGCGCGAAATCGATGGCTTCGTTGAAAAGCCCGCCGCCGAACTCGCGAAGCAATACCTCGCGCAAGGCACGTACTGGTGGAACAGCGGCATCTTCATCGTGCGCGCAAGCGTGTGGCTCGCGACGCTGCAATCGCTGCAGCCCGATATGCACGCGGCGTGTCTCGCGTCGTTCGTGCAAGGGCATACGGACGGCACCACGTTCCGTCCCGCGGCGGATGCGTTCACGCGCTCGCCCGCCGATTCGATCGACTACGCGGTGATGGAGCGTCTCAATGCAACGGTGGGCTGGACGTCGGCTGGCGTCGTCGTGCCGCTCGACGCAGGCTGGTCCGATCTCGGCTCGTGGGACGCCGTGTGGGCCGCGCAGCCGAAGGACGAGAACGGCAACGTCGGGCGCGGCCGCGTGATGTTCGAAGGTTCCGTATCGAGCTATGCGCATTCGGACGGACGGCTGGTCGCGTGCGTTGGCACGACCAATGTCGTGGTGGTCGAAACGGCCGACGCCGTGCTCGTCGCCGACCGCTCGCGCGTGCAGGACGTGAAGGGACTGGTCGCGCGTATCAAGGCGCAGAAAGCGCCGGAGGCCGATGCGCATCGCAAGGTGCGCCGCCCGTGGGGCTTCTACGATTCGATCGATCACGGCGACCGCTTCCAGGTGAAGCGCATCGTCGTGACGCCGGGCGCGAAGCTGTCGCTGCAGCTGCATCACCATCGCGCCGAACACTGGATCGTCGTGCGCGGCACGGCGCTCGTCACGCGCGGCGACGAACAGTTTCTGCTGACCGAAAACGAATCTACTTACATTCCGCTCGGCGTGCGCCACCGGCTCGAGAACCCGGGCAAGGTGCCGCTCGAAATCATCGAGGTGCAGTCGGGCTCGTATCTCGGCGAAGACGACATCGTGCGCTTCGACGACACATACGGACGGTGCGAACAGGCGCAAGACCAGAAGCAGTTGCAGAGCGCAGGCCCGCTTCCGGTCCAGAACCAGAGTCAGGGCACGGGGCAGGGCCCGACTCACGCCGCGAGTTAGGTGCGCGGCGGCGTAATACGCAACACCCGGAGAGCAGGTAACGAACGACGAATGGCAGGGTGACCGATATGCGGGACTTACGGGACTTTTTCGCGCGGGTTGCGGACGTGGCGCTGATACTGTTAGGCGCCATCGTTGCATCGCAGATCCGCTTCGACGAATTTTCGCAGCGCGGCTTCTACGACGCGTTCGTTCTCTTTTCCGCGGCCTTTGCGCTGGCGATGTTCCCGGCGTTCGGCGTCTATGTATCGTGGCGCGGCCGCTCGAAGCTCGCGCTCGCCGGGCAGGTCGCGCTCGCGTGGCTAGTCGTGCAGGGCTGCGCGCTCGCGCTGATGTATTCGCTGCATCGGATCGACATCGTGTCGCGCCTGTGGTTCGCGTACTGGACGGCGATGGCGGGCGGACTGCTGCTCGCATGGCGGCTGATCGCGCATGCCGTGCTGGCCCGCGCGCGGCGCCTCGGCTGGAATCTGCATCAGGTGGCGATCGTCGGCAGTGGCGGCCATTGTGACCAGATCCTGCGCCGCGTCGAATCGCAGCCGGCCACGGGCTTCCGCGCAACGGCCGTACTGAACACGCACCCCGAAGAATCGCCTCTGACCAACCCGCGCGTAACCTGCTTCGATTCGCAGGCGGCCTTCGCCGACTACGTACGCGCCAACGACGTACATGAACTGTGGCTCGCGCTGTCGCTCACCGACGAGCGCACGATCTTTCGCCTCGTCACCGAGTTTCGCAACGACCTCGTGAACATCCGCTTCATGCCGGACGTGCGCAGCCTCGCGCTGTTCGACACCAGTAGCGTGATCGAGCTGCTCGGTGTGCCCGCGATCAACCTCGTCGCGTCGCCGCTGTCGTCGCGCGCGCTATTCAAGAAGGACCTGTTCGACCGCGTGTTCGCCGCGGCCGCCATCATCGGACTCGCGCCGCTGCTGATCGCGATTGCGATTGCCGTGAAGGTGTCGTCGCCGGGCCCCGTGTTCTTCCGGCAGAAACGCAAGGGCGCCGACGGCCGCGTTTTCAGGATCTACAAGTTCCGCTCGATGCGCGTGCACACCGAGGAAGCCGGCAAGGTCAGTCAGGCGACCAAGGGCGATCCGCGCATCACCAGGGTCGGCGCGTTCCTGCGCCGCACGAGTCTCGACGAGCTGCCGCAGTTCTTCAACGTGCTGCGCGGCGACATGTCCGTGGTCGGGCCACGCCCGCACGCACTCGAACACGACGATCTGTATCAGAAGGTCGTGGCCGGCTATATCCATCGTTACCGGATCAAGCCGGGTATCACAGGCTGGGCGCAAATCAACGGCTTTCGCGGCGAAACCGATCGCATCGAAAAGATGGAGCAGCGGGTCGCGCATGACCTGTATTACCTGGGGCATTGGACGTTCTGGCTCGATATGCGGATTATCGGCGCCACGATCGTCAAAGGCTTCATTCATACCAACGCGTATTGAGACGGGGAGCAAGCCAATGAAAAAGGACCAAGCTCCCGTGTTAGGAGGAACTGCCATGAACCGCATTCGAACAGGCGTGTATGCACCGTTAGTGCTGTCGATGACGTTACTGCTTTCCGCCTGCGGTCTCGCACCCGGACAGCGGATGATCACGCCTGCCGCGCTGCCGGATACGGGCGGTGAGTACAGTACCGAGGCCGAGCAGCAGATCCAGATTCCCATTACCGACATCAATCTGTCGCTGGTGCGGAAGATGAAAGGCCAGACGACGGATCTCAGCCAGCAGACGGTCGGTCTCTTCAGCAACAAGCCGCCCGTCTACAAGATCGGTCCCGGCGACGTGTTGCAGATCACCGTCTGGGATCACCCCGAGCTGGCCGCCGCGCTCGGACAGCCGCAGGCATCGAGCAACAAGAACGATCCGGGGATCGGCTTTCTCGTCGATGCCGACGGCAACATCCAGTTCCCGTATGCGGGCACGCTGCGTGTGGCGGGCAAGGACGCGGCGACGGTGCAGAAAGAGCTGTATAAAAAGTTGAGCGTGGTCTATTCGAAGCCTGAAGTGACCGTGCGCGTCTCGTCGTTCCGCTCGTCGCAAGTGTATGTGGACGGCGAGGTGCACGCGCCGGGGCCGGCACAGGTCAACGACATCCCGATGTCGCTGACGGAAGCGATCAACCGCACGGGCGGCTTCACGCCGAATGCGGACCAAGGTCGTCTCGAACTCGTGCGCAACGGCGTGACCTACGACCTGAACGTGCCCGACCTGATCAAGCGCGGCCGTGCGCCGACCTCGATCTATCTGCAACCGGGCGACATGCTGCGCGTGCCGGCACGCGAAGAGAACGGCATCTATCTGATGGGCGAAGTGAACAAGCCCGCGACCATCCTGCCGATGCGCGACGGCAAGCTGTCGCTGTCGGAGGCGCTGTCGCAGGCGGGCAGCTTCAACCCGAACACGGCCGACGCGAAGCAGACTTTCGTCATCCGCAATTCGACGAGCGACAAGCCGGAGATCTATCACCTCGACACGACCTCGCCCGTTTCGATGCTGCTCGCGAACCAGTTCGCGCTGCAGCCGAAGGATGTCGTCTATGTCGACAACAACAGCCTCGTGCGCTTCAACCGGGTGCTGACGCTGCTACTGCCGGCAATCAATGCCGGTGTGACGGCTGCGTTGCTCGCGAAGTAAGCGGCAGGTATGCGTTATGCATTAACGGGGCAAAGCAACGCAGCGCTTTCGACACTGTCGGTCTTTGATGGATCAAGCAAATGGCTATCAACTTTGACAATCGTTATACGGATGTCAGTTCGGACGAGATGCATCTGACGGATTACTTGCAGGCTATCGTCGCGAACTGGCGCTCCATTCTGATGATCACGCTGGCCATCACGGCGCTGGGCACCGCGTATGCATTTATCGCGACGCCCGTCTATCGTGCGGACGTGCTGTTCCATGTGGTCGACAAGGCCGATAACAATAACAAGCAGGACGGCCTGCAACCGCTGACAGGCATGTTCGACACAAAGCCGTCGACGGCGGCCGAGATCGAGTTGATGAAGTCGCGGCTCGTGACCGAGGAGACCGTCAAGTCGCTGCACCTCGACATCGCCGCGCGGCCGCACACGTTGCCTTTCGTCGGCGGGCTGCTCGCGCCGCTGATGAACGGCAAGTGGGGCATCACGCTGCCGCCTTCGCTGCAGTTGCCGAGCTACGCATGGGGCAATGAGAGCATCAAGGTGTCGCGCTTCGACACGGGGAAAGACATGTACGACAGGGACTTCACGTTGATCGCCGGGCAGAACGGCGACTTCGTGCTGAACAATCCCGATGGCGTCGCGATTCTCGAAGGACGCGTCGGCGAGAACGTCGTGCGCGAAACGCCGGCCGGCCCGATCACGCTGCGCGTCGATGAAATGACGGGTGCGCCGGGCACGCGTTACGACCTGACGCGCGGGTCCACGCTGACGACCGTCGAGCGGCTGCAGAAGGCGATGGATATCAGCGAATCGACGCTGCAGTCGGGCGTGATCCGCGCGAGCCTCGAAGGCCACGATCCGAGGCTCACGGCCGACATCATGAACAGCATGGCGCGCGAGTTCATCCGCCAGGACGTCGAAAGCCGTTCGTCGGAAGCCGAGCACATGCTGGCCTTCCTCGACCAGCAACTGCCGCAGCTGCGCAAGGAACTCGATGCCGCCGAGCAGCGCTACAACACGTTCCGCAACCAGCACGGCACCGTCGACCTGAGCGAAGAAAGCCGGCTGCTGCTGCAGCAGATCGTCGACAACAAGACCAAGCTCGTCGACCTGCAGACGCAGCGCGCGGAGATGTCGCAACGCTTCACCGCGAATCACCCCGCCGTCGCCGCACTCGACGCACAGATCGCCGGGCTGCAAGGCAATCTGTCGAAGATGGGCAAGAGTGTGCAAACGCTGCCCGATACCGAGCAGACGGCCCTGCGCCTGTTGCGCGACGTGCATGTCGATACCGAGCTGTACACGAACCTGCTCAACAGCGCGCAGCAACTGCGCATCGCGAAGGCGGGCCAGGTGGGCGATGTGCGCATCGTCGACTTTGCCGAGGCAGCCGACGATCCCGTGCGTCCGAAGCGCGTGCTGGTGATCCTGATCAGCTTCGGCGCGGGTCTCTTTATCGGCATCGTGTTCGCATTCGTGCGCAAGACGCTGTATGGCGGCGTCGAACGTCCTGACGAGCTCGAAGCCGCGCTGGGCGTGCCCGTGTTCGCGGTGGTACCGCGCAGCGAGCAGCAGATGCGCCTGCAGCAGGACGTGATGATGCGCCGGCGCGGCCTGCATGTGCTCGCCGAACAGGCGCCGCAGGATATCGCCGTGGAAGGGGTGCGCAATCTGCGCACGTCGCTGCAGCTCTCCGTCGACGACAAGCAGAACAACGTCGTGATGCTGACGGGCTCGCGCCCGGATGCGGGCAAGTCGTTCCTGTCGGTGAACCTGTCGGCGCTCGTCGCTTCGACGGCCAAGCGCACGCTGGTGATCGACGGCGACATGCGGCGCGGCGACGTGCACTCGCACTTTGGTCTGCAGCATCAGCCGGGCCTCTCGGACGTGCTGCGCGGTGGCGACCTGCAATCGTCGATCCAGCGCGACGTGTTGCCGGGCCTCGACGTGCTCACCAAGGGCTCGCTGCCCTCGCATCCTTCGGAGCTGCTGATGAGCAAGCGCTTCGAAACGATGCTCGCGGAGCTGAAGGGCCAGTACGACCTGATCATCATCGATACACCGCCTGTGCTCGCCGTCACCGATTCGACCGTGATCGGCAAGCACGTGGGAACGACGTTGCTCGTGATTCGCCACGGTCGCCATCCGGTTGGCGAGCTCGCGGAAACCGCGAAGCGCCTGCGCAATGGCGGCGTGGATTTGCAGGGGGTGTTGTTGACCGACGTGCCGCAGGCGGGCGCTTTCATCGGCTCGGGTTATCGCGGCGGCTATTACGGTTACGAGAGTATCGCAGGCTAAACGCATGGGTCCGGAGCGAGGCGCCAAAGCGCCCGCTCAGTTCCACCAAGGAGAATACGATGACTCGAAAGGTTGCCTTGATTACCGGCATTACTGGCCAGGACGGCTCATACCTGGCCGAGCTGTTGATCGACAAGGGCTACGAGGTGCATGGCATCAAGCGTCGCTCGTCGTTGTTCAACACCGACCGGATCGACCACCTTTACCGCGATGTACACGACCCGGACCAGCGCCTGCAACTGCATCACGGCGACCTGACGGATTCGACGAGCCTCACGCGCATCATCCAGCGCGTCAAGCCGGACGAAGTCTATAACCTCGCGGCGCAGAGCCATGTTGCCGTGTCGTTTGAAGAACCGGAATACACGGCCAATGCCGACGGCCTCGGCACGCTGCGTCTGCTCGAAGCGATCCGCATCTGCGGCTTCGACAAAAAGACGCGCTTCTATCAGGCATCGACGTCGGAACTCTACGGCCTCGTGCAGGAAGTGCCGCAGCGCGAGACCACGCCGTTCTATCCGCGCAGCCCGTATGCCGTCGCGAAACTGTTCGCGTACTGGACCACGGTCAATTACCGCGAAGCGTATGGCATCTACGCGTGCAACGGCATCCTGTTCAATCACGAGTCGCCCGTGCGCGGCGAAACCTTTGTCACGCGCAAGATTACGCGGGCCATCGCGCGCATCGCGGTCGGCCTGCAGGAAGAGCTCTATCTCGGCAATCTGTCGGCGCTGCGCGACTGGGGCCATGCGCGCGACTACGTCGAGATGCAATGGATGATGCTGCAGCAGGAAGTACCCGAAGACTTCGTGATCGCGACGGGCGTCCAGTACAGCGTGCGCGAGTTCGTGCAGCGCGCGGCGGCGGAGCTCGGCGTCACCGTGCGCTTCGAAGGCGAGGGCGTACATGAAGTGGGCATCGTCGAACATGTCGAGCGCCGTAGTCGCAGCGACATGCGCGTGCAGCCGGGTGACGTGATCGTGCGCGTCGATCCGCGCTACTTCCGTCCGACGGAAGTGGAGACGCTGCTCGGCGATCCGTCGAAGGCGCATCAGAAGCTGGGCTGGCAGCCGACCACCTCGTTCGAGACGCTCGTGAAGGAAATGGTGGTGTCGGATTACCAGATCGCGCGGCGCGATGCGCTCGTCACGCTGGCCGGCTTCAAGGCACTGGAACATCACGAGTGACGCCATGGACAAGAACGCACGCATCTTCGTCGCAGGGCATCGCGGGATGGTCGGCTCGGCGCTCGTGCGCAAGCTCGAGGCGAGCGGCTATCGCAACCTCGTCACGCGCACGCATGCCGAACTCGACCTGACCGACCAGGGGGCTGTGAACCGCTTCTTCGAGAGCGAGCAGATCGACGTCGTGCTGCTGGCGGCGGCGCGCGTCGGCGGCATTCTGGCGAACTCGACGCAGCCGGGCGAGTTTCTCTACGAGAACCTCGTGATCGAAACCAACGTGATTCACGCGGCGTATCGCGCGAACGTCGACCGGCTGGTGTTTTTCGGTTCGTCGTGCATCTATCCGAAGCTGTGTCCGCAGCCGATCCGCGAATCGTATCTGCTGACCTCGGAACTGGAGCCGACCAACGACGCGTACGCGATCGCGAAGATCGCCGGTCTCAAGCTGTGCGACGCGTACAACCGCGAGTACGGCACGCGCTATGTTGCGCTGATGCCCACCAACCTCTACGGTCCGAACGACAACTACGACCTGAAGAACAGCCACGTGCTGCCTGCGCTGATTCGCAAGGCTCACGAGGCGCGCCTGCACGGTGACGAATCGCTGACCGTGTGGGGCAGCGGCACGCCGCGCCGCGAGTTCCTGCATGTCGACGATCTGGCCGCCGCGACGCTGTTCGTGCTCGAACACGACGTGAACACGGGTGTGTTCAACGTCGGCGTCGGTGAGGACCTCAGCATTCGCGAACTCGCGCAGACGATCTGCGATGTAGTGGGCTTCGAAGGCCAGCTGCAGTTCGATGCGAGCAAGCCCGACGGCACGCCGCGCAAGCTGCTCGACGTGTCGCAGCTGGCGCAGATGGGCTGGCGCGCGAGTATCGGCCTCGCGGACGGGATCACGAATACGTATCGGGAATTCGCCGCGAAGTATGAGGAGAAGTACGGAGACAAGCACGGAGACACGTTTGTAGATAAGCACGGAGAAAAATACGCTGCGCCTTCGTTCGCGATGGCCGCGCGTGCCTGATAGCCGCTCCTGGTGACGGACGTTGCCTGGGACCGGGATAAGGGCGACGTCCGTTCTTTTTTTGCTGGGAGAAACGACAGTCTCGATCGAATAAGGACCGTAAGAAATGAGTGCGTCAGTCACGATCTTTCATAACGTTGTGTGGTCACGGCACAAGGGCGCCGTGTTCTCCGCGTTGCACAGCATCTCGGCATCGGGCGCGATCCGCTACTCGATGGTGCAGATCGCGGACACGGAACATGACCGGATCGGTTTTTCGGACGTCGACTATTCGTTTCATCGCTATCCGATGCACAAGCTCTTCGACGGCTGCTACGAGGACGTGCCGCGCTGGCAACTGACGAAGCGTCTTGTCTGGGAAGTGCTGAAGGCGAAGTCGGACCTGATCGTGCTGCCCGGCTATCACCGCCCCGAGTACTGGGCGATGCTCGCCGCGTGCGTGGTGACGGGCAAGCGGCGCGCCGTGTTCTGCGATTCGACGGCGCGCGATCGCCCGAAGCGTCTGTTGACGTCGGTTCCGAAGCGCGTGTTCTTCGCGCTGTGCGACGGCTACTTCGGTTTCGGCGAGCGCAGCCGCGACTATCTGGTGTCGCTCGGCGCGAAGCGCGAGAAGATTTTCATTCCGTGTCAGGCGGCCGCGCTGCCTGTCACGTTCTCGCCCGAGCGCGCGCTCGCCGAGCGCATGCAGTACCGCGCGGGCAATGCGCCCGTGTTTCTGTTCGTCGGGCGGCTGTCCGAAGAGAAGGGCATCACGACGCTGATCGACGCGTTTGCGGGAATCGCGAAGCGCCTGCCCGATCCGCAGTTGCGTATCGTCGGCACGGGACCGCTCGAACGCGACTTGCGCAAGCGCGTGACCGAGCTGGGCCTGGACCGTTCGATCACGTTCGTCGGCAGCCTGCAGGACGAACCGTTATCGCGCGAATACTACGGCGCAACGTGCCTCGTGCTGCCGAGCCGCAGCGAACCGTGGGGGCTCGTCGTCAACGAGGCGCTCGCGCATGGTTGCCCGGTGGTCGTCAGCGAAAGCTGCGGCTGCGTACCTGAGCTCGTGCACGAAGGCGTGAGTGGCTACGCGTTCACGGCAGGCGACGGCGCGGGGCTGCAGCGCACGCTGCTGAAGGCAACGGAAGCATTCGCCGACGCACAGTCATCGGCGCAACGCTGCATGGACGTGATCCGGCGTTTCGATCCGCCGTCAGCGGCGGCCAATATCGCCCGTGGCTGCGCATTGATGCTGGGGACTTGAGATGGAGGAACGGACGGTTTCGGCGTGAGCGTGCCGGCCGGGTCGGGAGTGGGGATGGGGGAGGGCGTAGCGCTGTGCGCTGCCGCATGACGGACAGTCGTCGTGGAAGTCAAACATGAAGATCTTGATCTATGGTCTCAACTACGCGCCTGAGCTTTCGGGCGCGGGCAAGTACACGGCCGAAATGGCGCAGATGCTGGCCGAGTGCGGCCATGAAGTGCGCGTCGTGTGCGCGCCCCCGTACTATCCTGACTGGAAGGTCGCGAGCGGCTACTCCATGTGGCGCTATCGACGCGACATCATGCGCGGCGTGCACATCTGGCGCGCGCCGTTGTGGGTGCCGCCAAAGCCAAGCGGCCTGAAGCGGATGCTGCATCTCGCGTCGTTCGCGCTGTCGTCGCTGCCGCTGCTCGCGAGGCAAATCACATGGCGCCCCGGCGCCGTGATGCTGATCGCGCCCACGATGGCCTGCGCGCCGGGCGCGCTGGCGCTCGCGCGCGTGACGGGCGCGAAGGCGTGGCTGCACGTCCAGGACTACGAAGTCGATGCTGCCTTCGATCTCGGCCTGCTAAAAAGCGCACGCGGCGCGCGCATCGCGTACGGGATCGAGCGGCTCGTCCTGAAGCGTTTCGACGTCGTGTCGTCGATCACGAACCAGATGGTCGAGCGCGCGGTCGGCAAAGGCGTCGACGCGGCCAAAACCGAGTTTCTGCCGAACTGGGTCGACACGCGCGACATCTTTCCGCTTGGCCGCGTGAGCGAATACCGCGAGACGCTCGGCATTCCGTCCACCAATACGGTCGTGCTGTACTCGGGCAATATGGGCGCGAAGCAGGGTCTTGAGACGCTGGCGGACGCAGCCCGCGCGCTTGCTGCGTGCGACGACATCACCTTCGTGTTCTGCGGCAACGGCGCAGCGCGTGACGATCTCGTCAAGCGTTGCGAGGGGTTGCCCAACTGCCGGTTCCTGCCGTTGCAGCCGGCCTCGTCGCTGAACGAGTTGTTGAATGTCGCCGATATCCACGTGCTGCCCCAGCGCGGCGACGCGGCCGATCTCGTGATGCCTTCGAAGCTGACGGGGATGCTCGCGAGCGGCGGCGCGGTGATCGCGATGGCGCGCCCCGGCACGGCGCTCTTCGAAGCCGTCGCGAACAACGGCATGATCGTGCCGCCCGAAGACACGCGCGAACTCGTCGACGCCATCGCCACGCTCGCCGAAGACGGCGCGCGGCGCTCTGCCATTGGCGCGGCGGGTCGGCGTTACGCGGAGACGATGCTGTCGCCGCTCTCGGCGCTGCTCACGCTCGATACGCGCCTCGCTCTCCTGACGGGCGCCGCCGTCCCAGGCGCGAAGCCGGTGGCGGCGCCAATGGCGAACGGGCCCATCTTGCCGGCGCGGGTCGAGGAGTCGGAAGTGGAGTGACGCGCCTCAACTGCGCGGACACGTATGAAAGGCCGCATACGAACCGTGCCCGGCGGTTCGCATGCGGCCTTCGGTTTATTGCGTAGTCGGACTGATTGGCGGATGCGTTCGGGCAGTGCCCGATTTACCAGGGCGATTTGAATACTTCCCGGCCCGAGCGCTCGCTATACGGGCTGCTGTACACCGTGGTGCCGCCGCCTGCGTTGGCAGCATTCACGGCTGCGGCGCGTTGTGCTGCGACACCTGCCACGCCGCCGTTATCGGCTGCGCCGCCGCCCGCCGCCGCGCCCCGCGCGGGACGCCGGATCGCGCCGCCAGCCGCGGGCGCCGCGCCGCCACCTGCGGCGGTGGGGCCGCCCATCGCCTGTGTGTTGGGCTTGGCGACGCGCATGCGCTCACTGTTGAGCAGCGCATCACGTTGCGAATCGGGCGTCGTGCCGCCGGGGTCATAGCCGCCGAGCGACGTCGACGGACCGCCGAGCAGACGCTGCGCGTCCTCCTGCGAGCGCTGCGAAGCCGTTTTGCGGGCCGGCGCGCCATTGGCATTGGCGTTGCCCTTGGGCGCGGCGGCATTCTGGCCGTTGCCTTGCGCCGGGTTGTCCTGGGCGTGCGCGTGCGGCATCAGCGCGAGCGCCGACGCCAGCGCTGCGGCCAGCAACAGCACCCGCGAACGCAGTCCGACGCGCAACGGATGCACGCGCGCCGGGTGTTGCCGCGAGCGAAGATGAGCAGCCATTGTCGTCTTCCTCCTGCAAACGTCATGAAGCCATGCTGCCATGGTGATACGGACACTCTGCTTCGATCCGCCAAAACTCCGCACGGTGCGGACAGCGGCCGTCCATCAGCACACATGGGCCAGATAATCGATCAGGACAAGGCGCGCCATGCGGATACAAAAGCCGAAGTACCGGGCGGACGGCGAGGCGCGTTCATCGACGGAGAAGACTATGGATAACACGATCAGCTCCACGATTGAACGGACCGGGGACAGTCGGGGCGCGGACAATCGGGCAGCGAGCATGAACGACCCGCACGCCGCGCCGCACACCCCGCACTCTGCGCCGGGCCGCGTGATCGACCTGAGCCTGGCGGGCAAGGGCAACTATGTCGCGTCGCGCGGTTTTCTGACCGAGCTGATCTGGTTCTTCATCGAAGCCTGTGTGATCAACAACAAGCTGCTGCCCGTGTCGTCGGTGCGCGTGGCGCTGCTGCGGCTGTTCGGCGCGAAGATCGGCGCGAACTGCCGCTTCGTGCATCCCGTGCGGGTGAAGGCGCCGTGGAATCTCACCGTGGGCGACAACTGCTGGTTCGGCGTCGACGTGTGGATCTACAACCAGGCGCCGATTCACATCGGGTCGAACGTCTGCATATCGCAAGGAAGCTTCCTGAGCGCGGGCTCGCATGAGATGCGAACAAACATGGATTTGCGCGTCGCGCCGATCGTCATCGAGGACGGCGCGTGGATATCGTCAAAGTGCGTCGTGCAGATGGGCGTGACGATCGGCCGCTCGGCTGTCGTGACCCCGCTATCTGTTGTGCACCGCTCGCTCGACGCGGAAGGCGTGTATGGCGGCAATCCTTGCCGCTTTATTCGCAAGCGCTTCGATACTGATGTGGGGAGGCCCGCATAACGGTCATCGGATGCATGGTTCTGTCTGCCGGAAGCGCGAAGTTGGCGGATGAACTGCCTTAGTCGGAGCCATCATCCTACGTAAGCACTGGCTGGCGCGGGAATGCAGTATGCGTGCGCAGGCGGCCCGCTCGTGCAGACCCACAGGGCGTTGACGCATGACGAGCCTGGCTCGCGTGCGCAGCGGGGGGCCAGAACGGACGAAGCTGGACGCGGCCATAAAGGTACGAACAGAACACAAGCTGGGAGCAGGGGATGTTTATCGATACCCGCAGTGTCGAGCAGGGCGTCGCTGTGTCGACGACGGTATGCATCATCGGGGCAGGCGTCGCGGGTATTACGCTCGCGATGGAACTGGAACGCGCGGGCATCGACTGCTGCGTGCTCGAAAGCGGCGGCTACAAGGCCGACGACGAAACGCGCGATCTCTATCGCGGCGAAAACGTCGGCATCCCGTATGCCTTCGCGGACGGTTGCCGCAGCCGCTATCTCGGCGGCAGCAGCAATTGCTGGGGCGGCTGGTGCCGTCCGCTCGATCCGTGGGACTTCGACAAGAAAGACTGGGTCGCGCACAGCGGCTGGCCGTTCGGTCTCGAAGAACTCGCGCCGTATTATCTGCGCACCCATGCGCTGCTCAAGCTCGGCCCGCACAATTTCGATCCCGCGTGGTGGGAGCAGCAGATCAACCGGCACGACGTGCGCCGCTATCCGATGATGTCGGGCAACGTGCGCGACACCGTTTCGCAGTTCAGCCCGCCCGTGCGCTTCGGCAAGGTGTATCGCGAGGTATTGCGGCGCTCGGACCGCGTGCGCGTGTTCCTGCATGCGAACGTTGTGAATATCGATTCGGATGCGCAGGCGTCCGAAGTCACGGGCGTCGACGTCGCGACGCTCACGGGCAACCGCTTTCGTGTAAACGCCAAGGTGTTCGTGCTGGCGACAGGCGGTATCGAAAACGCGCGGCTGCTGCTCGCATCGAACAAGGTGCAGGCGGCGGGTCTCGGCAATGGACACGATCTGGTGGGCCGCTTCTTCATGGACCATCCGCGCCTCATGACGGGCACGGTGAAGTTCACGAAGGAGTGGTCGCGCAACAAGCTGTACGACATCAAGTATCACTATCAGAACGCCGCCGTCGCGGCGCATGGCACGCATATCTCGTCGCAATTCGCGCTGACGCACGACGTCATCAAGCGCGAGAAGCTGCTCAATTCGCGCGTCTGGTTCTTCTCGCGTTTCTTCGGCGAAGGCAGTGCGGGATCGGAAGCGTTGATCCGCTGCCGCGAGGCGCTGCATCGCAAGGAACAGCCGGGCCGTGTCGCGCGCGACGACTATCTGACAATGGCCGCGCATCCCGTCGATACCGTCGGCTTCGGTCTCACGCGTCTGCTGCAGTTGCGCGCGCTGATCTCGGACGTGAAGCTGCAGGCGATCGTCGAAGCGGAGCCGAACCGCGACAGCCGCGTCACGCTGTCCGACCGCAAGGACGCGCTGGGCCTGCCGCGCGTGAAAGTCGACTGGCGGCTCACGGAGCTGGTGCAGCGCACGTTCGACCGTACCTTCCAGCTGCTGGCCGACGAACTGAAGATGATGGGCGTCGCCGAGGTCGAACTCGACGAGCCGCTCGAGGGCCGCGCGTCGTTGCCGGCGAAGCTCGAAGGCACGTGGCATCACATGGGCACGACGCGGATGCACGATTCGCCGCGCGAAGGCGTCGTTGATCGCGACTGCAAGATGCATGGCGTGAGTAATCTGTATGTCGCAGGAAGCTCGGTGTTTCCGACGGTCGGCGCAAACTTCCCGACGATCACGATTTCGGCGCTCGCATTGCGGCTGGGCGAGCACATCGCGCAGCGGCTCGGCAAGCCCGATACGGCCACGATTCTGCCGATCGGCGAGGCGGCCGGGAGCATGCGGTTTGGCGTGTCGAATGCCGAACTGGGCAAGCTGCCGATCGCGGCGCAGTCGCTGGTGCGGGCGGGGGGGAATGAGGCGATGTGAGGGCTTCGATACCCGCGAAGACAGACACGTAACGATAAAAAATCCCGCGATGCAAATCGCGGGATTTTTTCATTGGCACCTTCGCAACGCGTAGTAACGTGTGCGAAGGCGCAAAGCAGACTCAATTCACCGACGGCTCCCTCTGCGCCGGCACCTTCCTCGGCATCGCACCAGGCGTATTCTGCGGCGACTGTTGATCGGCGGCGCGAGGCGCAACGGCAGGCTGCGGTTGCAGCAGCGCAGTCAACGAATCGATCATGCTCTCGATGCCGAAGCGTGCGTCAAACGTCCTGCGCGCCTGCTCGCGCATGTTCCCCTTCGCGACGGCATCGAGCGAATGCCAGTTCAGCAGATTGCGCTGTGTGCCGTTGATCGTGTCGCTCGATACGAAGCCCGCGTGGTCGTTCTCCACTTCGCGCCACACGCCGACCTTGTCCGACAGCAGCACGGGCAGGCCGCACGCCAACGCTTCCGCGACGGCCACGCCGAAGTTCTCCTGATGCGACGGTAGCGCGAACACGTCGCTGGCGTAGAAAGCGCCCCATTTCAGATCGCCCTGCAGCATGCCAGGCCACGCGATTCGTTCTTCGATCCCGCACGAGCGCGCGAGCGCCTGCAGCGGCCGCTGCCAGCCCGTCGCATCGGGACCCGCAATCACGAGATGCGCCTCGGGGTCGCGCTGCGCGTGATCGGCGAACGCGTGAATCAGCATATCGCAGCCCTTCTTTTCGTGGATGCGCCCGAGAAAGAGCACGATCCGCTTGCCGCGCAGGGCCGGATAAGTGCTCAGGAACGCTTCGCGCAGCGCCTGGGCGTGCGGCGGCGGCGGGTTGGTGCCGAACGGCACGACGCGTTCGTTCGCGCGATACAGCCAGAACGACTGCCGCGCCAGCAACCGCTCTTCTTCCGTCGTGAAGATCACGGCGGTCGCGTCGCGCAGCACGCGATACTCGGCCCACGGCCAGTACGCCCACTTCTTCAGATGCTTCAGCGGGTACGTGCGCTTGAAATACGGGTCGAGCATGCCGTGCGTGTACACGTAGTACGGCACTTTCGACGCGCGCAGCGCGCGCCAGGTGCCGAAGCCATGGTATTGCCATAGTCCATGCACGATCACGGCATCGAAGCGCTGCGCCTCGCGGCTGAGCCACGGCGCGAAATCGGGCGTGAAGCCGTAGTAGTTGCGCCCCGGACCGAGCGCATGCACGGGCAACGGCAAGTCGCGTACGTGCGGCGCATCGGCGGCATCGAGCGACGCAACCTCGACCTCGTGACCCAGCGACGCCATCGCGACGCCACTCTGTCGTACACCTTCAGTCGGTCCGCCTGCCCGCGGGTCGACTGTCGAAAGTAGATGAAGAATTTTCATTGGCGAATGACACGGCGTAGTGCGAAAAGGACCGGCGCAGCCGGGCGATGAAACGAGGCAATCCGCGTGATGCACGACATGCGCCGCAGCGCACGTCACGCGGACGCCGGCATGCCTCGCTGACGCAGATCGCGCGTGCGGTCTGCGTCGTACGGTTCTGACCCTGTAGCGTCTTTCAGCGCGCCTCGCGCGGCAGCCGACGCGAATGGTGCGGGGCGGGGCGGCTGGACGGGCGGTTGCGTCGGCGGTTTCTGCGCGACGGCTGTCGCGCGCGCCGATGGCGGCGGCGTCACAGGCTCGACTTTCAAGCGCGCCTTTGCGTCCAGTTGTCGATGCAAACGGCAATACGTCGCGACCGTCAAACCGAGCGCGACGCCGAATACGAGTCCCGAGAAACGCGGCCCGAGTGGATTGCCGCCGATCGACTGGGCAGGCAGCGCGGCGAGCAGCAGGATCGAGCGGCCGAACACGGGCAAAAGTGGCGCACCGGGGCTTTTCGCGCGCCATCGTCGGTAAGCGAGCGCGCAGTGCGCCAGCGTCACCAGTACCGCGAGCGGCAGCGCGAGGCCAAACAGCAGGCCGCCCGCGAACAGCTGATAGATCCAGAAGTTGTGGCCCGCCGCCCATTCGCGGATCGCGTAGAAATCCTTCTCACTGATCTGTCCCGCGAGATCAGGCAGATATTGCGGCGAATAGCGGTAGTAATGGCCGTAGCCCTCGCCGAGCAGCAGCGATTGCGTCGACGACGTGACCTGGTCGAACTGGTCCTTGATTTCGGCAAGACGCGTGATCGTCGTCGGGTCTTTGCCCGTCTGCGTATTGGAGGCGGCCGTGAAGCGCTGCATCCAGTGCTCGCTGACGGTCGGCATGCTCAGTATGGCGAGCGCGCCCATCGCGCCGAGCACGATACTCACGATAAACGTACGTATGGCGGAGCGCAGCAGGTAACGCAGCGACGGCGCGCTCATCCACGCGGCCATCATGAACAGCAGCACCGTGCCGACCAGCAGACTGCGCGTCACGCTCAACAGTTCGACGAGCACCGTGCCGAGAAACACCGCGAGCATGAACGGCGAAAAGCGCCGCGCGAGCACGAATTCGTGCAGCAGCACGCCTTGCAGCCCGAGCAGCGTCACCGAGACGATACGAAAGCGCACGTCGGCGATGCCGCCCATTCCGCCGCCCGTCGCAATGCCGAACACGAACGTGAAGACCAGACAGATAAGGTTCGCCCAGAAGAGGGCCTTTTCGATCTGCCCGATGCGGTTTTCAGCCCAAGGATGGCAGGCCATCGCGTAGCCGAGCAGAAACAGCAGAAACGGCAACACGACGCGCAGATAGTTGCCGAAATCGTTGTCTTGCACGAATTGCGCGATCAGGCTGCCGGGCACGCTCAGCACGAGGCAAAGCGTGACGAACCGGCGCAACGGAGACGCTTCGCGAAAACGCGGCGCGATGAAAATCAGCGCGAGCGCGGCAGCGAAAGTCGGCGCGACGAGCAGGATCTGCGCGGCGTGGCCCGAATCCGCGTCCGGTGCCTTGTAGTCGAGCGCGAGTGGACACAAGCACATCCAGATCCACAACGTAGCGTACTTGTTGCGCATCGATTCTCCCTCTCCCGGTGCGGTGCGATATCTTCATCGTGGCAGGGCGACGCGCGCCACTGTTCAGTCTGAATATAAATGGAGCGCCTGGCGTGAAGTCCGGCACAGGCGTAATACGCCTGGGTTCTGGCGGGGTCAAACGATGCGCCAAAAGCGTCTGGTCAGACGGTTCGGCACGCGCGGCCAGGCTGTCCGATAAGGGCAGCAACTTGGCGTACGGGCGCGCGGCCGAGCAAGCAACATGGTTGGAATATCGTGCGAAAAGTGCCCGTCGACGCATGCCTGCATGCATTTGAATGCGCCACGTTACTCGAGGCACGAGCGAGGCGGTGGCTCTCCGCGTGGCGGCTCACAATCAAGACCAGCAAACGACGTCGAAGGGGAACAGGCATGAAGCTATTCGGCAGCGCGCAATCGATGATGCGAGGCAGGTCGGTCGAACTCGACTTCGTGCGCGGCATCGCGATCATCGCGGTGATGGGCTACCACTTTCATGTGAATCAGACGGGCAGCGCGCTGATCTCGATCATTGAGTATCCGCTGAAGAACTTCGGCCGCGAGGGCGTGAATCTGTTCTTCACGCTGAGCGGCTTTCTCGTCGGTGGGCTGCTGCTGCGGCAATACGCGGAGAAGGGCCACGTCGATGCGCGCCGCTTTATCGTGCGGCGGATGTTCAAGATCTGGCCCGCTTACTACGTGCTGATCCTGTTTCATTCGGTCGCTGGCCGGCATCCGCTGGACACGTTCCTCTGGCAGAACCTGACGCATTTGCAAAACTACTTTGGCACGTCGATCGCGCAGACGTGGAGCCTCGCCGTCGAAGAGCACTTCTATCTCTTTCTGCCCGCCTTGCTGCTGCTGTTCGCGCGCTGGAAGATGCGCGCCGGCTCGATCATCAGCGTGCTGGGCGGGATCTGCGTGATCGTGCTGATCGCGCGTTGCCTCGAAGTGGCGGGCGGCGATTTGCAGGCCGCGTTCTTCTATACGCAGTACCGGATCGACAGTTTGCTGTACGGCGTGATTCTCGCCGCGATCTACTGGATGAAGCCCGATGTCTATCAAGGCATCGCGAAGCGTACCGGCTGGCTGCTGGCCGTCGTGGGCGTGCTGGTCGCATGGCTGGCGCTCGCGACAAAGCACGAGCCGCTCGACGAAAGCATCGGCTATACGATTCAGGCAATCGGCTTTTGCGCGTTCATCGTGCTGATGCTCGAACACTCGGGCAAGGTGCGCGATTCGCGCGTGTACCGCGCGGTTGCGTGGCTCGGCGTGTACTCGTACGGCATCTACCTGTGGCATTCCCTCGCGCTCGCGCCCGGCGACATCGTAATCCGCAAGGCAACGGCGCTTGGCTTGCCGCCCGCCGCGATCTGGTTCGTCGCGCTGGCCGCGCAGGCTGCCGTCGCGATCATCGCGGGCTATGTGATGACGCGCGCCGTCGAGTACCCGTTCCTGCGGCTGCGCAATGCGCTGTTCCCGGCTAAACGCAACGCGTCGGTGCGCGAGGAAATGCCCGTCGGCGGGCAGCTGTCCTGATTCCGGCCCATTCATTACTGCAGCATGCTGCACGCGTCGCGTGCGCGCAGGCGGGCGAAGCATCCGGCTCGCAAGGGGAGGATTTGCGTGAGCTTCACAGGAACGCTGACATGGCTTGATCGCATCGGTAGCCGCTGCGTGGAGCGGACCCGCGCGAACGCGTCGGGGTCGCCCGCTGCTCATGCGGTCGGACATGCCGCTACGCACGTCTCGTCGGTCACCACGGCAGCGAGTGCGTCCGTCACGAAGGCTGCGGCGCACGACGAAGCTCGCGTCGCCGCGCTCGATGCCGGCCGCGCGCTCGCCATCGTCGGCGTGATTCTCGTGCATCTGGCGCTCTTCATGCCCGCGCTGCCTACGTGGCTGCAGGGCGTGTCGGATATGGGGCAATACGGCGTGCAGCTGTTCTTCGTCATCAGCGCCGTGACGATCATGCTGACACTCGAAGAAGAAACGAAGCGCTTCGGCGACGACCGCTCGCTGATCGCGCGGCGCTTCTACGTCAAGCGCTTCTTTCGCATCGCGCCGCTGTATTACGTCGCGATTGCCGTGTATTCGCTCGGCAATCATCTGGCGGGACGCTTCGATACGCAGGTGACGGCGGCACATGGTGTTAGCGACGTCGTGGCGAATCTCGTCTTCATCCACGCGTGGGTGCCGAGCGCCGTCAATACGGTGGTGCCGGGCGGCTGGTCGATTGGCGTGGAGATGTGCTTCTATCTGTTCGCGCCGCTCATCTTCATCGCGACGCGCACGCGGCGCGGCCTGTGGCGTACGTCGATGGCGCTGCTGGTGATCAGCGCCGTCGCGCTGACGGCGGGCGCCTGCGCCGCTGACAGCTGCACCGTCGAGAACAATTCGTTCCTCTACTACTGGCCGCCGACGCAACTGCCATGCTTCGTCATCGGCTTCGTGCTCGCGCGCTACGGCAAGCGGCTTCTGTTACGCGACGGCATGAAGCTGTCGATATTCGGCATCGCGTGCACGCTCGCCGCCTGTGCAGTCCTGCTCGCATTGCTGTACGCGACGGGTTCGGGGCTTGGCCTCGCGCACTGGCTCGCGCCGACGGTCGCCGCGTGCGCAGCGGCCGCGCTGTTGCTGCTGCTCGCGCAACTGCCGCGCCGGTATCCGGGCGCGCGGATCGTTGCCGCGTTCGGGCAGAACAGCTACGGGTTGTACATCTGGAGCTTCGTCGTGATCCTGGTCGTGCGCGTTGCGTTGAAGACGCCGCTCGATACACTCGATCACCGCGTGCCCGTGCTCGGCTTCGCGATTGCCGCCGTGTTCGCGTGTTGGTCGAGCTATGTGGCCGCGCGGATCAGCGCGACGCGCATTGAGCGGCCTTGCGCGCAATGGGCGCGTCAGGTGCTGCTGCCGCGGGTCGCGCGCGTGAAACGGATCGAGCGGGTGAGTAGCGAAACGTCGGATTGAGCGGTGCGCCCGCAAGCATACTGAGGCAAAGGGTCACCGCTTAGATGCGCGTGCCGGATCAGACGCGCGTTTCGAGAGCGGTCGTGATCGTCTGGCGCAGCGTTTCCTTGAATTGACCGAGCGTGTTGCGCGCGAGCAGATGATCGAGCGGACGTTGGTGCTTTTCGCCGCGTTGCCATTGCACGGCAACTTCGCCGAGCGCTTGCGTGATCGATGCTGCCGACAGGTCGTCGAGGCACGGCCCGAGTTGCCCGCCGCGGCAGAACCAGCCGATTAGCCCGTCGCTCGTCGCGACAACGGGCTTGTCGAAGCGATAGGCCTGCACGAGCACACCGCTCATCCCGTAGTGGCCTTTGTAGCCGAGCCAGACGACGTCGCATGCGGAGAACAGGTCGCGCTCCATCTCGTTCGAAACGAACTGGTCGAGTATCACGGGCGCGGGCTTCAGGATCGGAATGAAAGCGCGCATGAAGCCGCGCACTTCCTGGTCCTGTTCGCCGGCGAGCAGGAGCGTCGGCGCGTCCTCCTTCATGCCCGCGAGCGCTTCGGCGAGTTCGCAGATGCCCTTGCGTTCGCTGATCGAGCCGTAGACGAGCAGATAGCGGCCAGCGGGATCAAGCCCGAGACGCTCGCGCGCGACGAGGGGATCTTCGGCGTTCGCATCGGGGAACGGATCGGCGACGTATTCGACGGATGCGCCATGTTTCGGCTTCGAGCGGCCGACCCATTCGGGCAGTGTCGGATCGATCGACAGCAGCGTGCGCAGCCCTCTCGTATGGACGGCGCGGCGAAACATCAGCGACTTCAGCGTATTGACGAGCGGCCGTCCCGGTGTGTGCACACCGACCTTGCGATGATGGAACGTCGCGCGCATCGTGATCGCGATCCACGGCGTCCTGCCGAACGGCGAGCCGAGCAGCGGCAGCGCGTGAAAGAAGTAATCGACATACGGAACGACGACAAGACGCACGCGTTCCGCGCGTTTGACGGAGTCGTAGGCGAGCTTGAAATACGCATGAAACCGCGCGTAGCTGACGCGCTTCAGGCCGCGGCTGTGACGCTGGCTTTCCGTGTCGACGAACGCGATCTGCAGGTCCTCGCGCCTTGCCGACATGATCTCGCTGGCGAGGCGATGGTCTTCGTTCGAGTTCTCGGTCACGACGAGAACAGGATAGCCGGCTTCGAGGCAGGCCTGTGCGATCCACTCGACATAGCGCCACCGATGCCCGGTGAAATTGGGCTCGATGATGACGACATAGCCGAGTCTCGCAGCATCGGCGATGGGGGCTTCAACGGACACGAGATGGGTTGCGCGTTCCATGGCGATCTTAAGGAGCAGCCGTGGGCTCACCTTAGCATTACGTCTGCGGCGCGAACCGACAATTTCGCCATTTGTTTGGCGACAACGGACAGCCGGAGGGGGGGCGGGTTGCCGAATCTGACTGACAGATGGCGTCCGTGTGCGGGTGTGGCGGGTTACCTTGAGGGACGGCGTGCGTGAGCCGACGGACAGGCTGTGTCTGCGGCGCGCATGGGTATGCGCAACGGGTTGAGGTGGTGCGGGATAAAGCGCTAACTCTGGTCGACAGCTTTGCACGGGACCCGAGTGAGCGCTAAAGCGCCAACTCGGGTCGACACAGGAGAAAAACATTGCGGACGATGAGGCTACCGGCGTTTTCGTTCAGGGCAGGCCTGGGTTCGAGCGCAGCGACATGGGTGCTGTTGCAGCAGGTGTTGATGCGCGGGCTCGTTGCCGTCAAATTTCTCGCGATCGGCCGTATCCTCGGGCCGGAGGCGATCGGCAGCGTGAGCGTCGCGCTGCTCGCCGTCGCGATTGCGGAAGCCATGTCGGATACGGGCCTGTCGCAGGCGGTGATCCAGGGGCAGGCCGCGCCGACCCGAGATGAACTTGGCTCCGTCTGGACTACGCTAGCGACGCGCGGCCTGATCATCGGCGTGGCGCTCGTCGCGATCGCGCCGCTGATGAACAGCCAGTTCCATCTCGGCGGCGCGCTGCTGCTGTTACAGCTCGCCGCGCTGTTGCCGCTGTTGCGCGGCATCGCGTCGCCTGCGTATTACGTCGTGCAACGCGAGCGGCGCTTCCAGCACGTCGCGGTGATCGAGGTGTCGGCGGCATTCGTCGACTGCTGTTGCGGGCTGGCGCTCGCGCTGGCGGGCGCGGGTGCGTACTCGGTGCTGCTTGGGATGATCGTCGGCGAGTCGCTGAAGACGACGCTCACCTGGATCACGATGACGCCGCGTCCGCCTATCCGCCTGCGCTGGTCCGGCATCGGCCACTACATTGGTTTTAGCCGCTGGATCTGGGCGGGCAGCGTCGTCAATCTGATCCTCAACCAGTTCGATAAAGTGGTGGTCGGCAAGCTGCTCGGGCCCACGCAACTCGGCGCGTATCAGATGTCGTCGCGGCTCGCGCAGATGCTGCTCGCCGATGCCGCGATCGCGATGTCGCAGTACCTGTTTCCGACCTTCGCCGCGCGCCATCGCGCCGATCCGCATGCAGCCGCACGGCTTTTCAGGCGCTATATCGGCGTGATCGCGCTGGGGCTGGTGGCGGTCGTGCTCGTGCTGCGGCTCGCGGCGCACTGGCTCTTCGCGCTGATACTCGGCCCGGCCTGGCTACCCGCCGTGCCGCTCTTCAGGATCTTTGTGATCAACATGGCGATCGGCGCGCTGATCGCGGTCCTGGTGTCGTATCTGCGGGCCGTCGGCGACGCAAAGGCGACGACGCAGGCGTCGGTGATCCAGGTGTTCGTGCTGGTCGCCTGCGTGCCGCCCGCGACGCATTACTGGGGCGTCACGGGTATTGCATGGGCGATGACGGTCGGCCTGAGTTCGGCGGCTGCGTGGATGACGTATCGCACGGCGAGGGTGATGTGATGCGGATACTTCATCTCGTGCTGGAGCCGCGTCTGTCGGGCGCGGAAGTGCTGGCGAAGGATCTCGCGATACATCAGCAGCGCGACGGCAGTGTGGTCGGCTTGACGGCGCTGATGCCCGAGCGGCCCGACTTTGCGCCGTTCACGCGCGAGCTGGCGAGTCACGGCGTCGCGTGCGTGTTCCCCGCGAAGCGCGCGAGCCTGCCGGGCAAGCTGATGCATCTGGCGGGCGTGCTGCGGCGCTTTCGGCCCGACGTCGTGTTCGCGCACGCGACGATCCCGGCGTTCTATGCGCGCGCGCTGCCTAGCAAGGTGCCCGTGATCTACGTGATGCATTCCGCCGTCAACGATTTCGAGCGCAAGCTGTTTCGCAATGTCGAGCGCGTGCTGTCGTCGCGGGCGAGGGCGGTGATCGGCGTGTCGCCCGCGAACGTGCGGGACTATACGGACTGCGTCGGCTCGCATCCGCTGTTGACGATGATCCCGAACGGCGTCGACATGTCACGCTTTGCATTCGACGACCGGCCGCGCACGGGCGATACGCCGCCGCAGATCGTGCAGATCGGCCGGTACACGTCGGTGAAGAACCAGCTGCAGACGGTGCATGCGTTTCGCGAGGTCGCGGCGCAGGTGACGGATGTGCGGCTGCAGTTGTACGGCGTGGTCGAGGACCCGGCCTATCTGGCCGCGATCCAGGATCTGGTGAAGAAGCTCGGGCTCGAAAGCCGGGTGAGCGTGGATGGTCCGCATACGGACGTGAGCGGCGTGCTGCGCGCGTCGACCGTGTTCGCGATGCCCTCGCGTTCGGAAGGGCACAGCATTGCGTTTCTGGAGGCGCTGGCGTCGGGGATTCCGGTCGTCGCGAGCACGATCACGCCGTTCCAGTTCGCGGAGACGCTGCCCTGCGTGCAACTCGTCGATACCGACGATACGGCCGCGTATGCCGCCGCGCTGCTGGGCGCGCTGGCGCAGCCTAAGGTGCCGAGGTCGCTGGCGGGCTTGACGTTGCAGGATACGGCGCAGCGCTATCTGGCCGTGGCGCAGCAGGTGATCGGCGCGCGGGCTTAGGTTTCTTGCTCAGGACGGGATGAAAAGGGTGCCGATGGGCTGTGTTCGCGAAATGCCTCGATCAAGGCTTCAGCGACGCGCGAACGATCTCGGCCAGCTTTCTTCCGAGGGTCGGCGAATTCAGCTGCTGATACTTCGAATAGGCTGCGGTGCTCGCCGCGCGCATCATTTCGGGCGACATCGTCCACACGCGTCGCAGCGTACCCGCGAGCGCATCGACGCCGCCTTCGCGCGGATAGAAGAACCCCGTGCTGCCTTCTTCGACATAGCCCGGCTCGGGGCCCATATGCCGCTGTAGCTCGTCGTGAACGAGCGGCGGCAGGCTCAACCCGAACATGTGGACCACGCTCAGACCCGCTGCCCCAGGATAGCAGCCGATGCGGCAAAGCCGGCTGATCGCCGCGATGCGGCTTTCGTCGAACACGGGTCCGTACCAGATGACATAGTCGCGGTCGCCGTACACGCGCTTGAGTTGCGCGCCGTGCTTGCCGCCGCCGACCAGATGCAGCGTGATCTGATGATCCTCGCTGCGCAGACGGCCGACGGCTTCGATCAGCGCGCCGACGTTCGAGTCGTCGCGCAGCCGCCCAAGGAACAGGATGCCCGTTTCCTTGCCCGACTTTTCGGCGGGATCGACGGTGTGTTCGACGGTCAGCGAGTTATCGGCCACGATCAGTTTCCCGGAAGGACAACCGACGCTTTCCAGTGAACGCTTGGACGCGTCGGTGTAGCAGATGTATTGCGTCGATAGCGCGACGGCGATCCGGTAGCACAGCGTGCGGATCACGCCGACGTCGTCTTCGTGCCGGTACAGGCCCTGACCATGGATCAGGACGGGAATGCGCATCGCGCGGCCAGCCATCAGCGCGAGCCAGAGCGACAGATAGCGGATGTCCGCGAATATCAGCACGGCAGCGGGGCGCTCGCGCACGATTCTTCCGACGACCTCCCACTGCATGTTGATGCCCGGCGAAAAGACGTGGCTGATCTGCGTTTCGACGAACTCCTCGCATGCGGGCTTCTCCCGCGAAAAACCGTTCGATTCGATCCCTGCCGAACTGGCAAAAAGCTTGACGGAAAAGAGCCGGTTCAGCGACTCGACGACCTCCATCCGGTAGTGGGCGATCAACGGCTGCACGTAGAACACGGTCCGCTTCATGTCGGCCGTCGTGCTCTTGCCCAGCGACGCAGTACTCCAATCGGTAAGCAGTTTATCGGTCACCGGATCAACCCATTTTCAGGTGAGTGAAGCGCTGTTGATTAGGGGGCGATCGAATTATGCTACAGATAAATCGGCTACGCGGATTCATTGGCTGAAATCGGCTGCTCAGAAGCCGCTATTGTCCGGAAAATGCTATTTTTCTAATATTGAAGGGAATGGCTCGGCGTCCCGTCCTGCCGGGCGACGCGCGGCGCTGCGGTGGGCCGAGCACGGCCGGATAAGGGTTTCGAGCTGTCCGGTGCGGCAACCATTCAAAGGCTAATGCCCTCGTATAGTGGCACGATTTTTTTATTCATTGCGCCGATTAACCAGAAGTATCCTTGGAAATGAATTGATTAAGTATTTTTTTGATCTATTGGATTTAGCAGTAACTTTTTCTCAGACTCAGGTCGTTGAGATCGTCTTAAGTGTTCCTGGCAAAACTGTTTGGATTTCGGTAACCTGGATTTTTCCCTGGTACCGAGGTGTCGATGAAATGCCGTGTCAACCTTGTGAAGGCTGAGGAAATCACATTGCAGGAGATGGCGATCAATCACCGGTTCAAGAACACGCGCCGACGCGCCACCGGTCTTTTGATGCTCGCTCGCGGGGATAAGCCAAAGGTCGTTTGTGAAGCCCTCGGTGTGAGCGACCAGGCTGTCTACAACTGGGCTCACGCGTGGCGTATTGGGGGCGTTTGCGCGCTCATGGGCGGTCACAACGGCGGTCGGCCGCGTGCGCTTCCCGATGACGTGGTCGCTGTCGCGCTGGAGATTGCGCGGGCAGAGCCGCTTACCCTGGCCCAGATAGCTGGACGCGTTGAGCAGGCACAAGCCCAGGCGCTGCCCTGCAAGATAGAAACGCTGGGTGAAGCCCTCAAGCGTGCGGGCTTCACTTTCAAGCGCAATCGCTTCTCGCTGAAAAAAAGCGCAATGAATAGGAGTTCGAGATGAAACAGGCCACGCTTGAGAAGCTTCAGGTCGCCGCGCGCGATGGCCAGTGTCGCCTGTTCTATTTCGACGAGGCCGGCTTTTGCGGATCACCGCCTGTGCAGCGTAGCTGGTCACCACGTGGACTGCCCCATGCCATTGAGCCCAACCACCATTGTCGACGCAATGTGATGGGCGCACTGAACTTCGCTGAAAACAGTTTCGTCCATGCAGCAACCAGCCATACGGTCAAAGGGCCTCACGTTGAGGGTTTTCTCAATGACCTGATTTGTCACGGCGATGGTAGACCGACCGTGATCGTGCTCGACAATGCGAGCCTTCATTACGGAATCGATCAGGTCACACTGGACCGCTGGTTCATCGAACACAAAGCACTCCTGTTTTATCTGCCGCCGTACAGTCCCGAACTGAATCTCATTGAGATCGTATGGAAGCACTTCAAGTACCACTGGCGGCGATTCGCGACGTGGACGAAAGGAACCATCGATGCGGAGCTGGAAATTCTGCTCAACGGATATGGTTCGAAATTCCAAGTTAATTTTTCGTGAACACTTAGACATTAGTCCGTGTTCCGTAACTTGATTCGTCTTGCAGGCCGGCGGATGGGCGACGGCATAGCAAAGCGCATTAGGCGCTCCATCTGGTCCTGCAGCGGCATCGGCGGCTGCCCAATCAGAACGTTATGACATACCATTCCTTGACGCGTGGGATTGCGCAGTCCATCGGATATAGAAACTTCGCAATATAAGCCGCCTCGCCCGCAGTTTGAGAGACGGCCGGGCCGTTCGACCAGGTGGTTCCGTCATGTGACGCGGATTCGCGATATGGCACCCAGTCTCGTCCCTTAAAGAAAGTCTGGAAGAGCGGGTGCCGTAAGCAGTCGGTTGTGTCACAAAAAAAATGGCAGAGGAAATATCCTCTGCCATTTTCGAATCGTTGCTACGCATCAGCAAATCGTGGCAATCCCCGGTTGGAGCCGGGGCTGCCGAAGCACCTCAAAACGTATTGCCCAGCCGGGGAAGCGATGGCCACGGCAAAGCCGCTCCGGGCGCTATGTGATCTCCGTGCAATAACCCGTCATTACCGCACGGAAGAACTCGCCTGATTACGGCGTAACCGAGCAACCCGTCACGCAGGTGTTGTTCGAATACTGCGCCGCCTTGATGCCCCAGTTCTTGCCGATGATGGTACGGCTGGGGATATTGGCGCCACGGAAACCCTGCGCATTGCTCGTGCCCGACACCGTGTTGTTACGCACGATGTTGGTCGAGTAGTCGGCGCTCGCCGCCACGCCGCCCGTGAGCATCACCGACGACGTCATGTCAGGTGCGCCATAGCCGTACACAGCCTTGATCGTGTTGTACTCGATCACGTTGTGGCCGGTAGCCTGGCTGGTGTTGTCATTCTCGATGCCCACCGCGCAGTCGGTCACCGTGTTATGGCCGATGTAGCCATTGGTGTGAGCAACGAACACCGGACCATAGTAGCCGCAGCTTGCAAACGTGTTGTAGATGATCTTGTCGCCACTGCCGCCATTGGGCGCGCCGTAGGTCTGGAACATCGACTGGCCGAAGAACTGCTTGAAGCTGTTGCCTGCCAGGAAGAAGTTGCTTACCGGACCGGTCGTTTCGACCGGAATATCCCAGTGACGGTTGTCATTGTTGTAGTACTGCGGGGCCGCGGTGTTTGCGCCCACGAAATTGCACTCAACGATACTGTCATTCGTATAGGCGTTCTTGTAGTCGCCGATCACGAACATCTGCATGTTGTAACCCGTGGTCCGCTTCAGGATGGTGCCCTGGCACTGGATGTGGCGGTTGCTCACCCGCACATTGAGCGTGCCATTGATCACGCAGGTGCCGGCAGGAACCAGCACGTCGCCCGCATTGATCGCCTTCTGGAACGCAGCCGTATCATCGGTCGAGCCATTGCACTTTGCGCCATAGGTGATCGGGTTCACCGGATTCACCAGTGCCGGCGGCGTGTATTGGGTAGCCGACGACGTGGTCGTGGTGGACTTCACATAGCACGCCTTGATGTAACCAGTAGCGGGATCAGCCATCGCGCTGTTGCTACACGGCACGCTGCTGCTGTAGGGGCCATTCACTGCGTACATGGCCGATGGCGAGTTCGGAGGCCATGCACCATAGAGCACGCTCTGCGTGCCAGAGAAACTGCAGGTGCCGTGCTCGTCGGCACACTTCGTCCAGGTGACGCCGTTGACGGTAACCGAAGCCGGATTGGCCGCTGCATGCGCTGCGGAAAAGAAGGTCAGTGAAAACAGAACAAATAAGAAGTACCTAATGTGTCTCATTGATTTGGTCAAAATGTGAATATGAAATCGGCAAGCAGCTCGCTAGATGAGCTGGGCTGTGACAATCAACCACATTCGACGCGATTAGTAGTACTTAATGTGGCGCGTTAAATGCTCCGCGCAGCAAAGTGCTGTTTAGCGACGAAAGCCTTTGGATTGCACTACCAGGATCAGAGGGAGATCGTGAAGCTCTCCCAATGGGTTCGAGCTGCTACACGTATCGGGCGACCTTCACCGCGCGTCGACGGCTCGTCTCACGAGCCTCTGGCGAAAAGGCGCCTATGAGCTGGCTACGCCGGCGACTGGCCGTTCGCGTTGACGTCGGTGGACGGCGCGCTTGTCGGGGAAGCCTTGGACTGAGTGTCCGCGGAAGGGGGCGCAACCGATGGATTATCGCCGCCGCAGGCGGAAAGCATGAGCGAACCGGCAATGAGCGCCGCACCGATCATCGCGCGACGTGTAAGGACTGGGTGGCTGGAGGGAGGAGTGTTGGTGATTCTCTTGAGGAAAAGATTCATTGGCCTTGCCCTTGCGGGCGCGTTTGTACGAACAAACGTTCGTGGGTCAAAAGGCGGTCGACCGTCAACGCGACGATCGAGGGCGAAGCTCGCGATAAGCGAGCGAGTGAGAGCCGTATGGACGCGATATCCACTCCTCACCGGATGACCGCCAAAGGCGGCCGTATGGGGGAAAGGAAAAGCGCTACTGCCACAGATATCAAGACTCAACGTCTTCAATCTGTAACGGCCCATCACAAGGATGGACTCTCACGGTGGTTGGTTCTGTCGGCAAATTTGGAAAATGCCGTCGGGTGACGCCGATTTGTCGAGAAGGATTTTCCTACTCCAACGAAACCTTTCAAAGTGATTCGCTCGCCGAATCGTAACTGATTGTAACTAGAAAGCGATTGGTGAAAGGCTCAGTCGCCAAGCGCAGTGAGCCCGCAGCCTTGGGCATTCACCTCAGTTCGCGGCGCTGTTTTACCCTGGGTGGGTTTTCCCTTACCGGAAAATATTTTGTAACGATTTAAATGTTAAGAAGAATGCCAATTTATATGACTAATGGTACTCGATTAAAGTGCACAACCCAGTGCGCGGAAGATAAATTTCGGCGAGGGTCAGATGTGCGGATTGGTCTGGCGCGGCGAACGAAATCTAGTGAAATCGTTGCGTCCCTTTGTAGTCGACGCGAAGGGAGCCACACGCCGCATAGCGATTACGCGTGCGCCTGCATGAATTTTTCTATTGCCGCGCATCTTGCCGCGAGTCTGTCATATTTCGTGTGAATTCCCGGTACTTGCGTAACGCGCGCTGGCTGTTGATGATGGGGCCGCAAAAGTACCTTCTCGCGTAGTGTGCTTCACCTCGAACGGCAGTCGTTGCACAATCATTCCGATACGTCCCCACCATGAAGCGACGGTCCGCAGTGTCCATACGTTTGTCACGTTGCCGCGCGCCCAGAACTGTTTGTATCGCTCCGCGCCTGATCCGAAGTCGACATCGTACTGGCGGTCAAACGCCCACTTCACCACATATTCGAAAGCAAGTAGTCCGGGAGAGCTTTTCGCATATGCCTCGTTAAAACTTCCGATCACCGTGCTCACGCGGTTATTGCTGACGCAAAAGACCAGCGACACGATCGGAACACTGTCGAGTGCAATCATGAGCAGATGCGCGCGCGACGAAGGCGACTGCGACGATATCCACTCTACGAGGAAGTTGCGGTAGTGAACCGAATCGAGCCAGGGCCCGCGCTTGCCGACACGATCACTCCAGTGGCGCTTCCATTCGAACATGAGATCGACGGCATACGCCACTGCTGACTTGTCGCACGGATCGATGAACTTCCATTCGAGGTGCCCTTTCTTAGACAGACGGCGCGCAATGGAACCGGGCTTTCGTCCGTGCGGTGGCCCTAGTGAATCGCTGAACGATGCCCAATCACGACCTGCGCATTCCTCACTGAGCTTAGCTACGTAAGAGTCGCTGCGTCTCTGGATAACCAGCGGGCCGGCCTTCGAGGCTATGCGGTAGAGGTGCGTGCGCTCGTGCAGAAACGGAAGGTGTAGAAAGTCGGCGCCGCACTCTCGCATTGCAACGCGCCAGGCGCTCTCGACACACTCGGCACTCCGTGCCCAAGGATCGACAAGCAAATCTGAATAGTCGGCAGCTTCCGGACACAGCGGACACAAACAGGTCCATAGAAATCGCTTATGAGCGACCAGCGGCCAGACCAATACGAGCTTGCCTTTGTCACGCAATACGATGCATCGCAAGGAACGCCCTTTGGGTCGAGCGACTTGTTGCCATGCGATCCAGCAAAAATCGAAGGACTGATAGTGAAAGCCATTCGCACGTTTCAAAAGATCGTCCCATTCCCCTTTCAATGCAAGTAGCTTCTGTTCATCAGTGACGATTTCATACTGCAATTCGGAGTCCCTCATCTGTGCCTCGAGTGAGCCAGATTGATTTGCTTTTACCCAACTTATGACGATACATATACGCTCATAATTGCACGTGCCGAAACTGGAGGGAACCCGAATTGCGCGTGCGCGGTGCGTTCGCGCACATTTGAAGGATTACTGAAGGAAATGTAACTGGTCGCATTGTTGAATCCACGATGTGGCATAAATAGCCCGACTAAGTATGCGGCCCAATTGCGACGCAACAATGAGTCAAGGTGGCGATTCAACGCGAGCAAACACTAGCAAAGAAATAGTTTAGATAACTGTTCATTGAGAGAACGCAGGACGGCACCCACGCGGGATGCGATGTGCGCGAGAATCGCTTTGCGTGCGCACGGGACCACGGAATGTGGAGCTTGAGCGAGGTTGAGTGTATCTGTGCAGACGCCGGACCGAAGCTAACACTCGGGGAAGAGCAGGTCGTCACGTTAGCCGACGGACGCCATCTGGTGATCAACGAATGGACAATGAGCAGCCACGAGAGCTCGATCGCAATCGTCGCCGATCTCCGTAGTCATAGTGGTTGTGGGAAACCGCTGCCACGTGAGACTATGCGTGCAGCAAGAGTCGACCGACCAGCAAGTCGGGGATGATCGACGGCGCTCACCGTCGTCTGCGCCATCGGAAAAAAGACCCTCATTCACCCCGCGACTTGCTCGTCAGAGCGCAGCGCCGTTCGAAGCCATTTCTCAAATTGGAAAAAGTACCGTCAGAGCGGCTTGCGAGCGACGAAAATCATGCCGGCCAGCTTTCTCACAACAAGCTGTTGTGCAAATGCGGGCAAATAAGTGGCAGCTTTTTTCCGCTCTCCAAGTCGTAGTTTCAGCCAATAATCTTCGATGTGCACAACGTCACAGAAGTATTTATCGTAAGTCGCGTCAATCTCTCGGCGTGGTCTGTAGTAAGTCCACTTATCAAGCCATTCGCAAAACTCCTGGCTCCATCCAATCACATTTTTGTCCTGCTTGTGATAGCCGAGACCGAAGGCCCTGCACGCCGCTGCATAGTAGATTCTTGGGCGGCTGCCTTTCGGAAACCAATGAAGAAAAGGGACTCCACAGTGTCCCTCACGCCATACTCCCTTATCGGGAAAGAGACTGATAACCTTGCCGCCTGGCTTTAGAACCCGCCGTACTTCAGCCAGGACATTGTCGAGGTTATCAACATGCTCCATAACCTGATTGTTTATGACAAAGTCAAACGAAGCGGATTCAAATGGGATGGCTCCGCCTTCCATTTTTACAATGATGCCATCGGTCGATGTAAGGTCAGTTAATGAAGAGTAAGCTGCGCCTTCGTAAAATACATCGCATCCGAATGCTTCGACACCTTGCAGTCGCAAGTCTTTGACAATTCGCCCGGCACCACAACCATAATCGAGAACGCGGACATTATTTCCGCGTCGTTGATCGAGAATCCACTGAACACAGAACTCATAGTTGTTCATTTTCTTACCCCATCCGAACTGAAACTACGATTGGACTCGCTGCCAGCAACCGTGACTCAAAGATAGGCTGCGCTGATGCGTCCGAGCGACGTACACCGGTCTATCCCCGGGTACTTTACGCGAGAAGGTAAAAGGAAATGCTTCTTGTCGTCGCGATTTCTCCAACTTATGTTCGTTACCTCACATAAAGGATGCACGATTTACTATGACAACTAGAATATCGTCTTGAACATTGGCACAAGGAATCTATTCCCGTATTCGCTCATGTGATGCATGTCTGAATAGAGCGGTCTGCCGCGGTACGAGCCAAGACACTTTCCATTAGGACAGAGGTAGGGGGTTGGATCGAGCAGCTGCACACCGCACTGGTCGCGGGCTTCACGCATCAGATCGAGCACACGATCGTTGCGCTTGTAGTACTCGGCGACATCCAGGGTCACGTCCGGGGCGGCCGGGTTTGCAATCTTTTCACGTGCAAGGGCGGTGGGAAGGTTCACATCGAATTCGGGAACGGGTTGGACAAGATAGACTGGTCTAACTTTCGCAAGGTCGCACATCGTCTGGAGAAAGTGCTTTTTGTACTGATCCATCGAGAACGCAGTCGCTTTGCCGTTGGGATGACCGGCATCCACGAAAGACAGCTTGTTCCTGCTATTACCCGACGTATATTCAGACCAGTGATTCACAATAACAACGGGCGGCATCTTCGGAGAAGTCTTCTCAAGCAAACCAAGGTACTTCTGGTTGGCTTCCAGACAGGCGCCGTCGTCACGGCGCACGCCTTCAATGGTTGGACACCCCTGGACCGCGATCAGAATGACATCGCCGCGCTTGCCGTTCGGCACCGCTGCGTTGACTGCTTCGGCGAGCGCTTCCGCGTGGCTGTCACCGATGACTACGGCACGGCTTTTCACTTGCGTTTTGTACACGTCGCATGGATCCAGCAGCATGTGGCAGACGCTGCGATCCGGATTGGTGTCATATGTCTCGCGGTCGGCGACGTAGACCGAATGATCGAAGCGGTCGGGCATGCCCTGCCGGTAGTAGACCACTCCGCCACCGACAAATGTCGCCAGTGCAAATGCAAGTGTCACGCGAAGTGGAACAAAGCGCATCGATAGATTGCGGACTGAAGTCGTCCCATGCGTACGCATTTCGACGAACTTCCACGAGAGATAGCCGAGCATCATCGAGGCGACGATGCCGCTCGCCACCCATATTGGATTTGCAGACCTGTCGAAGTAGCTAATCCAGACAACTATCGGCCAATGCCACAGATACACCGAATACGATATCTTGCCGATGAATTGTGCGAACCGGGAACCGGTCACGCTGGAATCGTCCCGCGCAGCTGCGACGATCAGCGCGGTGCCCAGAACAGGTACTACCGCCAACCATCCGGGCCAGCTCATACGCGCGTTGAAGGTCACTGTCGCAAAGGCGATGAGCAAAAGACCAGTCCGCTCCAGAGCAACGCGGGCGCGTGCGGATACGTGTATCGGGTACAAGTAGACCAGAGCCCCCGCGAGCATTTCCCATGCACGCGTGGGCAACAGGTAAAAGGCCGCGGTGGGCCACTTCGTTGGTGCAGAAAGATAGACGCAGATGGCGAAGGAGATAACCGTTCCAGCGATGATCCACCTGCGTACCCGCAAGACTGGCAGCCAGTTTGTCAACAGGACGAGCACGAGTGGATACAGCATGTAAAACTGCCATTCCACTGACAGCGACCAGGTGTGCAACAACCACTTATCGAGCGAGCGAACGTCGAAATAGCCAGCTTCGCGCCAGAACGCGATATTGGAAAAGAATCCGATACTCGCTGCCGTTTCTTTACCAAGGGCACGAAACTCTGAGGGCAGGAGAATGATCCATCCAAAGACGAGCAATGCGAAACAAAGTACCGCAAGTGCGGGGATGATTCGACGTGCACGGTACTTGTAGAACGTCAGCGTCGAAAAAGATCCTTTGTTGATGCCCCTGAAAATGATGTCGGTCATCAGGAAGCCGGATATGACGAAAAACACGTCAACGCCAACAAAGCCGCCAGCGAAGTGAGGCACCGAGAAGTGATAAAACACAACGATCAATACGGCGATGGCACGGACACCGTTAATATCGCTTCTAAACTTCATATAAACCTCCCGGAATCGCTCCGTTCAAGCGATCATGGCGTGCCCATTTTCGCCTTTCTCTATTGCGGGCGTGACGATTCTCAGCTCTGCTGCGGTGGATACGGTCGATGTCGCAACTGGATGCCATCAAGAGAATTGATGGGCTGAGATGCAGGCTTCCGGCTCTTGGAATCGATGCGCATGGGCGAGTGCAAAAGCAGCGGCAGCAGCCCAACGTATAGGATCGGATCTGCATATGAAAGCTTGACTGACATCAATACCGCTAGGAACAGCAGATGGCTTAGATCTTTCCTTATCCTTATGAAGAAGAGAAGGGGAATAAGGAAGCCAAGCATTCCAAAGCGAACCACGAAATATTGCATTAACCCTGCATCATTGAGTGAAGCGACCTGAAATGCTCCATCGGTCCTTGTCAAGCGGTAGAGCGAATCCTCCAAAGCGAACGGACCATAACCAAGCAGCCAGTCCCAGCCGCTGCGGCCGTAATATATATAATCGACCAAGGCTAGGCGTAGCTCTGACGATTCATTCATTTTGGTCGTAAAGCTATTGAGATACGCTTCGAGGAATGACGGCACGGTCACCAGTGCAACGACGAACAGGACGGCGATGACGACCCGCGTCGACTTCATTCTGTTTGCCGTGAACGCAACGAGCAGTATTGCGCACTGGATAGTTGCAGCGGTCGACTGTGTGATAAGCATCGCGATGATGGAAAGAATCACCGGCAGGAAGTGAGGCTCGCGGTTCTGGGCCCGGCTCAAGAGGACATAGCCGATCGTCATCACAGCCACCACCGCGCTGAATGTCGAGGGTTCTACAAACAGACCGGTAGGCCGAAAGGCAAACACCGGATTGAGGTTCTCATAGTTGTGGTATCTCGACATCTCGCCCGTAACGGGTTCAACAAGGTCGATATATGTTTTACTGACAATAAGAACCACCGTCTGTAACAGCAGGATCAGATCATTAAAAACAATCAACGTGGCGAGTGCCGATATAGCTTTCTCGGCTTCTGTTCTAATAATTGTGTAAAAGCACGCTACATAAAGCGTAACCAGGCCGAGAAAAATATAGTTGTTAAGGCCGGACTTTACCAATGGCGGCGCGCAGTTGGGCGGAGTAAAGGCGATGAAGTACAGGAAGAAGGCAGTGATGGTTACCATCGTGGCAACTATCGTCAAGACCGTGTTGCGCTCGAGCAGTCCCCGGCGAAGGTCCGGGCACGATACGCAGTACAGGCACAAGATAACGACACCCACCATCTGCATGTAGGCACCGTCACTGACCAGAGACGATAAGGCCAACCCGAAAAATAGAACGATGAAGCGGAGATGACGTGTCATGTGCGTTCCCGGGAACCTGTCAGCACGAATAAAACGGCGAGCATTCTCGTGTGTCCATGTGCTCAAATGCGCTGGGGTTCGCCGGCTGTCGCCTGCGCCGGCCTGGCATAGGTAGTAATCGCCCGCGCGCGGTGCAGGGTCGTGCGCAAGGCGGCATAGACGGGCATCGTCCGCTCGATTTCGAAGCGCCGCACGAGGCGGCCGCCAAATCCACCAAGAAACTTGAGAATGCCGGGTGTTGAAACACCATCAAAATCGAAAATGAGGCCCCGCTCTCCCGCGATACGCATCGCTGACCACAGCATGAGACTGACCGCGCCGCTGTGAGCGTCGGGACGCCGGGCGGTAAGGAAGTAGTACGCGGCCCGGGTATCCCACAGCATTGCACTACCGGCAACGAGTGCGCCTTTGGCATCGAAAGCGCCGATCAGCGTACCCGCTTCACGCTTCATCACTTCATGGAGCAAGCGGTCCATCGTCGCCGCTCCGTAGACATTTTCGAGCTTGCGTGCTGCGAGATTGGCGTTGTAGAAATCCAGAAATTCCTTCGCAGAATCAATCGATCTGACAGTAAGACACTCTTGCGCTCTGCGGACTGCGGTACGAGTGGTGCCTTTCAATGCCGAAAATGCCGTCGCCTCGTCCGTCCAGCAATCCGCAATAAGCGTAAAAGCGACATTTACGCTGAAACCCTCAAGGCGAAATGCCAGCGCTTCTGCCTCGGAAACGCGTGGATCCATTAGCTGATGAAACCATGCGCATCTGGGAAGTTGCGCTATGAGGTCGCGTGCGATGCCCAGACGCTGGCTCCATTCCCGCTCGCCCGCAACGCTTTGATGTGGCCTGATGACCGGTCCGAGAGTGCGCGTCAGTGGAGGCAATGTGGAGATTTGCCACAGCGCCTTTTTCGACAACGTGTAGGGCATCTCGCCGATAACGGTATTGCCGTGCTTCACTTCGGCGACTTTCCAGGCGCCATTCGTAGCCGCTTCGAGCCACCATGGTTCGTGAAAGATCGAACGTTCGGACAGTCCGGACGCAAGCTCGCCTTTGGCGTGCGTACGTCCGCTATCCGTTGTCTTGCCGCTCGAATCTGCGCAACCGGCATGCGCGCGACGCGACAGTTTGCTCTCGTTGTCCATCTTTTCGTCCCCCGAACCACGAAAGAGATGCTGCGAGGCCTTGTACCTCGGGGCACAAGTGTCTGACATCGCGATTTTTCGATCTGTTGGCTAGGCCACCTATCTGCAGCAGTTGTATGGGCCGCAGACATGGGTAACAGGTGTGGGGAGTTACGGGCAACACTTCGGAGAGCCGTTTCTCAGGTCGCTTACGCCGTGGAGCTCAGGCGACACGACCGCGCCAGTGTTCGGCGCGCACGGCGACGGCCCACCGAGCTTGTTCATCCGCGACAGACATTCCCACGCCACGGACTACCGCTTTGAATTAAACGCGGGCAACGGTTCGCCATAGGGACGATAGAACCATCTAGCTGGAGGAGTAGCAACGCGGCGGCCTGCTACGAAGGGTAGCCAGATCGACGAGCGTCGTCGTCAATCGGTGGTGCGATTGCTGACATGGCTGACCGGTCTATTCTCGCGCTCCCGTTGTGTACGGTGTCCACGTCGCTGTCGAGCACGGGACCGGCGACCGTTGTCGGCCAGGACATCCAGAATCGCAACAATAGATAGGGCAAGTACACCTAGCACGCCGACCGTGCCGATGATCAATATTACGTTCATAGGTGCTAAACCTGAATGATGGCCAGCCTCGTTTCGGCGACCAAGCGCACAGTCATGGACCATCCGCACCTGCAGCGTGGCAGACGGATGAGCCATAGTAGCACGCGCGGCGGTGCGTGCCCTGCAGCGAGCCTCCCCGGCAGGGCCGGAGCATCAAATTCTCTGTAGTGTCGTGAGCTGGAGTAACTCGAATAAGTAGTCGGGATTCCAGCCGGCGACCTTGCGACGTGCGGCCACGCTGCGCTTTTTCTTGCCGGATTCGGGCCGCATGCGCAGCAAATTCAAAGTGATACGGCGCAAGGTGGCAAAATTGGCCGTCGCGTTGCGCAGGCGCACGGTACTGGCGTCCTCGCGGAAAGTCACGTCAAGGCAATGATGCAAGCCATTCTCGATGGCCCAGTGCATGCGGCTCGCCTCAAGTAAGTACCTGGCGTCAGGTGCGGCGGAACTGATCAGGTACTGCGTCTGCGAACTGACCTGGCCCGCGATGTCGCGCGTGCGCTCAATGCGCACCAGGCTCTTAAGCTTGGGCCAGCGGTGCAGTTCGCTGAGATAGTCCGGCGCCGCCACGGCGACGCAGTGGCGGGTTTCAAGGCGACCATGCCCTTTATCCAGCGTCTCAAAGATCGATGGATTCATGTGCGCCCAATCGTGGGCTTTGCCGATTCGCATATAGTCTTCAACGGCTTGAGCCAGGCTCGGTTGGTTATCCTTCGCGACCAGCAGATAGTCGCCACCACGCTCAGTGATCTCCTGGGCGATGGCCACCTGAGTGCCTATGGCGTCTATGGTTACCAGGCTGCCCTTGAGCGACAGGACGGGCAGCAGAGCTTCAATGGCAGTGATCTCGTTTGACTTCTCCTCGCAACGCTGCTGCGCCAGCACCAGCCCACTCAGACTCGCGTAGGCCGTCACGCTATGCAAGGCACGCACACCCTTGGCGTGCGAGCCTGAGCCACGCACACTCTTGCCGTCGATCGCGATGACCGAATGTAGGTCCGGACACACCTGACCCACCCAATTCAACAGGCACGCATCCAGTTGCTTCGGATCAAGCACCTCGAAGATCCGTCGGATGGTGTCGTGCCCCGGGATGCCATGGGGCAATTCGAGGTATTGCCGAAGCCTCGCTTCATTGGCAATACCCCATTCTTCCATCTCGTCCCACCCTTGTGCGCCGGCCAGCACCGAGAACAGCGCAATCGACAGAATGTCGATCAACTTGTGCCAGGTTCGTCCCACGACGCGGGGATCTTCTATCGCCGACAGCAGACTGATCAAATGTTTCCCCGGGCTCATTTGCGCTACTCTGAAAAGCCAGAAGTAAACGCCTTTCTCGCCAAGTTTACAACCCGTTGCTATAACTCATTGCTTGTAAACGGGTTTTGACGCTCCGACCCTGGCCTCCCCGGGCCCTGAAACCCGCGTCATTGACATGTCCCTCAGCGCGATAGAGAGGCGCTTTGCGTAGTACCGGATTGCAGACCGCCGTTGCGAAACCCGCGTTGTCCCGGAGCAACTTGTGGTTTTCTTCGTAGGAGTGGCGGTACGTTGATCGCTGATCCATGGGTTGTTTGGGATATGTTCGAAAGGTCACAGACGTAAGTGCATTGAGGTCCTCGGAAACACCGGCAACGCATTACTATGAAGGCACAAGTCGTTCGCCTGGCGGCGATACGATTGAAGCGTCACTGCTACGCGCCAGTCGGCCTTGGCGACCTGGTAAGCCAGCTTATAGACGAGCCAATGATCTCTTCCTTGAGGCATCAGGTGGAGATCTGAGCGGATAGGAAAGGGGGGACATCATGTGTGGAATTGTCGGCGCGGTTGCGCGCGAAGACATCGTCCCGGTGCTCGTCGAAGGGCTGCGCCGACTTGAATATCGTGGCTACGACTCGTGTGGCGTAGCTGTGCTATCGGACGGTTCGCCGCGCCGGGCGCGCAGCATCGCACGCGTGTCCGATCTGCGTGACCAGGTTCGTGAAGCTCGCCTCGAAGGCTGCACGGGCATTGCGCATACGCGATGGGCTACACATGGTGCACCGGTGACGGACAACGCGCACCCGATATTCTCGTGCAATGCCATTGCAGTCGTGCATAACGGGATCATCGAGAATTACGAAGAGCTACGTGAGATGTTACGCGCGAAGGGCTACGATTTCGTTTCTCAGACCGACACTGAAGTCATCGCTCATTTGCTACATAGCATGTACAACGGCGATCTGTTCGAGTGCGTATGCAGCGCGGTCAAGCAATTGAACGGGGCGTATGCAATCGCAGTGATGCACAAGGAACAGCCTCACATTGTCGTTGGCGCGCGGCAAGGATCGCCACTTGTCGTGGGCGTCGGCGACGGAAAGAACTTCCTTGCTTCGGACACTTTGGCGCTCGCGGGTTCGACTGAACGGTTCGTGTATCTTGAGGAGGGCGACGTGGTGGAACTCGCGCCCAATGAGATCACGATCGCCGACCGCGAAGGCGGGATCGTAGAGCGCACGGTGCGTGTTGTGGCCGCGTATGGCGGCGTGGCGGAACTCGGCCCATACCGTCACTTTATGCAGAAAGAAATCTTCGAGCAACCGCGTGCGATCACGGACACTGTCCCACAGGCCGACGCGTTGACCCCAGATGTTTTCGGCGCAATCGCAGGTGAGGTGTTTCCAGGGATAGACAGCCTTTTGATTCTCGCGTGCGGCACAAGTTACCATTCAGGACTGACATCGAAATACTGGTTCGAATCAATCGCCAAGATCCCGACGCAGGTGGAAATCGCGAGCGAGTATCGTTACCGTGACTCGGTAGCGAACCCGAGAGCACTGGTCGTGGTGATTTCTCAATCGGGTGAAACCGCAGACACGCTTGCCGCACTTAGACATGCCCAATCACTCGGTCACAGGCACACCCTCGCTATCTGCAACATGGCGACGAGCGCGATGGTGCGCCAGACGGAGTCCGCTTTTTTGACCCGCGCGGGCGTAGAAGTCGGAGTGGCATCAACCAAGGCGTTTACGACGCAACTGGTAGCGCTTTTCCTGCTTGCAGCGACGCTAGGCCGGATGCGCGGCCATGTCGATGCGGAACAGGAAAGCGCATACCTGGCTCAGCTGCGTCATCTTCCCGCAGCACTGAATAGCGTACTGGCTCTCGAACCTCAGATCATCGCCTGGTCGGAGGTCATCATGCGCAAGGATAATGCGCTCTTCCTGGGGCGCGGCCTCCACTATCCGATTGCACTTGAAGGCGCATTAAAACTGAAAGAGATATCGTACATTCATGCCGAAGCGTACCCGGCTGGCGAACTGAAGCACGGGCCGCTCGCACTTGTCACGGAAGCGATGCCTGTCGTCACCGTCGCGCCCAACGACGCGTTACTGAACAAGCTCAAATCAAACATGCAGGAGGTACGGGCACGGGGCGGTGAGCTTTTCGTATTTGCGGACGTCGATACGCACATTCGAAGCGAGGGCGGAATCCACGTCATACGCATGCCGGAGCACTACGGAGCACTCTCACCGATTCTGCACGTTGTACCGTTGCAGTTGTTGGCCTATCACACGGCCTGCGCGCGCGGGACCGACGTCGACAAACCGAGAAACCTGGCGAAATCGGTGACGGTGGAGTAGGCGGTAATAGTGAGCGATGTTTGTGCGAGCCGTTGGACAAGCATGCGCCTGCGGTAAAGCTGGTTTGCGCCGCGAAAATCAGCAACCATGTCACTTAGGCGACACTAAACGATCCAACTCGATTGCCGACGCGGCACGTATCGTAGAGGTTAGCGGACGGGTTGAGCTTGAATCTCCACGAGCCGTCACTGCGGCACGTCCCCGGCGCCCTTCGGGGCTGGCAAACCCCGGCTCGCCATGCCGGTCAGCCTAGACTTGAGTTGCCGGGCAAACGTCTTTGCCGAATAGCCCAGCGATCCCCATGCGCTCGCCATCACGAGAATCGAAGAGGTCTGATACGACTGCTTGCCGCTCCACGACACTTTGTATGGCTCGTTACCAGGCGTGAAGTCCGCATCGAACCCATGATCGAAGGCCCATTTGACGCACTCGTCCAGAATGACGGTACCCGGCGAGAATTTCGCATGTGTGAGGTCATACGTGACGGTCAGGAAGAACAGACGTCGATGGCCGACGCCGACAATCAGCGCGGCGAGTGGGGTTCCCTGATGCAAGAGCGCGAAAAGCCGGAACATACCGGGCTCGTACGTTTCGTTCACCATCAAGTCGCGCCAGAATTTGCCGCTGGATTCGCCAGACACCCATCGGCTGTCGATGTCCTTATCTTGTGCCCATTTGCGTTTGTTCAAAACCAGCCAGTCGACGATCGATGCGGCGCGCTCATCGTTTCGGTCAAGCAATTCGATGTCGTACTCGAGGTGCTTTGCAAGCTTGCGCTTTGCGTAGTCCGGATTTTTGTCTCGTCCGGGGCGGGAGCGGCAGAATGAATCCCAGTCGGTCTCGCCTCGCAAGGTCGCGAAGTAAGTGCGCTCGTGCGTCTCGCGGCGCGTCATTGCATGGCGCTTCAGGCATTGACAAAGCAGCGAGTCAGACGGCACACGCCACAGCTCGATCACGTCGGCACGCGCGGACTTGATTGCCGCGTTCAATGCGAAATTCACGACCGCTTCGTTATTGCATTCGGGTGCCAAGAGCATGTTGGTGGGCGAACGGTTTTCTGGTGCAAGGGGCGTGAGATATCGCCACAATTTGTACCGGTACGCGAGCAGCGGCCAGATGACCACGATGCGACCAGTGTGCCGACCGACGAGACAGTGCAGCTTGCGCGGAGAGCCAGGGTCTTCCGCCATCAGGCTGGCGTGGCAAAAGCCGAAATGCTCGGCGAAGCCTCCATCGGCTGCATGCCACAACTCGTTCCATTCAGGTTGAAGCGTGCGGAAACGCTCGATATCTCGCACGACCTCAAACGATATGGCGTCTGTAGCTAATGCCATCGTCTTCTCTCCTTATTCCGCCATCGTCTGGAAATACTGGCCTGCATTGATCTTACTAGCTCGTTTAAATGAGCTGACACACGTGACTTAGAACCGGCATTTGAGCCCGGTTTGAATATTAAGTTCAGGCCGGGCGATTAACGATGCTACGCGTATCAGGCGGTTATACAACGGCGTCATTCCGCATCCATAATCGCGATACACCCGAATCGCGTATGCAGTAAACCTGGCACTTATCGGGTGTTTAACGAGTAAGCCGAAATAGTGGCCGGAAACTCACTGGAACGCGTGAATCAGCTCAAATGCCGCCCGACCTGCAAATGCAGTCGTATGGTTTATTCCGTTCTATTGTGGAAGGCGGCTCGTGCATTCTGATAGCTGGATGCGACGCTCGTGGCGACACAGGCTCTAGCGATTGTTCGTTTCTCTAGCTGTAGCAGATTCGACCGGATGCTTCTGATGAGGGAAGATCCAGCGAGGAGTCTTGAACAGGACAATACGGCGGTACAAGAGAAGGTAGGCGGCGATGAAACCGATCATCGCGAGAAAAAGCACCGCCGGGCTCTTGTAGAAGAAAGTCGAGGGGGTGATCGAAATCATCGACAGCAGCCACAGATAAACAGAAGTGCGTGCGTTGGCACGCTCGCGGGAATTTGCAGCGATCCAGCTATGGCGCGTAACGCGCTTATAAATGAGGGTATGCAGATGCAAATCATCTGGTTGCGATACAGCGCAGCCTTTGAGAAACCGGCGTCGATAAATGGAGAATACGGTTTCGAAGAGCGGATAAACAGCGACGCTAGCGGCATACCAGGCACACACGTCTGGATGCCTCACCACGAGCGAGACGAGCAGTTCGGCCATCACAAAGCCGACGAAGTAGGCCCCGCCGTCCCCAATGAATACCGATGCGATCGGGTAGTTCCATACGACAAAACCCAGGATTGCGCCGATCATCGTCAGAGCAACGCTCATCACAAACCAGTCGCCCGCGTCGTGCGCAACGTAACCGATTGATGCGAATATCAGAATCGAAGCACCAGACGACAGGCCGTTCATTCCATCAATGATGTTCACAGCGTTTGAGAGGCCAGCGACGAATATGCACGTGAACGCCACGGCGAACGGCGAGAAAAGCAGCGCTTTATCGATCAGCGGAAGATCAACTCTGATGATCACTGCGTTTAGCAACCACGTACCGGCAAGGGCACCCACGAGAGCACTGAGTAGTCTCGCACGGGGCGAAATGCACTTGGTCAGATCCTCAAGCAGACCGCTGGCAAACGGAAGCGCGCTGGCCGACAACAGCAGCATTGTTTCCGCCCTCGGGTTGCCCCCGAAGACTGCACCGATCATGCAAGTGATACCTGTTGCGAGAACGATTGCCAGTCCGCCTATGCGCGGGATGGGCCGGGAATGATTCTTTTGAACAGAATGAATATCCCAGTCCAGAGAAAGGCGACAGACTTGCGAGCCGTATCGAACAATCAACCAGGTGATCAGGAAACAACTCACAAAACTTAAGATTAGGTTGAGCATGACGTTCGCCTGGGAAATCTGCTTGGTTCGAACTTCTACATGACCGAGTCACCATCAAAAAACGTTACGAAATAGTGACTATATCGTTGTCTATCGAGACCATTTCTCGTTCGCACTACAGCCGAAGAATGGCGCTTCGCGAAGCTTGATGATAGGCGGAAAAGCTCCCTCTTCAAATGGGCAAGTATGCGGAAACAAACACAACGATTCGGCCAAAAAAATCGAACTCGGGCGATCGCATTGGGTTGCGGTCGATTATACGCAAACGGGGCTACGTCACCGTTTCATATGTGAGGTACCCAACACAAATGAATGAAATCGCGGCTGCCAACAGAATTTCTGTTTCTCTATCGGCTAGAGTACGTGTACGCCAGCGACGACTCAGTCTTTGATGGTTCCAGTTGCATGCGCTGGCCGGCGTTGTACGGCCTCAACTCAGTCTCGTCGGGGGATTGAGTTCTGCTCGGGGGAAGCAAGACGTGCACTCCAATAACTCGCTACAGCCGTGCCGTTCCGACGACACCGCAGGAGAGCTGCGGCCGGCGTCTGCTCGTAAATCAGACGGCGGGGCTTCATCCATTTGTGGCGTGCGGCGTGGCCTGCTCAAGGCAGCATCTGTTGCTCTTGTTAATGGGGCAGGTTTGCCTCGACTCGCAGCAGCCGTAGGCCAAGCCTCGACGCCGACGGTCGTCGACAAGGCGTTTGGTGTGAAGGGTGATGGCCAGTCGAACGACAGGACGAACCTGCAGAGGGCAATCGACCAATCCGTAGGCAAGACTTTGCTATTGACTGGGGCGAGCCGGATCGATGCAAGCGGCCTTCAATTGCGTAGTGGGAGCCGACTGCGGTTTGAGCCGGGTGCTTCCCTGGCGCTGCTGCCGCACGAGCAGGCAACTTATCAAATGTTACGTATATGGGACGTTCAGGACGTCGTCGTCGAGGGCGCGGTCCTGGACGGGAAGAAAGATCTAAACAAAGCGGGCAATGAAGCGGATCGCGACGGCTACGGCATGGGAATTTCAGTCGCCGGAAGTTCGAACGTGACCCTGATTTCACCCGTGACCGTTGGGTGCTGGGGAGATGGAATTTATATCGCCAACAGCTACCAACGAAAAGGTCAGACCTCGAGTCATATCACTGTCCTTGATCATCTCGCGTCGGACTGCCGCAGGCAGGGCGTCTCGATCGTCAGCGGCTCGAACATACTGATCGAACGACCGGTCTGGCAGAGGATAGGCGGCACGTTGCCGTCGGCGGGCCTCGACATCGAGCCGAACAGCAATCTCGACGTACTGGACAACATCCGTGTCGTTAACCCTGTGACCAGACATTGCCGCACCGGCATTCTGATCTACTTGCAGGCACTTGTCGGCCCGCAGGCCAAGCTGATCAACATCGAAATTTCGGGGCATCGTGACGAACTGTCGGCGGTGGCGCCGCTGAACATATCGGGACTCAAGCTGGACGGGAATGTTGTGACGGGCTCGATCAGGGTCAATTCATCGACGTGGGTCGGCTCTCGCATGCGGCGATTGAGAAGCGACGACTATGACGTCATAAGAGGCCCGAAGATCATCATGGAGGGGCTCAAAATTATCAGTTGATTGGCCGAACGCATATCGGCCCGACAGGCCGAAGTTCGGCGGACCGTTTCGTACTACAAAGGATTTAAAATGCAAGACGAACGCACATTAGAAAATGGGCCGGCAGTCGACGAAAGAACAGGGGTAGCTGCGATAATCGATGCGATTATCGAGTATCGCGTGATGGTCCTGATAGCCGTCGTCTCTGTCTTCATGATGGGAGCCATCTACATTCTGGTGACGCCCCCGTTGTATGAGTCGAGCGTACTGATCAAGGTCGAAGACTCCACAGGCCAGCCGTCGCGGCAAGCCGGAAACGACCTGCTCAACAATATTTCGCCAGGGTTCGATGAGCGGTCGACCGCGGAGAGTGAGATCCAGGTCATAGGATCCCGGCTCGTTGTTTCACGAGCTGTCGATGCCTTGCGCCTGGAGATCGAGGCGAAACCGCATTACTTCGGCCCCATCGGGCAATTATTCGCACGCCGCAGCGACAGTTTGTCGACACCCGGGCTGCTTGGGATGGGCGGCTACGCCTGGGGCACGGAATCGATAAAGCTAAGCAATTTCAATGTTCCGGACACGTGGCTCGGCGAGAACTACAGCGTCACGGCGCTTGGCGATCACGCGTATGCGTTGAAGGGTCCTGGTCTACCCGAAGAGGGTATTCGGGGCGATGTCGGCCGCGCGCTCACGATCGATACCACACAGGGACCCATCACGCTTCTCATCGCAAAGCTAAACGGAAATGCGGGGGCCCGCTTCGATGTGGTCAGGTACTCCCGTCAACAGACGGTGGACCGGTTGCAAAAGATCCTGCAAGTCAAGGAGCTTGGTTCGAAATCCAGCATGTTGAAGGTTTCGCTGGAGGGTACCGACGCGCGGCGAGCTACCGAGACGATCAACGAAATCGGTCGTCAATATGAGCAGTGGAACGCGGCTCGCAAAGCCGTTATCGCGAAGAACTCGCTCGACTATCTGCAAAGCCAGTTGCCAACCATGGAAAGGCAAGTGCGCGAATCGGAGGATGCGTACAACACATATCGCAACACGCACGGCTTGCTGGATATGAACGAAGAGGCGCGTCTGCTTCTTCAGCGTAGCGCGGAAGGCATGACACAGGTGTTGGAGCTTCAGCGCAAGCGGGACGCCCTGCTTGCCACTTACGCGCCGACGTACCCGGTGGTCGTTGCGATCAACGCACAGATCGCGTCGACGCAAACGGCTCTGGATGAAATCAGCCGCCAGATCAAAACGATGCCGCGCGAGCAGCAGGGCGCAATGCGGCTTGAGCGGGACGTCAGGGTCAATACGGATCTGTACACGACTCTGCGCAGCAACATCGAACAATTGAAGGTGATCCAGGCAGGCAAAGCGGGTTCCGCACAACTCATCGACTGGGCAGACCTTCCGGATAAGCCGGTCAAGCCGCTCAAGTTGCTCGTGATGGCGGTCTCCCTGGTGTTGGGCGCGCTGGTGGGCGTTGGACTCGCTATCGCACGCGACTACGTATTCCGCGGAGCGACCGATTCAAGGGAAATTGAAGCGCGCACCGGGCTTGGGGTTTTCGGCACGATCCCGAAAAGCGACGAGCAGGAACGTCTAAATGGCAAGCTGAAAGCCAACAATCGCGAAAACATGCTGCTGGCGTCGCTCTACCCGAGAGATCCGTCGGTGGAAGCGCTGCGCATTGTGCGCTCGGCATTGCAGTTCGCGATGATCGGCGCTCGAAACAACGTCGTGATGATGACGGGGCCGCTGCCGGCTGTCGGAAAGTCATTCATTTCGGCGAATCTCGCAGCACTGCTCGCCTCGGGTGGAAAGCGCGTTCTGCTTATCGACGGTGACTTGCGGAAAGGCCGGCTGCATCGCTACGTTGGCGTCGCGCCGGGTGCGGGTTTGGCGGAAGTCATTGAAGGGACGGTTGAACTTGACGCGGCGATATCAAGAGATGTGATGCCGAGACTCGACCTGCTACAGACAGGCCGATATCCGACGGATCCGGCGGAACTGGTCATGTCGAATACGTTCCGTCAGATTATTGCAAGGGCTTCCGCCAATTATGACCTTGTCTTACTTGACGCACCGCCCGTGCTCGTCGTCTCTGACGCGGGAAACATGGCGCCAGCCGCTGGACTGCTTTTCCTCGTCGCCAGGTTTGCCGATACCAGGGTTGGCGAACTCCAGGAAAGCATCAAGCGACTTGCCCAGACCGGGGCCAAAGTCAACGGCGTGCTATTGAACGGCACCAATATGCACACGATGGATTACGCAATGGCTCGACGCTACGGAAGTCGGTCTTATCTGGCCTACGACTACCACGCGGGTTCGAAATAAGTTTTGGCGGACTCACACGCAGTCGCAAGGATCAGCGTGTTTCCGCCAGTTACGCACACAACGTCTAGGGGGAGATAGTCATGAACAAGCTTGAGGAACTTCGTCTTGCGGTCGTCGGACTGGGTTACGTCGGACTGCCACTGGCGGTTGAGTTTGGCAAGAAGCGCACAGTCATCGGTTACGATATCAACCGTTCGCGCATTTCCGCACTCAAGGAAGGGCGCGATAAGACACTGGAAGTGAGCAGCGAGGAACTGACCGAGGCGAAGGGCTTGGCCTACACCTGTGACTCAAGTGATCTTGGCCATTGCAACGCGTATATCGCGACGGTTCCGACGCCGATTGACAAGTTCAAGCGTCCCGACTTCTCCCCTTTGGTGAGCGCCACAGAGACGATCGCATCGGTATTGAAACCGGGCGATGTCGTCATCTATGAATCCACCGTGTATCCCGGCGCGACCGAGGACATCTGCGTACCTATCCTGGAGAGCATCTCCGGTCTCAAGTACAACACCGACTTCTATCTCGGCTATAGCCCGGAGCGCATCAATCCGGGGGATAAGGCACATCGCGTGACGGACATAAAGAAAGTCACATCAGGATCAACGCCGGAAGTCGCGGACCTTGTCGACTCACTGTATCAGGAAATCATTACGGCGGGCACACATAAGGCTAGCAGCATCCGTGTCGCGGAGGCGGCGAAGGTAATCGAAAATACTCAGCGCGACCTCAACATAGCACTGGTCAATGAACTTGCGATCATCTTCAATCGCTTGGGGATCGACACCGAGTCAGTTCTCGCGGCTGCCGGTACGAAATGGAATTTCTTGCCTTTCCGGCCGGGTTTGGTGGGCGGTCACTGCATCGGCGTGGACCCGTACTATCTGACGCACATGGCACAGTCAATTGGCTACCATCCGGAGATCATTCTCGCAGGTCGACGCCTGAACGATAGTATGGGCGAGTATGTGGTCGCACAGCTGATCAGGGCATTGACCCGACATGACATTCACATCCCTGGCGCACGCACACTCGTCCTTGGTCTTTCATTCAAAGAAAACTGTCCCGATCTTCGCAACTCGCGTGTCCTGGATATTGTGCATGGTCTGCAGGCCTATGGCGTCAAAGTGGACATTTATGACCCGTGGGTCTCAAGAGAGGAGGCACGGCACGAGTACGGGCTGGAGCTGCTTGAGGAACCTCGGCCGGGCACATACGATGCAATGCTCGTGGCTGTCGCGCATCGGCAATTCGTCGAATGGGGCGCTGAGACACTCAGATCGTTCGGTAAATCAAGGCACGTTCTCTACGACCTCAAATATGTGCTCCCTCAAGAGGCGAGCGATTTGCGCCTGTAAGCGCCTCTCGCAAACGCCGCGCTGTACGTCTTATTGAGCACTGGAGATTTAACATGAGAACCAGCTACGACCGCATACGAAGTGAAATGGTGGCGCATCCTAAGACATGGTTGATAACGGGAGTGGCTGGATTTATTGGTTCGAATCTTCTGGAAACCCTGCTCGGACTCGGACAACGGGTAGTCGGGCTGGACAACTTTTCGACTGGTCACCGGGAGAATCTGGACGAGGTGCGCTCAAACGTCGGGGCGGCTGTCTGGCAACGCTTTACCTTTATCGAAGGAGACATTCGACATCTCGACGACTGCCGGCGCGCCGTGCAGATGGCCGATCATGTTCTACATCAGGCAGCTCTGGGATCGGTGCCGCGCTCGTTGCAGGATCCTCTCTCCACGAATGAGGTGAACATTGGCGGCTTCCTCAATATGCTGGTCGCCGCGCGTGATGCGAATGTTTCGAGCTTCACCTATGCGGCTTCGAGTTCGACCTACGGCGATCATCCAGATTTACCAAAGACCGAAGATGTTATCGGACGTCCGCTGTCGCCATACGCGGTCACCAAATACGTAAACGAACTCTACGCTTCAGTGTTTGCGCGTAGTTATGGACTTAGTGCGATCGGCCTGCGCTACTTCAATGTGTTCGGTCGTCGACAGGACCCAAGCGGGGCGTATGCAGCCGTTATACCGCGCTGGACAGCAGCACTCATCAACGGTGAGGATGTTGTGATCAATGGAGACGGCGAATCTAGCCGCGATTTCTGTTATGTCGACAATGCGGTCCAGGCGAATCTGCTCGCTGCGTTCGCCGATGCCGCCAGCCGAGATCGGGTATACAACGTCGCAGTCGGAGAGCGCACTACGCTGAATCAGCTGTATGCAGATCTCCGGGCGTCGCTCACTCATCTTGGCATCGCGTTGGCCGAGACCGGTCCGGTGCATGGGCCGATGCGTGCCGGCGATATCCGTCATTCCCTCGCAAGCGTGAAGAAGGCAGAGGAGCTTCTTGGATATAGCCAACCCATAACGCTATCGCAAGGGCTGGCGATCGCCATGCCCTGGTATGTGCAGCTATTTGCAAAAGGGGGGGCATCGGGTGGCTCGAACGAGGTGGCACTCGAGACACCAGCAGGCGGGAGGTGAGTGGATGAACTCACAGTTCGCGGAGTGGCGAAGTCGTCTTCCGAAGATCCATCCCGACCACATGCGCATTGCGCGCGGCGCGGCAAGGATTTCGATCTTCGTGCTGTTAGGAAGGTGCGCTGGCGCATTCAAAGAGGTCGCAGTCGCGTACCGATTTGGCACAAGTGGGATTGTCGACGCGTATCAGTTGACGCTGGCACTCGTCAGCTGGATGCCGGCGGCCGCCATGACTATCTTCGGCATCGTATTGATCCCCGTATTCGTTGAACTTCGCCAACAGCCCCTGCAGGCACAGGCGGTTTTTCTTGGCGAGCTCGAGGCATGGGTTATCGCGGTCGGCGTTGGGTTTTCGGTTCTGCTCTTTCTGTGTTGGCCATTTGCAATCCACGTGCTTGCCGGAAATCTTTCGCCAGAGACGATCGATCTATGTCGCGATATGTTCACCTACATGGCTCCGATTGGCATTTTGATGCTGGCGTCGGGTACATATGGCGCGAGAATGCAATCGAGGGAACGACACATCAATACACTTCTCGAGGGACTTCCCGCCGTTTTTGTGCTCTGCTTTGTGCTGTTATCGCATAAACAGGTGGGAACAATTGCCCTGATCTGGGGGAGTATGGGCGGTTACCTGGCGCAGACGCTTATTGGGCGATGGTTGTTAAGTCGGCTGGATCCAATTCCGATCAAACTCCGGCTAAAGACCACGGCGCCTGAATGGCGCCGCGTCCTTGTGTCCGCACGAGTTCTGGCTGTGGGTCAACTGATCATGTGCTGCACTCCGCTGTTCGATCAGTTTATGGCTGTTCAGTTTGGTGATGGTGCCGTCGCCAAGCTTGGTTATGCCAACAGGGTGCTCTCACTCTTTCTGAGTATGGGGGCACTCGCCATCGGCCAGGCGACGCTGCCCGTTTTTTCAGACATCGTTCACTCGGGAGACCCTTGCCACGCGCGTAGAACGGCGGTCAGATGGACAATCCTCATGTTTCTATGTGGCACGTGTGTGGCGCTTGGCGCAGCTGTATTTGCACCCGATCTGATCGGTCTGGCATTCCAGCGAGGAGCTTTTACGGCTGAGGATACGGCAGCCGTAGCACAACTTTTTCGTTGGGGCCAGATACAGGTTCCCTTTTACTTTTCCAGTCTGGTTCTACTGACACTTTCCGCAGGGGCCGGTCGCTATAGACAAATGTCGACCATAGCGCTGGCAGGGGTTGCGGCCAAAGTATCTGGAACCATGATTTTCAGCCACTGGTTTGGCATCGCAGGCATTCTGCTCGGAACCGCACTAATGCATGCGACGACGTTAATTATTTATGCTCGGTACGCGTATACGTGGTCGTTGTCGGCGCAGAGAAAATCATGAAGATAATGATGCTTGTCAGTTCGATGGGGAGTGGAGGAGCGGAACGGGTTGCGTCGACGCTCATGAATGCGTGGGCAAAGCGTGGAGATTCGGTCGAACTGGTTGCGACTTTTAGCGGGCGAGGGACCTGTTTCTATAAACTCGCCGATGAGGTCAGGCTGGTGTACCTTGCCGATCATGTTGGCAAGCGCCGAAGCAGACTGGGAGGATATCTCGCGCGGTATAGAGCGTTGCGCCGTCTGATTAGTCAGAGTCGGCCCGACGTAGTGATATCGTTTCTGACCAATGTGAATGTCGCCGCCATATTAGCGAACGTCGGCCTGCATGTACCCGCGGTGGTCTGCGAACATAACAATCCCGCAGTGGATGGCCGGTCGATGTTATGGCGTTTTGCTCCCCGGTTGACCTATCCCTTTGCTGACGCCGTTACTGTGTTGACAGAAAGTGCAGTGGCGCCATTCAAACGTATGGTACCCGGCGTGCAAAAGCCTTTTGTCGTTCCCAATCCACTTCCCGACGAAATTTTTGCAATGACGAAACCAGCTGTCTTGCCGACCTTGACACAAGGCGCGGAAAACACTGGACCGGATGTCGGACGCAAGCGGCTCGTCGCGGTCGGAAGATTGCACGCACAGAAGCAGTTCAACGTGCTCATCGAGGCTTTTGCTGCGCTCGCCGACTCTTTCACGGATTGGGACTTATGGATCTGGGGCGAGGGTCCGGAACGCGCGCGCCTCGAAGCGCTGGTATCGAGGCTGAATCTGAGCGGCCGGATTTTCCTGCCTGGCAAGACTGCATCGCCATGGTCGGAAATGACTGCCTCCGACGTGTTCGCCATGTCGTCGAAGTACGAAGGGCTGCCAATGGCGCTTATGGAGGCGATGGCACTCGGCATTGCCTCCATTGCGTTCGACTGTCCGTCGGGACCTCGCGAGATCATGCGTGACGGCCGCGATGGCATGCTGATTCCCCCGGACGATGTTCAATCATTCACAGAGGGGCTCAGCCGGCTGTTTGGGGATGGTGATCTGCGAATGCACCTTGGTCAAAGCGCGGCGAGGTCGATCAAAGAACGATACTCGATCGAGTGCGTATTGGACCAATGGAGCGAACTGTTTCTGTCGATTGGCGTTGCACAGTCTTCTGCGCACGGCGGCGATCGTGCTTTCGCGCGCGAGTGCACCTGACTATAGACGATAGAAAAGCGGATATCCGCCACAAAAGACAGTTTCGGAACCTGGCTGGGGCTGTGCATGCGAGGAGCAATAATGAGCAAGATCGTATTGTTTGCCAACACCGACTGGTATCTCTACAACTTCCGCCTTTCACTTGCCCGCGCGTTGCGGGACGCGGGTCACGAAGTCGTTCTTCTTTCTCCTCCGGGAGAATATGGCGCGAAGTTGATCTCGCTCGGATTCCAGTGGATTCCGGTGCCGATGAATCGACGGAGCCTTAACCCAGTCCGTGAACTCGCACTTGTCATGTGGCTTGCGCGCTTGCTGCGCAAGCAGAAGCCTGACCTCGTACACGGATTCACGATCAAGTGTGCAGTCTACGGCTCACTGTCCGCGCGTCTTGCAGGGGTGAGGGCACGCGTGAACGCCATTGCGGGAATGGGTTATGTGTTCTCGAGCCGGGACATGAAAGCATGCGTGCTAAGACCAATAGTTCGCGGCATAATGCGTCTCGCCTTGCGGGGTCGTTCGAGTGCGGTGATACTTCAGAATCCCGACGATCACTCAATGTTCCGTGACGCCAACATCGTCGACGAACGCGCTATTCGGCTTATCAAAGGGTCTGGTGTCAATGTCGAACGGTTTAAACCTGGAGAGCGGCAGAGCAATCCACAAAACCAGACGCCATTGCGTGTCGTACTCGCCGGCCGGCTGTTGTGGGACAAAGGGATCGCTGAGTATGTCGAAGCAAGCCGGCAATTGAGAAGAGCGGGCCGCAAAATCCGCTTTATTCTGGCTGGTGCGCCGGACCCCGGAAATCCCGCTTCCATAGACGAGGCAACCCTGCAGAGTTGGATCAACGAGGGGCTTGTGGAGTGGCGGGGCCACGTGAGTGACATGCCAGGACTCTATGCGGACTGCGACGTTGCCGTTTTACCGAGTTATCGGGAGGGCCTGCCCAAGTCGATGATCGAGGCGGCTGCATGCGAACTACCGCTCGTTATTACAGATGCGCCAGGGTGTCGCGAGGTGGTCGCTGTAAATGGGCAAGACGGGCTCGTGGTGCCCGTGCGTGACAGTGTGGCACTTGCGAATGCGATCCGCCTTCTCGACGACGACCGTGCGGCTGCACGTAGGCTTGGCATAGCGGCCCGACAGAAAGTACTTGCGGAGTTCGATGAGCGCATCGTCATCTCTAGAACGCTCGATGTCTACAGGGAACTGCTTGAACCGGAGTGGCTACCTTCCGTTGCCAAGGAGGGGACGGCACCATGAAGGTCGTCCACGTTATCACTGATCTGGCTGTTGGCGGCGCCGAAACCTCGCTTGTCCGTCTCGTTCGCGCCGGCCGCCGCGATGGGGTGCATCATTCTGTCATCTCGCTGTCGTCCCAGGCCCCCCTTGCCACCGTCCTGGCAGACGAGGGCATCGAGGTGCGCATACTTGGAATGGACCGTAATCGATCACGTCTAAAAAGCGTGTTCCAGTTGGTGCGCTGGCTGGATGAACTCCAACCCGACGTCGTGCAGACGTGGATGTACCACGCCGACCTGCTGGCGGGAATGAGTGTCTATGCGGCTCAGCTTCTGCGCCACCTGCGCGGAAAGCCTCGGGCAAGACCAGTGCTTTCATGGGGTATCCATCACACGGACTTGCGACTGACGGGGAGTAGCCGCAGTACTCGCTGGATAGCAAAAGCATGCGCGTTCCTGTCCGCGAAGATACCCGACGTGATTGTATGCTGTGCTGAGGCGGCGAAATCCTCGCATTCCGAGGGCGGTTATTGCGGCAGAAAGATGATCGTTATTCCAAACGGAATCGATCTCGCAAAGTTCCGGATTGACGAAAAGGCAGGCTCTGCGTTGCGTCGCCGGCTCGGGGTACCCGAGTCGACGATACTCGTTGGTACTGTCGGCCGCTATCATCCCGTTAAAGACTATCCGACATTTAGCGAAGCGCTTCGCACCCTGCTGAAGGTCATGCCTGACTGTCACTTCATTATGGCCGGTCGCGGACTGGATCCCAGCAACGAGGAGCTGGTTTCGCTTCTGAGGGGTTCCGGCGTACTCAACAATTGTCATCTACTCGGGCCAGAAAGCGAACCACAAACGCTGCTTGCGGGGCTGGACGTCTTCTGTTTGTCGTCGAAAAGCGAAGCTTTGCCAACAGTGATCGCTGAGGCGATGGCGTGTCAGGTTCCCTGCGTCGCGACTAATGTTGGAGATACGGCATATCTTGTCGGCGAAACGGGACGACTCGTGCCGCCTGAGCGCCCGCAGGAGTTGGGGCAGGCTCTTGCAGCAGTGCTCTCGATTCCTTCGGCCGAGCGAGGCCAGTTGGGCAGGGCCGCCAGGCATCGCGTAGAACAGTTGTTCTCGATCGAGCGAAGCTGGAGAAGCTATCAACAGGTGTATTGCAATGTATTAAAGGCCCGACAGCACGCAACGAGTTAGTGAGGGCAGCATTGCCAATGCTGGACGTTTGCGGTAACTGAAGATGCATCGGCGAGGTCTGACCAGGCCCGTGCAGCCGCCGCCGGAAGTCGGTCTTATCTGGTCGTAATGTTAGTCACTTCGACGGCCGGCCCCGCCGGATCCCACACTGCTTTGCGGAAGCCGCTCTTCGATTGAACGAAGGTTGGTGACGCGCTCGTAATATGACCGGTGACGACATACCCATGTAGCGCAAGACCGCTGACATAGAAGCCTGCATCGTTCGCTGCGTAGTCGGTGTGATTCGAGATATCGATCGACACCGTCTTCGGGGTCGTGCCAGGAAGATTAGCTAGATAGACATTGATTCCAAAGTGACAATTCCGGGTGGTCGGGCTATTGATCTTGATGTTTTGAAGGGTGGACGCATTCGTATTGGGCTCGATATCCAGGCCCGCCGACGGCAGCGTTCCCGCGATGTTCTCCCACAGCGGACTATCGAAAGTAATTCCATTTCCGCTAATTATCGACGCCCCCTGCCGGCGGCAACCATTTGCGTGGTGATTCGACACGTAAATGTTGCTCGACATCACTTGCTGCGAACGGAAGGAATTGGTGATGTAAATGCCATCGCCCCAACAGTTGATCGTCGTCGGAGATTTAAGCGTGACGCCAGACGCACCTGCGATCGAGAATGCATGGCCGCCGCCGCCGCTGGCGGGGTAAGGCGTCGCGCTATTGAGCTGTTTGCTACCGTCTAGCGTCGCGAGTCTCAACCGTCACATTCGTCACGTCCCAGATGCGCATGATCTGATAAATGGCCGTGTTGTGGGGTAAGAGCTTGATTGTTGCGCCGCTTGCGAAGCGCACATAGCTATTCGTACGTAGATCGACGCCCCCGGAGTCGATCCGCACGTTGCCGCTAATGAGCAGGATTTTGCCGACAGAGTTGTTGATCGCGTTCTGGAGCGCTACGCGATCGTTGGTGACTCCATCTGCTTTGACGCCGAAAGAAGAGGCGTTGACGACGGTGGTGGGAGTTGATGTTGCGGCCTTCGCCAGGGCCTGCGCGGACGTGGAGGCCACGGGATTGCCATCGCCTCCGCCGCACCCCGCGAGGGCCATGGAGCCAGCGCTTAGCGCAAGGCCAGTGAGAAAGCTTCTGCGAGTGATGAGTGGATTTTGCCGATAGTCGATGGAGGAGCTCATAGGTCGTTGATCCCGCGTAGCGGATCCGTTTATGGCAAACAAAGGTTTGCTCGATAAAAAGGCATCGCTCAAGCATGCATGAGCGAGACAAGGTCGAGCGAGGGGATGAATGCGTCAAGAAGCCTTAGCTGCGAGGCACGCCTTCATGGTGCGTCGAACGGCTTGACGAAAAGTTGGCCACACATCGATGTCTGCCGGCGGCGCGGATGATGAGCGTGATCGGTGATGCCTTACAAACGGGAGCGATGATAAGCGTCTCGCACGTCGGCTCAATATCAGACGAGATATATTTCGTAACGAAGCGTAACTTGTGAAAAGGGCTCTTTTTCTCCTATGTTTTGCGGTACGCCCCGCCACAGGTAAGCTTGCCGGTACTTGAAACTATTCTTCAGATAAATAGAAATGCCGGCCAATTCAGAATAAAAAATTTTGCCGTTTAGCAAAAAAACATATTCCATAACGACTGTGTGGGTGTTCTGCTGAAGTCGAGAGCCTGCAGTGCCATTACGGAGAAAGGTTTGTTTTACTCCAACCGTATTCACGAATCGTTCGTTCCAGCGCAACCGGGTCGGTTGTTTCTGAGAAGATCGTCTTACGTGTGTTGACACGCTCTCCTTCAGGCGCGCCATTTGTCTGGCAAACCGGCTGTGGGGCGGAGTCAACCTGCTGGGGCGGCTGCCCAGCCGGTTGACATTCGCTACGTGACTGACCATCGCGTGCCCCGTCACCAAGGCCTTTGTTGGTGGCGCCTGGTTTGGGAGGGTCGTTCGACACCATGAGGTCGCGAACGTTGCCGGTTGGGGTTTTGATGGATGCGTCGATGTCGTGTAGCGTCTTTTCTGTCAGGTAGCCGCCAGAGGGGATGGCTTCGGGCTCGCTGGTTTCTTGCTCCACATGGAGGGGAGGGGGGGCCTCGGTCACGACGGGAGCCGAGACGTGCGTGGTGGACATCAGATAAACAATAACTCCCGTCGCTGCGCTTAACGCAATGGAAACGAGCAATGTCGTTCTTATTGTGACTGTTTCACTCACGATCGAAGGGCGCCACGGGAGCGCCGGACGATCGGGGTCTCCCACTAAACGACCAGCGTAACGCCCGACTTGACGGAGCATACTTTGAGGGTATTTTGCTTCGTAAGTTTGCGGGGTGAGCGACACCCCGCGATGAAATTGCTCAGCGCGGGTGCTCGGGAGTAGGGCGCCGCAAACGGAACAATAACAGTGATCGCGCGCAGCCACATGGCCGCAACGAGGACAGGTATTTGCACCAAACCGCCCAACGATGGTCAAGCCTCTGTTCATTGAAGCGTTCCATGTTGAAATGAACTGTCAGTTCGCAAGCTGATCGTCCGCTTGACGATGCAATGCTCCATTTCCTAGTGTTGCGTTGTCGTTGGCTGGAGACGACACCTTGCCGCCTTTGAACCATGAGAAGCGCGGACTGGCCGCCTTCATATGCAGTAACCTCTTCGCGCTCAGAGCGACGCGGCCCCAGGCACTCGCCGGAATCTCGACACTCGCATACTGTGACTCATTATTGCGGCTCCAGTACGCCTTGAACGGCTCTGTGCCAACCCCAAAGTCGAAATCGAAGTTGTGGTCGTATGCCCACTTCACCATGTGTTCGACGACAAGATGCCCCGGGCTGTATTTTGAAAATTCTTCGTCAAATCCTGTGATCAATCCTTTAACGGATGATTTGCCCATTCCTACAATTGTCGTGGCGAGCGGCTTTTGATCAAACAGGATGACATGAAGGCGCGCAGCCGGCTGATCGGGCTGTGCAGACAGTATGGCAACAAGAAAGTCACGATAGCCCTGCGAATATAGCCAGGCTCCCTGCTTCGACGCATGCTGGGCCCACTTGCGCTTGTGTTCCAGCGTCCAGTCGACCAGTTCACTAATGGCGTGCCTGTCGGTGGCCGCTATGACCACCGCTTGCAAGGCTCCTTTTTTGGCGATGCGACGCTCGAGCGCACCGGGCTTTTTACCAGACAAGGTACCGAGCGACCCACAGAACGAGTCCCAGTCCTGTATCTGTCGCAGATACGCGACACTTGCATGTCGGGGCTCATTGTAACTACATGATCGCTTCCCGGACAGGAACCGAAACAGCTTCGAGTCAGTGTAAACATAGGGCAGCCGAATGATCGCTGCGCCACAGTCTTTCATTGCCGCACGTATGGCTAGTTGTGTCAATCGGACCGTATCTTCCTTAGGATCAAGCAGTATCGACGAATAGTCCGCAGAGTCTGGGCCCAACGATCTCAGCATTGTCCACAACCCGCGACGGTACAGAGCAAGCGGCCACACCATTACCAGTTTCGAATCTGAATAACCGACGACGCAGCGCAATGCGCCGCCTTGCGGTTTCGCCAAGTTCTGCCAGCTTAGCGAACATACGGCAAACGATTCGTGATACTGACCGTCGGACCTTGACCAGAGGTCGGTCCAGTCATCTTTCAATGCTGCAAATGCTCTCGGATCCGTAACGACCTGAATGTGCGTTCCCTGTGTGCGCATGGTGTCTCCAGGTTGATGTTAGACCGCTGCTTTCGGGGGGCAAACAAAGCTGGATTCAAATCAGAGATACGCCGCTCGAATTCCAAATAACATTATTATTTCCCGATCGCTGGTCGCTTGCGAGGCCCAATAGCACCGGCGTGTACATGATAAGACGAATTGTAAGGCAAGAATTCTATATAAATTTTTATTGTGTACGGTCCCGCACATTCGGGGGCTGGAATATTAAACACCCGAAGCCGTTGGCGTATATCGTGGAAGAGACTTCATCGTGTTGGCACGAGCGTCTTGGAGAAGGAGGATGCGTGCCGGCTCTCTGTTAAAAGATTGTAATGGGTGCGGAAATGGCTAAATCTAGTATTAATCGTCGTACATTTCTGAAGGGATCCGCGTCTGCGGTTGCATTGATGTCGCTCCCGGCAATGGGAGCGACAGGCCCGTATACAAGACAGGAATGGCAGGCGTTCAAGTTGACACCTCAGTTCGAATCTTTTAAAACCGCAATAAGGCTTATGAAAGCTGTAACAGATGCGACGAAACCGACATCTTGGTCTTATTGGGTTAACGTCCATGTAAATTATTGTCCTCATATGGTGCCGTATTTCTGCGCATGGCATCGGGGTTATTTATATTATTTCGAGCAGCAATTGAGAATTGTTTCGGGTGACAACAGTTTGACGCTGCCATATTGGGACTATTACTCTTATCCGACAATACCCCAGGAGTTTCTGGATGCTGCTACGGGTAATCCGTTATATGTTAGCGGCCGTATAAATTCAAATGTGTCGAGTGCCCTGACGCTTGCGCCGTTTGCGCCAAGTGTAGTGAATTTTCCGCGGGGGACGAGTAATTCGTATGAGGCATCGTTCGAGTCTGCTCCGCATAATCCAGTGCATAACCTGATTGGCGGGTGGATGGCAGACATGCAGTCTCCGACAGACCCGATCTTCTTTTTGCATCATGCCAACGTGGACCGGTTGTGGGACGCATGGTCGCAGCAACCACAGACGACGTTGCCGTTGCCAAGTAACTCCTATTGGAGTGGCAGCTTCACCTATGCGAAGGGTCTTACGATATTGAAGTCGAAGACCTATATGCCTTCGCTTCTGAACTATCAATATGCCAGCGCCACTGTGCCGACTTCACTCCCGCCAACCGCGCAGCAAGGTCGCATAATCCGTGTTCAGGCACAACTCGGGCCAATTCATGGCCGTCCCGCGTTGACAGGTTTCTCCAAAACGAGTGAGCGTGCGATTGATTCAGGCCGGCGCTCGCTCGGCGGTGTGGCCAATATGTCACTCAACGAGAAGTCCGTCAGTGCGCAGCTTCAATTATCTTCGTCAGCATCCGCAGCGTTGCAGGACACGCTGAAGGGAAGGTCAGCGGCCGCGGCTCTTCAACAGGGGAGTAACGCGGCGCCAGCGACGACCTATCGCTCTGTTAACGTGGTCCTTGATAGCGTAACGGTCACCGAACTCGGTCGGAAAGGTGGCTACTTCTACAACGTGTATTTGAATCTTCCCGAGCAAGGGGACGTCGACGGTGTGAGCCAGAAGCACTTTCTCGGCACGTTAGGCCCATTCGAAATATCCGCCGCGATGCATCATGCCGAATCGGCGCATAGTCAAGCGCCTGTCCTGGTTTTTCCCGCCACCGAACTCTTGCAGCGCCTCGGAGCCGGGGCTTCCGGAGTGGTCGTCTCGCTGGTGAGAGTCGATGGCCCAAGTGCGCCGAAAGGGTCGGCCATATCGGTTGGCGAGCTGCGGATTGAATTGTCAACGTCCGCCCCTTGATCAGCGCTGTTGAGCGACACCAGAATTGATCGCGATTCGGGACCGACGTCGCCCGACTCCCCAAACGGGAGCGGGCGACGTTGTATTTCATGCGTGTCAGTGCCTTGCAAGGACTGGGCTTGTGTGTGACACGTCCGTCTGCCCGCAAAGGCGAGCTGATCGTGCGAGCGGCATGAGTTAATGCTCGGTCGGCCGTCGTGGGAATAGGTGACAATTGCTGCACCGTCGGCTGAGCGACGTGTAAACAATTCGTAGACCGAATTTATTCAGCGTGCGCTCGAAATGGCACTGATGCCGCGAAAAGCGGGTGAACCTCAGCTATTCATTCGCTGGATAGTTTGCAAAGGTGTGAAATTGCTCTTCCCGCTGCATCGAGTCAGCACGTGTGCGTTCAGTTTGTCGGCGAGGACAACGCAGAAAATTGACAGATGATCGGGGCCATGAGTTCGCACGAAGCCAATAACCGTTTCCTCGGTCAAAAGCCTCAAAGCTACAGGACGTTTGAGTGCTTGTGATGAATGACACGCCTTGCGAAAGTTCCAGTTGAAAGTGTGTCGAATTTGCGTCGTGGGGACGAGAGACGGCCGTGGTGATTGCTGTGCGGACCCCAACGTTATGGAACCAATGCGCAATCTCGTGTTCGAACACGAAACGTGTGGGCCGGTGCAGGACTTTGCGAATAACAAAAAGCGATGGGCGAATTGATGCTGCGTCACCCGTATATGGAAGCCAAACGGTGCCCTTGCGAAGATGTCGAGCGGGTCTGGCTGCGAATGGTGGCGCGGGGCTCAACACCGTCCGATGGGACAGGGCCAGAGCCGCTGGTAGCGCGTTTTCTGTCGCCTCCAGGTGCTGCGGTCAACTGGTCCCGGTGTTCTGAGGCTCAGGATGAACAAGACTGCAAACAAGCATTGGCGTCCGGACTTCGCACGTCTGCGTGGGACGCCATATCTCGCCATAGCTGCGCAGATCGAGGAAGCGATCAACAAAGGCGTATTCGTTCCCGGCGATCGACTTCCCTCGCAGCGTTCAATTGCAGATGACCTTGGTTTCCATCTGAACACGGTCAACCGGGCTTTTCGGGAAGTTGCGCGACGCGGACTCGGGCGTGGCAATGCTGGACGCGGAACGGTCGTGATCGCCCGCGAAAACCCACCGGTTAGCCGGCGAAGGTGAATGTGGCTGTCGTTCCCGTCTCTCTCCAGTGCAATGGCTTATTGGCGTTCTGTAGAGAGAATTGCTCCGATGATTTGCTGTGCTCGCGCGGCATGACGGCGCCCTGCTTTACCGGTTGAGCCTTCAATCGCCGACACGCACCACGTGAGGGCTGGTCTTAGCGCACGAAGACCAGCCCGATATAACAATGATGCAACGTATCAACAGGCGACCAGCGGTGGTTGGAATGGCGCGCCGGTTCGCAACGCGAAGGTATGGCGAAAATTTGCATCGAGCTTGGGGCGGAGCCTGCGTCCGGTTTCAATTATTTCGTCACGATCGCTGCCGTAAGGCCAGCATTGATTGCTGGCAGGAGCAGATTCAGCACACGGTTGAATTTGACCAGCGCGCCGTTGTCTACAAACACCACATCCTTAGGGTGGAGATCGAACTGGTTAGCGAGAATCATCGATACCGGCGAGGTGGCATCGAGATGAAAGATCTGAGGTTTGCCGGCACTGCCGTACGGGGCTCGAATGACGAACAACTGATTTGCCTCCGCCGTATTCTGGTTCAGGCTGCCCGCCTGAGAGAGGGCTTCGGCAAGCGTGAGTTTGCCGCTCCTCATGGGCAAAATGGTGGCGGGCCTGTTCACCTCGCCCATGACGTAGATGCCATTCTCGTCGCGAGCAGCGACCCGCAACATGTCGCCTCGTTGCAGCATGATCCTCGCCGGATTCCGGCCGGCGTCGATCAGGTCTGGAATGTTGATCCGTATGGTCTGATCGTCCCGGATGAGGTCGACCCTGCTTTGGTCTGCATTAGGCGTGAACCCACCCGCGCGCCCAATCGCTTCCGGCAACGTCATTGGGATATCGTTGATCTGTTGCAGGCCTGGTGCACGCACCTCGCCATCGATGTAGATCTGCGCCCAGCGGAATGACGCGACGCGTACGGTGACCTGCGGATCCTTGTATATTTTCGCGATCAGTGACGCGATTCTCGCCTGGATCTCCTTAACAGTCAGACCCGCTACGTGCACGCTGCCAGCGTAGGGAAACTGCACGTTCCCTTCATCATCGACGAGAAAACCGGGAGCGGCGTCGGAAGGTCGCGAGCTTGGATTGGGCTGACCGAGCGCGGCAACAAGTTCCGGATGATCCCAGACTGTTATCTGCAGCACATCGCCTTTCCCGACCGCATAGGCCGGGGGGTCGGACCGTGCGGTATTCAACATGGTTTGCACCTGCTGTGAGAGGTCGCCTTTTGCGGCGTCCTGCAGCTTTTGAATTTCGTCGAGGTTGATATCGGTGATCGGCACCGTGATCTGTTGTCGCGGCTCGCTACTATATTGACCGCCAGAGACATCTATAGATGACGGCACGATCATCCGCTGGCCCGGAACGGCCGAGCAGGCGGACAGGACGACTCCCAGGATAGCGATTGCTAACGCTCGAATATAACGGTCTGAGACGCACATGGCGGGTCTCCCATTTTTGTGTTGTTGGCTTCGTTGTTGTGGCGTGTGGGTTTTTCAGAGGCGCACTGACCAAAGTATCGTATTGAAGCCTCCGGCGAATAGTGCGGTCGCGCACTCGCCGGGCTGCTACCTTGCTCTTAGGTTTTCTATACGGTGCGCTAGCGCACACGATTTCTCGCAGCGATGCATAGCGTCTGCTTCAGTGTTGCGCAGTACTTCGCTGTTCCTATTCATCCAGCATTTTGCCGATCGCGAACCTTGCATGATCGGGATGGAAGCATGTGGAGGCGAAACGCTGCGTTGATGAGAAGCGACAACTCGATTAACACCGGATGCGACAAGCGGGTTTGAGAGCGACGCTCACGAGTGCAGTGGGTTCACGCCATCCATGGCGGAAGACACCAGGGTGCCGTCGACTTGTCTGATGTCCAGATGCGACTCGCCCCAGTAGTTGTTGATGCCGATGCCGGTTACCCGCTCGCCACAGCGCGAGTGAATGGGTCACGGATGTCCACATCACCGTAATGCTGATGGGTGTGTTGTTGTCCCAGGTCGATACCAACACTGAAGAGGTGGTGGTATCGACCTCAAGGGGCCGTCTGGTCCATACCTGCCCCCGCTTTTCGCAAGCCGATGCGGGCTGTTTGCGGAGCGAGAAGAGTTGCGGAGCAAAGAAAAAGGGCCTAGCCGAAGCTAAGCCCTTGAATCTTTTGGTAGGCCGTACGGGATTCGAACCTGTGACCAACGGATTAAAAGTCCGCTGCTCTACCAGCTGAGCTAACGACCCAAAAGAGAAGCGGAATTATATCGGTCGAGCCAATACGTGTCAACCAACGCCGGCCGGCCAGCAGGCGATCCACACAAAGAAAAAGCCCGGAACCTTGCGGCTCCGGGCTTTACGGCGAGAGGCGCGCGCATCGGTTATTGAAGCGTCGACACTGCGCGTTTTACTGCGTCCATCAACTACACGCCCGGCTCGTGCCGGACGCCACAACATCACTTGATCTGCGAAAGCTTGCTTTGCGCCGACTGCGCGACATCCGAGCCGCCGTACTGCGCGACGATCTGTTCGAGCGTCTTCTTCGCGGCGGCCTTCTGACCTTGTTCGAGCTGGTTGTTCGCGATAGCCAGCAGTGCTTCCGGCGCCCGCGGATGCTGCGGATACTTCTGGACGACGCCTTGCCACATGGCCGTCGAGCCCTTGTAGTCGCGCAGCGCGTAGAGCGCGTTGCCGAGCCAGTATTGTGCCGTAGGCTGATATGGGCTCTGCGGGTACTTCGCGATAAAGCTGCGGAATGACGTCGCCGCGTTCTTGAAGTCACCGCTGCGGAACTGCTGCGAAGCCGCGTTGAACGCGTCCGTTTCGCCCGGCTGCACGGAGCCCTCGACCCCATCGACCGTCTGCTGCTGCGGCTCGAACTTCTTCAGACGACCATCGAGGTCGGTGTAGTAGTCCTTCTGCTGCTTCTGCAACGTGGCGACCTGATTGGCGAGGTCCTCGTTCTGTCCGCGCAACGTCGCGACCTGCTGGTTCAACTGGTCGAGACGGTTGGACTGATCGAGGATCGTGCGTTGAGCTGCCGACAGCTGGCTCGACAGACTATCGGTCTTGGTGCGCAGATCGAGAATCGCCTGGCGAGCCTGATCGTCGTCGAACATGCCTGCGTGCGCGGGCAGGGCCATCAGGGCCGTTCCCGCGACGCAGGCGGCTGCGGCCATGCGCAGCCAGGAGAAACGGGGCGTCATACGGCTTGTCACCTATTACTGTTGATAGACGAGGTCCGCGCGGCGGTTCTGCGCCCACGAAGCTTCGTCATGACCCGTTGCCTGCGGCTTTTCTTTACCCAGACTCACGGCTTCCATTTCCGAATCCGGAACGCCCAGCAGCGACAGCGAACGGCGGACAGCTTCAGCACGCTTCTGGCCGAGTGCCAGGTTGTACTCGCTCGTGCCACGCTCGTCGGTGTTGCCCTGGATCAGGACGTGACGTTGCGGATGGCTCTTCAGATACTGCGCGTGTTGCTGCAGCAGCGGCTGGTAGTCGTCCTTGACCGAGTAGCTGTCGAAGTCGAAATAGATGCTGCGCTTGGCCAGCGGGCTGTTCGGATCGTTCAACGGATCGACGTTCACCGTGGCGACATCGTTCGGGTTAGGCTGGGCGCCCGTCGCGCCACCCTTGTTGGCGTTTTCGTCGAGCTTGACGCCCGAATGACATGCAGCCAGCGCGCCGACCATACCTACGGCAAACGCGATACGAAGTTTGGACATCATGCTTCACTCTCCTTGTGTGTTATTGCATAAACGGACCCCAGGAAGGCTCGCGTACGATGCCTCCCTGAACGGACAGGACCTGCCGCGTCCGACCATCGGTCGATACTGCGGCCAACACGCCACGGCCGTTCACCTGAGTGGCGTAAAGAATGTACTGACCATTCGCCGCGAAGCTCGGCGATTCGTCATGTGTGGTGTCGGTGAGCGCCGTCGCGACGCCCGACTGCAGATCCTGGATATACAGCTTGAAGCCCCCGCCCGTGCGCGAGATGTATGCGAGCTGCTTGCCGTCCGGGCTGACGCGCGGACTCGTATTGTAGTTGCCCGTGAAGGTCACGCGCTGCGCGCCGCCCGCGGACTCGCCGCCGGCAGGCATCTTGTAGATCTGCGGCTGGCCGCCGCGGTCGCTCGTAAAGTAGATCGACTGGCCATCAGGAGAGTACGACGGCTCGGTGTCGATCGCGCTGCCTTGCGTGAGGCGGCGCAGGCCGCTGCCGTCGGCGTTGACGGCGAAAATCTGTGTGTTGCCGGTGCGCGACAGCGCGACGGCGAGCGTGCGACCATCAGGCGACCAGGCGGGCGCGCTGTTGTTGCCCTTCTGGTCCGACACGACGACGCGGCGGCCCGTAGGCAGATCGTGGATGTAGACGATCGGCTTCTTCTTTTCGAACGACACGTACGCGACCTTCGTGCCATCCGGCGACCATGCCGGCGAGATGATCGGCTCGGGGCTGGAGAGGGCGATGTGCGCGTCCTGGCCGTCCGAGTCGGATATCTGCAGCTGATAACGGTTGCCCGTCTTGATCACGTACGACAGACGCGTCGCGAACACGCCGCGGCCGCCCATCAGCTTCGCATAGATGTAGTCGGCGACCTTGTGCGCGCTCATGCGCAGGCCGCTTTCCGGGCTGACCAGTTCGAGCCCGCCGAGGCTTTGCTGGTTGACGGTGTCGTACAGTTTGAAGCGCACCTGGTACTGGCCGTTCGGCAGCTTGGTGACGCTACCCGCCACGAACGCATTCGCGCCCTTGGCCTTCCATGCGCCGAGATCGACGGAATCGCCTTCCGAAACGGGCGCGCTGCCGGCGTCGATGTTGGTGAATTTACCGCTGCGCTGAAGGTCCTGACGGACGATCGTGCTGATCTGCTGGGGAGAATTGGCCTCGTTGGCAAAATTTGCTGTGGCGATCGGGAACTGGGTGGACCCGACGCCCGTCACGAGGACGTTGAGTTGTGCATGGGCGGCACCGCCGGCGGCGATCAGGCACGACGCTACCAGCGCTCGCAGGCCTAGCTTGGTCATCAAACTCATTCTGTATAGGTTCCCCAAAAACGAATTGCTAACACTTCACGACTACAAACAGACCGACCTACGCAGATTTCGTTCCCGGTCCGCCCTTGACAGCGTGCGAATCGGAAACGCCTGCGTCAGGCGGCTGGACGCAGCGTGATCGTAAAACTGCCGGGCGTCTTGCCGTCGATGTCCTGAGGCATTGGATCCGACCGCTGGACGGCCCGCAGTGCGGCGTCGTCCCACGCCTGGTTTCCGCTGCTACGGGTGACGGTCGCGCTCAGCAGCGTGCCCGTCGGCGAGCAGCGCACGGAAACGACCGTTTGCAGGCCCGACGTATCGCCCGACCAGATGATGTTCGGACGCACGCGGCGCTGGACCTTCTCCGCATAGCCCGGCGACGTGGCGTTGCCGCCCGCGCCGCTGCCCGTTCCACTCTTCGCGAGACCATTGCCCGTCGAGCCTTCGCCACCCGCCATGCCCTGCATGGCCGCGAGGCGCTGGCGTCGCTCGGCGTCGAGCTTCTTTGCGGCATCGGCGGCCTGGGCCTGCGCAGCAGCCTTGGCCTTGGCGGCCTTCGCCGCGTCAGCCTTGGCCTGCGCGTCGGCTTGCGCCTGCTTCGCTTCCTGTTCCTTTTGCTGTTCCTTCTGTTCTTCCTGCTGCTTCTTCAACTGCTCCTGCTTCTGCTGGGCGAGTTGCTGCTGCCTGAGCTTGTCGGCCTGTTGCTGCTGTTGCTGCTTGAGCTTCGCGGTGGCGGCTGCCGCGGCCTGATCGGCGGCGAGCTGCTGCTGGCGCTTCGCCTCGGCTTCCTGCTGGGCCTGCAGCTTCTGCTGACGCTGCTGCTCGGCAAGTTCAGCCTGACGCTGCGCTTCCTGCTGCTTGCGCTTCTTTTCCTGCAGCGCGATATCAGCCTGTTCGTCGTTGACCTGCGGGGCGGGCCTGACGGGCACGGGCGGCGGCACAACGGGGCGCGGCGTCGGCACGTCGGGCACTTCTGTCCACAGTTCGGCTTCAGCGCCCGCAGGCGTGCTGTTCTGCCAGTGGATGCCGTGATACAGGAAGAACCCCAGCAGCACGTGCATCAGCGCGGCGAGCGCGAACGCGCGCCACGTGCCGCGCTCGCGCGGCGGTCGAAGCGGGTAGGCGTTGTTCTGTCGGCGGGTCATTGCGATTTGACGAGCAATCCAACGCGCTTGACGCCACGAGCCTTCAGGTCGGACATCACGTTCATCACGACTTCATACTTGACGGTTTTGTCGGCGGCGATCACGACGGGCTGATCGGGATGCGACGCCTGACGGTCGGTGACGAAGCTGCGCAGGTCGGCCTGCGTCATCGTCTCCTGTTGCGTCGCGCCCGCGTCGTCCTTGTACTTGACGTTCATATTGCCGTCCGCCTTGATGTTGACGACGACGGGCGGCGTCTGCTGCTGCGGCGCGGCGCCGCCGACAGTCGGCAGGTTCACGATCGACGGCGCCACGAGCGGGGCCGTCACCATGAAGATCACGAGCAGCACGAGCATCACGTCGATGTACGGGACGACGTTGATGTCGGCCATCGCGCGGCGCGAGCGGCTGCCGCGCATGCTGGAACGGGCTGAACCGGCCATCGTGGACTCCTTAATGGGCCTGACGTTGCAGGATGTTCGAGAACTCTTCGATGAAGGTTTCGAAGCGGATCGCGAGGCGGTCGATATCGTGCGCGTAGCGGTTGTAGGCGACCACGGCAGGGATAGCGGCGAACAGGCCAATGGCCGTTGCGGTCAGCGCTTCGGCGATGCCCGGCGCGACGTTCGCGAGGGTGGCCTGCTGGACGTTCGCGAGGCCGCGGAACGCGTTCATGATGCCCCACACAGTGCCGAACAGACCGATATACGGGCTGACCGACCCGACCGATGCGAGGAACGCGAGGTTGGCCTCAAGCACGTCCATTTCGCGCTGGAATGCGGCGCGCATGGCACGGCGCGCGCCGTCGAGAATCGCGCCCGAATCGTTGAGACGCTTTTCCTTGCCCTTCAGGAACTCACGCATGCCCGACTCGAAAATACGTTCGAGCGCGCCGATCGTGTGACGGTTGTTCGCGGCGCTCTGATACAGCGCCTGCAGGTCGCCGCCCGACCAGAAATCGCGTTCGAAGCGTTCAGTCTGCGCCCGTGCGCGGCGAATCGCAAACCACTTGCGGAAGATGAAAGTCCACGACATCAGCGACAGCAGCAACAGCAGCGCCATCACTGCCTGCGCCAGCAGGCTCGCATTGAGAACGAGGGAAATGATCGACAGATCTTGTGTAGTGTTCATAGAGGTTCGTTGTAACGTCCCGGGTGGGGCGTCCGGCTGCAAGGTGGGTCGAAGCGTTCGGTTGGCATTCAGTTGGCAAACCGGAAGCTTCGGCGGGTTCTTCGCCGAACCATGCTTGGTCTTGTTATGACCGTTACGAGTTCACTGTCCAGCTAACAACGACGCTCAAATACTCGCCGTTGACACGCTGGGGCCCGGTTCGCGCCGCAACGCGGCGTGAACCGGCGGAGGAATGGCGGCTGGCTTCATCGATTGCGAGTCGACACAGCCGACGCGGATCGTGCCCGTTGCCAGCAGCGTATCGTCGCGCCAGGCTTCCTGAGCGAAATCCACCGATGCGCGGCCAAGCCGCTCGATCCGGCTGACGATGCGCAGCATGTCGTCGAGCCGGGCAGGCGCGCGATAGTCGAGCGCGGTGCTCCGCACGACGAAGAGCGCGCCCGATTCTTCGGCCAGCTTGCGTTGATCGACGCCGCACGCGCGCAGCCATTCGGTGCGCGCGCGCTCGAAAAATTTCAGGTAGTTCGCGTAAAACACGATGCCGCCGGCATCGGTGTCTTCGTAATACACGCGAATCGGCCAGACAAAGCCGATTTCCGCGCCGGACTGACTGTCAGACATATTCATGGCGCGCATTTTACCGGAACGCAAAAGCGCGCCGCATTTTTGCGGCACTTTCGTGTCCGGTTGCGTTCGACCTGCAAGACGGGCGCCGCGTCGCTGCCGCAAGATCCAGCCGACGCGGCGCGCCCATGAAACCTAGCCGCGATGGATGTTCAGGCCGGCAAACGACTGCGCGACGGGCATCAACTCGATCGTATTGATGTTGACGTGCGCGGGGCGCGTCGCGATCCAGTAGATCGAATCGGCGATGTCTTCGGCCGTGAGCGGCTGGACGTTCTGATAGACGCCCGCAGCCTTCTCGTCGTCGCCGCGGAAACGCACGTTCGAAAACTCGGTGCCGCCGCACAGGCCCGGCTCGATGTCCGTCACGCGAATGGGCGTGCCGTGCAGGTCGGCGCGCAGGTTCAGGCTGAACTGGCGCACGAACGCCTTGGTCGCGCCGTACACGTTGCCGCCCGGATACGGCCAGGTGCCCGCCACCGAGCCCAGATTGAACACATGCCCGCGGCTGCGCTCGATCATCCCCGGCAGGAAGGCGCGCGTGACCTGCACGAGGCCCGTGCAGTTGGTGTCGATCATCGTCGTCCAGTCGTCGAGCTCGGCACGTTGCGCGGGCTCGAGCCCGAGCGCGAGGCCGGCGTTGTTGACGAGCACGTCGACGGCGGCGAAGTCGGCGGGCAGGGCGTTGGGGACGGCTTCGACGGCTGCGCGGTCGCGCACGTCCAGTTCGAAGGGCAGAAGGTTTTCGCCGAGCTCGTCGGCGAGCGCCTGCAGGCGATCCTTGCGGCGCGCGGTCGCGACCACGCAATGGCCGCCCTTGACGAAAGCCCTGGCGATAGCGGCGCCGAACCCTGCGGACGCGCCGGTGACGAACACGATCATTGCTGTTCCCTGGTCGGTGAAGAAAGGCCACAAGCCTACTTCCAATGCGGCGATGCGGCAAGAATGACCCCGCCGCGCGAAGGCACGTTCGGGCGGAGCGCCGGGCGGCTGCTGCCACGGCAGGCCGGGGCTTCTGGCCGCCGTGGCAGCGCGCCGGCCGGCTCGGTTGCCTCGGTTGCCTATTCGACCCGGTTCCAATAAACTAACGCGCTCACCCCTGCGTGACTGGCGATAGAACCCCATGCTGTCAAGCCTGACGGGTTCAAGGTGGAGCGTCCCACCGTGAAGCGCAGGGTGCCGTTTTGCCGTTCGCCTGGGCAGCCATGTTTCGCGCGCGCCGTCGTTTGCGCTGCCGGTGGTTGTCCTGACTCGCGTGTGCGGCACCTCCTTCATACGCCGCGTCAAGGCTCCCACCATCAGCGGTGGCCAGCAGTGCTGCGTACCCAATACGCTCCCGGCACCCGACCTGCGCACGATCCGGTCAACCTGAACACACTTAACGGAACCAGCATGTTTGACAAAGCCCAAAGCACCATCGCCAATGTCGATCCGGAAATCTGGAAGGCAATCCAGGACGAAGACCGCCGTCAGGAAGAGCACATCGAACTGATCGCATCGGAAAACTACACGAGCCCGGCCGTGATGGCCGCACAGGGCTCGCAGCTCACCAACAAGTACGCCGAAGGCTACCCGGGCAAGCGCTACTACGGCGGCTGCGAATACGTCGACGTCGTCGAACAACTGGCGATCGACCGCGTGAAGCAGCTGTTCGGTGCCGAAGCCGCGAATGTCCAGCCGAACTCGGGCTCGCAGGCGAACCAGGGTGTGTTCTTCGCGATGCTCAAGCCGGGCGACACGATCATGGGCATGAGCCTCGCGCATGGCGGCCATTTGACGCACGGCTCGCCCGTCAACATGTCGGGCAAGTGGTTCAACGTCGTCAGCTACGGTCTGAACGAGGCTGAGGACATCGACTACGACGCCGCTGAGAAGCTGGCTCAGGAGCACAAGCCGAAGATCATCATCGCGGGCGCATCGGCGTTTGCGCTGCGTATCGACTTCGAGCGCCTGTCGAAGATCGCCAGGTCGGTTGGCGCGTACCTGATGGTCGACATGGCGCACTACGCCGGTCTGATCGCAGCGGGCGTGTACCCGAATCCGGTGCCGTTCGCCGACTTCGTCACGACGACCACGCACAAGAGCCTGCGCGGCCCGCGCGGCGGCGTGATCCTGATGAAGGCGGAGTTCGAGAAGCAGATCAACTCGGCCATTTTCCCGGGCATCCAGGGCGGGCCGCTGATGCACGTGATCGCGGGCAAGGCTGTCGCGTTCAAGGAAGCGCTGACGCCGGAGTTCAAGGAATACCAGCAACACGTGGTCGACAACGCGCGCGTGCTGGCTGAAACGCTCGTCAAGCGCGGCCTGCGCATCGTGTCGGGCCGCACGGAAAGCCACGTGATGCTGGTCGACCTGCGCGCGAAGAAGATCACGGGCAAGGCAGCGGAAGCGGCACTGGGCGCGGCGCACATCACCGTGAACAAGAACGCGATTCCGAACGACCCGGAAAAGCCGTTCGTGACGAGCGGTGTGCGTCTCGGTTCGCCCGCCATGACGACGCGCGGCTTCGGCACGAAGGAAGCCGAGCAGGTCGGCAACCTGATCGCCGACGTGCTGGACAACCCGGAAGACACGGCCACGATCGAGCGCGTGCGCGCGCAGGTCGCCGAGTTGACCCAACGCTTCCCGGTCTACCGCTAAGCCACCATGCGCTGCCCCTTCTGCCGGCATGACGATACACAGGTCGTCGACTCGCGCGTGTCCGAGGACGGCGCCGCGATCAGGCGCCGCCGGCGCTGCCCGGCCTGCGACAAGCGTTTCACGACGTACGAGCGGGTCGAGCTGGCGTTGCCCTCGGTCGTCAAGAAGGATGGCAGCCGCACGGAGTTTGATCGCCGCAAGATCGTGGCAAGCATGCAACTGGCGCTGCGCAAGCGTCCAGTTGCTGCCGACGCCATCGACGCCGCCGCGTCGCGCATCGAGTATCAGCTGCTCGGCAGCGGGGAGCGTGAAGTGCGCAGCGAGCGTCTGGGCGAGCTCGTGATGAACGAGCTGCGCGCCCTCGACACCATCGCGTACGTGCGCTTTGCTTCCGTATACCGGCGTTTCGAAGACGTCTCAGAGTTCGAGGACGTCATTGAAGAGTTTCGCCGGATGAACGCTCCGGCCGCGCCCGCGAAGCCTTCCCGCAAGCGCTGATTGTTCGCGCATCCGCATTTTCCCTCCCTGAAGTTCTGCCGCGAATTCACCTGATGCACGGACATTCTCGTGCAGGGATTCGTGCATCCGCCACCTGGCCATCCGGCTAATTGTGGGCGCGGTTGCGCATCGTTAGAGTCGTCGCATTCTTGGCGGAAATCGAGGAATGCTGATGAAACGGAATGCTCATGCGCCGCGTGTGTGCCGCGGGTTCACGCTGTTCGAAACGCTCGTCGTGATTGCGTTGCTCGCGATCGTCGCGACGTTGACGGTGCCGTCGTTCGTTGCGTGGCGCGTGCGCGATCAGGTCGACGCGCGCGTAACCGTGTGCCGGATCGATGCCGCGCGGCGCTGTCTCGCGGCGGGGCAGTCGTGCAAAACGGGCGTCATCGACTGGTCTTGTGGATGGGCCGTGATGATCGAGCGCGGTGGCGGCTTCTATCCGTTGCGCACGCAGCCCGACCTTGCGCCCGTCAGCATCGTTGGCGCGCTCACCAGCGCAGCCTTCGGAGACCGGCCCGATGGCAGAGGACGCGTGCGGCACGTTGATACTCGACGCGACAGGCTCACAGTCGAACAGAAGCACAGCGAGCGCTGACCCCGACGATTGCTGGGGCGCGCGTTAGTCGATGAAGTGATATTCGAAACGCGCCCGATCAGGGCGGGCTCATATCGGCATTGGACGCCGCCGTCGATGCCCCGCGCTTATGCGATTCGCGCTTCACCTGCTGATAGATGCGAAACGCTTCCCACGCGGCGAGGCCGACGCTGCCCCATTTGAGCACGGGCTTCGCGGTCGCGAACACGGTGGCGCGGATCGGTTTCGCGAGCACCAGCGAGGCGATCGAACTGATCAGCGGATATTCCTTGAGAAGCGCGCCGATCCCCGCCGACGCGCCGCGCCGGCGTCCCCAAGGCATCGCGCTGGCGAAGCCCGGCACGATGAACTTGAGCCAGCTGAAATGCGTGACGGCGTTGCGCAGATCGAGCGTCGCCTGCGCGAGTTGCATGCGCTCGACGTCCGCACGCACGATCAGCAGTTCCTTGCGCAGCGCGCGCAGATGTGGCGCGCTCAAGTCTTTGGCGGTCGGTCGGCGGCTGCGGAATGCGTTCTCGGAATGGACCTGACTCATGATTGATCGATGGCAATGGACAGCGAAAAGAGCTGCGCTGCGTTCAGCGTTTGCGGAAAATCTCGCGGTCTTTCTCGAATTCGTTGAGCGTGGCTTCGAAGATCATCGGCGAGTTGTGCAAGCCGCTGCGCGCCCGCAGCGCACAGACGATCGCCGCGATGGCATAGACAATCGTGATGCCCGCGAGCGACTGCCACCGGTAAGTGTCCCAGAAGGCAATCGCGATCAGCGCAGTCAGCGCGATCAGCGCCATGGTTGCCAGCATCATCGCGGCCAGGCCCATGAACAGCACCATTAGCAGCCGGTCTTTTTCTTCGGCCAGCTCGATGCCGATCAGTTCGAGCCGCGTCTGCAGGATCGAAAAGAACGAACTGAGAATGCGCCGCAATGGCCCGCGGTCCCCGCTCTGCGTTTGTGTATCGATCATGGCTTCAGCGTATTGCGCGCGAGGATGCGCGAAGAAGGTGCAGACAGGGCGCGTGCGCCCGTCCGCCTGTCAGCGAAGCGCACCGGCCGCTCGACGTCGCAGCCGGTTGCTTCACGCGCGCTTTTCACACGCGTTACTTGCGATTGATCAACAGGCCCACCAGCACGCCGACGCCGGCTGCAATGCCAATCGATGCCCACGGATGTTCGTGGACATAGTCGTCGGTGGCGCGCGCGGCCTTCTTGCCTTTTTCGACGACCACAACCTGCACGTCGGCTGCCTTTTCCTTCGCCTGCTTGAGACGCGAGAGCGCCGTCTCGCGCAGTTCAGAAGCGCGTTCGCCTGTGGCGCTCGCGGCCTGCTTCAGCAGATCTTCCGCGTCTGCGAGTACGGTTTTGATATCCGACATCAATCTCTCCTTGTTGACTTCCGACATTGACTGCTCCCTTCGTGCACGCTACGCGTGAATCGTAAACCATAGAAACGGGCGCTGGCGAGCCAGCAGACCTTACGACTGACCGTGCGTCATGGGCTACGCGTGAAGCGCGCAATACCCGAACGCCGTTGCATGAAGCGTTCCCGAACGTCACAAGCGTTTCATATTGCCCGCTTCGGACGGTCCCGCTCAACGTGTTGCAGAACACGCCACCGTTTGATGGAGTTGATCTGTCCCGGTAAGTTTCGTACATCCGCAAGAAAATTACAAAACCTGATAAGTGTTGCAGCCAATGTTCGTTAGAAGTGCACGCCCTGATCCCGTATGCTCTAATTTTCGTCCCTCGTCCGGCCGGACGGGCAAATCATTCGAACAACTTCAAGGAGCTGCACTATGAGTCTACGTCTTGGCGATGTCGCACCCGATTTCGAGCAGGAGTCGAGCATTGGCCGCATCAGGTTCCACGAATGGCTCGGCGACAGCTGGGGCGTCCTGTTTTCGCACCCCGCCGACTTCACGCCCGTCTGCACGACGGAACTCGGCCTGACCGCGAAGCTCGCGAGCGAATTCGACAAGCGCAGCGTGAAGACGATCGCATTGTCTGTCGACAGCAAGGAATCGCACAGCGAGTGGATCAAGGACATCAACGAGACGCAGGCCGCGAGCGTCGGCTTCCCGATTCTCGCCGACGGCGACCGCAAGGTGTCGGAACTGTACGACATGATTCATCCGAACGCGAACGCCACGCTGACGGTCCGGTCGCTCTTCATCATCGACCCGCAGAAGAAGGTGCGTCTGATCATCACGTACCCGGCCAGCACCGGCCGTAACTTCGATGAAGTGCTGCGCGTGATCGACTCGCTGCAACTGACGGACAACTATCAGGTCGCGACGCCGGGCAACTGGAAGCATGGCGACGACGTCGTGATCGTGCCGTCGCTGAAGGACGAGGAAGAGATCAAGCGCAAGTTCCCGAAGGGCTACAAGGCGCTGCGTCCGTATCTGCGGATGACGCCGCAGCCGAACAAGTAAGCTTCCGCTTCTTGCACGGTTCAAAACAAAAAGCCCGCGTTCTTCACGGGCTACCCGTTCCACAAAGGTGTTGAAACGGGCAGTGTCTCACTCTCGCTCGCGCGATAGTCATGCGCCGCGAGGGCATTTCCCGACTCGCAAGCCGAACGGAATTATCCCTTGTAATTCAATATCGAGGTATAAGTTTGACGGACAGATCTTTATACCTTAGTATAAAATTATAGGGTATAATGGGTCTCCTTAGCCATGGCCAGTTTCCACAACGACGCACTGCAGACGTTGTATTCCTCTGTTACCGAGCGCGCCAGCACGCAATCACACGTCCCGCTGCATTCTCCGGGCTCCGCTGCGCAGAAGACCGTCGACGGGAAAACGTACATCTACTGGCGGGTTTATCTGGCGTCAGGAAAGCATAAGGAAACCTCACTGGGCCGCGCGGGAGAACCTGCCACCGACGCTGCGCTCGAGGCGAAACTGCTGGAGAGCACGGAGATGCGCGTGCTTGCCACCGACGTCCAGATTCTGCGCAAAGCAGGTTTTGCTGCTGCCGACAATTCTTCGGCGCTAACCGTCGCAACGCTCTTTAACGCCGGCATCTTCAGCCACGGCGGACTGCTCGTCGGCTCCCACGCATTCGGCGCGCTCCTGAACAGCCTCGGTGTTCGTCTGCCTGCAAACTACAGGACCGAGGATATCGACATCGGCAGCGCGGGGACAATTTCGGTGGCCATCCCGGACGACCGTAGCTTTCTCGACATCCTGCGTGACAGCAGTATTCCCTTTCTCGAGGTGCCGGAGCTGGACTCACGAAAGCCCTCAACCTCGTTCAAGGCTCGAGGACAGCCCCTCAAGGTGGATCTGCTCGTGCCGGGTACCGAGGCGTACGAGACGAAAGCCTTGCCCCAGTTGCGCGCACACGCAACGGGACTTCCGTACTTCAAGTATCTGGTATCAAACCCGGCGCGCGGTTTTGTCCTCGGCAAGGAACACGTCGTCCCAGTGATGCTGCCGGACCCCGCGAGGTTTGCTCTTCACAAGCTAATCGTCAGCACGCTTCGCGACCCGTCGCATGCGCTCAAAGCCGATAAGGACCGACGGCAGGCCGCGGTGTTAATTGACGCGCTGACAGACAAGTTTCCAGACTGGTTGACGACAGCTGCCAACGAGCTGGAGGAGAGCGCGCGTCCCCGGGTTGCCATGGCGGCCACCCGGGTCCTGAGTCTCGCCCCCAGCTTGTCGGAGCGCACCCGAGATTTTCTGACTGATTTGGGCGCCCGCGCTTAGCTTGGGTGATTCCAGATGAACAAAGAGTGAGAGGCACGCGCGGCAAACCTGCTTTCGGCGACGCCTCGCCCTCCGGCAGCCGCGTCACCCTCATCTGGAGATTCTTGTTGCACAGAAAAATCCCGCCAACGTTATGCGGCGGGATTTCCAGTCAATCAACATCCCTTTTACCAACACCTTTGTGGAACGGGTAGCTTCAACGGGAACGCGGGCTTTTTGCACGTGCAGCCTGCCGGAACGCTTTGCGACGAATCGCGGAGCGTCAGAAGAACGCCTGAATGCCCGTCTGCGCGCGTCCGAGAATCAGCGCGTGAATATCGTGCGTGCCTTCGTACGTGTTCACGACTTCCAGATTCACCAGATGCCGCGCGACGCCGAACTCGTCCGAGATGCCGTTGCCGCCCAGCATGTCGCGCGCCATGCGCGCGATGTCGAGCGATTTGCCGCATGAATTGCGCTTCATGATCGACGTGATTTCGACGGCAGCCGTGCCTTCGTCCTTCATGCGGCCAAGGCGCAGCACGCCTTGCAGGCCGAGCGTGATTTCCGTCTGCATGTCGGCGAGCTTCTTCTGGATCAGCTGGTTCGCGGCGAGCGGCCGGCCGAACTGCTTGCGATCGAGCGTGTACTGACGCGCGGTGTGCCAGCAGTCTTCCGCCGCGCCGAGCGCGCCCCACGCAATGCCGTAGCGCGCCGAATTCAGACAGGTGAACGGTCCGCGCAAGCCCTTCACGCCGGGCATCAGATTCTCTTCCGGCACGAACACTTCATCGAGAACGATCTCACCCGTGATCGACGCACGCAGGCCGACCTTGCCGTGGATCGCAGGCGCGCTCAAGCCCTTCCAGCCTTTCTCAAGGATGAAGCCGCGAATCTCATCCTTGCCGTCGATTTCGAGCTGCGCCCAGACGACGAACACATCCGCGATCGGCGAATTCGTGATCCACATCTTCGAGCCGGACAGCGAGTAGCCGCCATCGACTTTCTTCGCCCGCGTGACCATGCTGCCCGGATCGGAGCCGTGGTTCGGCTCGGTCAGGCCGAAGCAGCCGATCCATTCGCCCGTCGCGAGCTTCGGCAGATATTTGTCTTTCTGTGCGTCGGAGCCGAATTCGAAGATGGGGACCATCACGAGCGACGACTGCACCGACATCATCGACCGGTAGCCTGAATCCACGCGTTCCACCTCGCGCGCGATCAACCCGTAACTCACGTAGTTGAGGCCGGGGCCGCCGTATTGCTCGGGAATGGTCGGGCCGAGCAGGCCCAGTTCACCCATCTCGCGGAAGATCGTGGCGTCCGTTTTCTCGTTGCGGAACGCTTCGAGCACGCGCGGCGCGAGCTTGTCCTGCGCGTAGGCGTGCGCGGCGTCGCGCACCATGCGTTCTTCTTCCGTGAGCTGCTGGTTGAGGAGCAGCGGGTCTTCCCAATTGAATTGCGCGGCGGCTGCCATGACGTATCTCCTGAATCGATCAGAGCGGAGCACCGAAACGCCGCATTCTGATCTCATGCTTGACTTGAGTTCCGCTCTGCGAAACAATGTTTTGCAAAACGACGACTGAGTTTAGCACCCGATGGCGAAACCTGCATCCATAACATCCCCAATGTCCGCTTCGGCGCGTGCGTCCGATCCCGTCGACGAGCGCAAGTTCGTCGTCGCATTGGCGCGCGGCTTCGATCTGCTGCGCGCCTTCCGTCCGGGCGAGACGCTGCTGGGCAATCGCGACTTTGTCGAGCGCACGGGCTTGCCGAAAGCGACGGTGAACCGGCTCGCCTACACATTGACGGTGCTTGGCTATCTGCGCTTCGACGAGGCGCTCGGCAAGTACGCGCTTGATGCCGGTGTGCTGTCGCTCGGTTTTGCGTTGCTTTCGGGCACCGATACGCTCGAGCTCGCGCGCCCGCACATGCGCGACTTCGCGCGCGAGGTCGGCGCGGCCGTGTCTCTCGGTTGCCGGGACGGTCTGGACATGATTTACCTGGAGACGATTCGCAGCGAGACGGCGCTCACGCTCGGGCTCGCGTCCGGTTCGAAGCTGTCGATGCTGACGAGTTCAATGGGCCGCGCGTATCTTGCCGTGCAGTCCGCCGACGCGCGGGCCGCGCTGCTGGCCGAACTGGAGCGCGCAGCGGGCGACGAAGGCGCGCAACTGGTGGCGCAGGCACAAGAGGAAATCGAGACGTTCGCGCGAGAGGGCTGCTGCTATTCGTTTCGCGACTGGCACGACGACGTCAATGCCGTAGCCGTACCGTTCAGTGATCCGCGCGATGGGCGGCTGCTGGTGCTGAGCTGTAGCGGCCCGGCGTCGTCGATGGGGGAGAGCGTGTTTCGGGAGATGGTCGCGCCGCGTCTGAAAGCATTGGCGCGCCGTCTGGGGCCGGCCCCAGAACAAGCTTAAGCCGTCCCGTTGTCGTGCACGACGAACAACGGCCCCTGCACGAACCGCACATCGTATTGCTGCAACAGATCGAACTGCGCTTCAGTCGCCACGCGATTGAAGATCAACGGAATTTTTAGCCGATTCGCATAGCTGACCAGCGGCTTCACCATCGAATCGCGCAACGCCGAAGCGGCGTCCATCTTGATGAAGTCCAGCCTCGCCATGTCCGACACGGACAGGATCTGCCCTGCGTTCGGCAGGTTGCCGGCGACCTTGAATCCATAGTGCTGGTAACTCTTGGTCAGATAACCAAGAAACGTCTTATGCGCGACAGCTGCAGACGGTAGCTCGATCACGACTCGCGACGGATTCAATCCAAACGACATCAGCACGGCCGAGAAATGTCGGCCGTGGTCGTAGCGCACGCTTTTTAGCAGCCGCTCGTGCACGCGCAGGAACAGCAGGCCGTGCCGCTGCAGGCCGAAGAAGTTGACTGCGTGCATCGCGCGCGACATCCGGTCCAGCGCGACCAGTTGCTGGTCGTCGGGTACATGGTCGAACGGGTCGAAGCTGTCGAGCGGTGTGCCGTCGGCCAGTTGCGTGACGGCCTGGACCCCGAGTTCGTCGCCGAAACGGTCCGCACTATCGGGCGACGACGACAGCGACTGCGCGAGCGCATGCACCGAGATGTCGAAGATCGGTTCATAGCTGCTGCCGAGCTCGACGTCGCCGTAAGTCGCAATGGCTTCGCCGCTGCGTGGGCCTGTGCCCATTCTCAGATGCTCGCCGAGAAACGGGTGAGTGGAAGCGCGTTCGACGAGTTCGGGAATGGTCAGCGGGATCATGAATACGTGGGGAGCGGACTTGGATCGCGGCGGGGCGCCGCACGCTTCGATGGTAGCAGCGGCGACCGCTCTTTCATGCACCAAATACTGATATGGATTTCGCCATTCGTGTGGCGATCGATGCCTGATCGAGGGTTTACGTTAATTTCACTAATCGGAATCTGTTTTACTATTCGTAAATCCGAACTGTAGCCTTTTTACCCCGTTCCGCAGGAATCGAAGATGAGCGAATCCCACCGTTCTGCCGATGTGATCGAAGTCGAGCGCGCGCTCGCCGATGCGCATCGGCCGACGTTTCAGTTGATGCTGCTCGTGCTGTGCGGGCTGTGCCTCGTCATCGACGGCTTCGATGCGCAAGCCATGGGCTACGTCGCGCCGAGCGTGATCGGCGAATGGCATGTATCGAAGGCCGCGCTCGGGCCGGTGTTCAGCGCGAGCCTGTTCGGCATGCTGCTGGGCGCGCTCGGGCTGTCGGTGCTGGCGGACCGGATCGGAAGGCGCCCGGTGCTGATCGGCTCGACGTTCTTCTTCGCGTTGTCGATGCTCGCGACGCCGTTCGTCTCGACCATTCCCGCGCTGATCGCGCTGCGTTTCATCACGGGGCTGGGCCTCGGCTGCATCATGCCGAATGCGATGGCGCTGGTCGGCGAGTTCTCGACGCCCGCGCACCGCGTCAAGCGGATGATGCTGGTGTCGTGCGGCTTCACGCTCGGCGCGGCCATCGGCGGCTTCATCAGCGCGGCGCTGATTCCCGCGTACGGCTGGCGCGCGGTATTTTGGGTCGGCGGCGCGGTGCCGCTCGCGCTCGGCGTGGCGATGCTCGCCGCGTTGCCCGAGTCGCTGCAATTTCTCGTGCTGAAGGGCCGCAATGAACGCGCGCGGCAGTGGCTGGCCAAGTTCGATCCGTCGCTTGGCGTCGGCCCCGGCACGCGCCTCGTCGTGCAGGAAAAAGCCGGCGGCGGCGCGCCCGTCGCGGAACTGTTCCGTGCGGGCCGAGCGCCCGTCACGCTGATCCTCTGGGGCATCAGCTTCATGAACCTGATCGATCTGTACTTCCTGTCGAACTGGCTGCCAACCGTGATGCGCGACGCCGGCTATTCGCCATCCACGGCCGTCATCGTCGGCACCGTGCTGCAGACCGGCGGCGTGGTCGGCACGTTGCTGCTCGGCTGGTTCATCGAACGTTTCGGCTTTGTGCGCGTGCTGTTCGCGTGCTTCGCGCTCGGCGCGCTGAGCGTCGGCGGGATCGGCGCGGTGTCGCATGCACTCGCGTGGCTGCTCGTTGTCGTCTTCGCGGGCGGCTTCTGTATCGTCGGCGGACAGCCGGCCGTCAATGCGCTCGCCGGACACTTCTATCCCACCACGCTGCGCTCGACGGGCATTGGCTGGAGCCTCGGCATCGGCCGGATCGGCTCGGTGATCGGGCCGCTCGTCGGCGGACAACTGATTGCGCTGAACTGGAGCAACGCCCAGCTGTTTCACGCTGCCGCCTTGCCCGTGCTGTGTTCCGCATTGCTGGTGCTGACGCTCGCCGCCGCCACGCGTCGGCGTGGCGGCCTGGCCAAAGCGCAGACTGCTTGAGATTCATTGGAGACTTTGCATGGAATCATCCACACGACGCGAAATCCAGCCGGGCTATCAGTCCGGCTTCGCGAACGAATTCGCTACGGAAGCCTTGCCCGGCGCGCTGCCGCAAGGCCGCAACTCGCCGCAGCGCGCGCCTTATGGCCTGTACGCGGAGCAACTGTCGGGCACCGCGTTCACGGCGCCGCGCGGCCACAACCGCCGTTCCTGGCTGTATCGCATTCGTCCCGCTGCCGTGCATCAGCCGTTCACGGCGCTGCCGTCGCACCGGCTCGTCGCGAATTTCGCCGACGTGCCGCCCACGCCGCCCAACCAGTTGCGCTGGGACCCGCTGCCGATGCCGACCGAGCCGACTGATTTCATCGACGGCTGGGTGACGATGGCGGGCAACGGCTCGGCGGAAGCGATGAGCGGCTGCGCGATCCACGTGTACGCGGCCAACCAGTCGATGCAGGACCGCTACTTCTACAACGCCGACGGCGAACTGCTGATCGTGCCGCAAGCCGGACGTCTTTCGATCTTCACGGAGATGGGCAAGCTCGACGTCGAGCCATTCGAGATCGCCGTGATTCCTCGCGGTGTGCGTTTTTCGGTGGCGCTGCCGGACGGCCGCGCGAGCGGCTACATCTGCGAGAACTTCGGCGCGCAGTTGCGCCTGCCCGACCTCGGCCCGATCGGCTCGAACGGCCTTGCGAATCCGCGCGATTTCCTCACGCCGCACGCCGCGTATGAAGACCGCGAGGGCGACTTCGAACTGGTCGCGAAGCTGAACGGCCATCTGTGGCGCGCGGACATCGATCATTCGCCACTCGACGTGGTCGCGTGGCACGGCAACTACGCGCCGTACAAATACGATCTGCGCCACTTCAATACGATTGGCTCGATCAGCTACGACCATCCGGACCCGTCAATCTTCCTCGTGCTGCAATCGCAAAGCGACACGCCGGGCGTCGATTCGATCGACTTCGTGATCTTCCCGCCGCGCTGGCTGGCCGCCGAAGATACGTTCCGCCCACCGTGGTTCCACCGCAACGTCGCGAGCGAGTTCATGGGCCTCGTGCACGGCGCGTATGACGCGAAAGCGGAAGGCTTCATGCCGGGCGGCTCGAGCCTGCACAACTGCATGTCGGGCCACGGCCCGGACGCCGACACGTTCGAGAAGGCGTCGAACATCGACACCAGCAAGCCGAACAAGGTCGACAACACGATGGCCTTCATGTTCGAGACGCGCACACTGATCAAGCCGACCCGCTTCGCGCTCGAAACGGCGCAGCTTCAGGCGCATTACTACGAGTGCTGGCAAGGTCTCAAGAAACACTTCAATCCGGAGCAACGATGAACGCATCGAGCGATCTTCAGGCGACGCTCGACGCGTCGCGCAAAAGTTGGGTCGAATCGGCGAACGAGCCGTCCTGCGATTTTCCGATCCAGAACCTGCCGTTCGGCATCTTTAGCGATGGGCTGAATGCCACGCGCCGCGCGGGCGTCGCGATCGGCAACTGCATCGTCGATCTGGCCGCGCTCGAAAGCGCAGGCCTGCTGACGGTGAAGTCGTCGGGCGCGGGCGACAGCGTGTTCGTGCGCGACGCGCTGAACGATTTCATCGCGCTTGGCCGTGATACCTGGCGCAGTGTGCGCATCCAGTTAAGCAAGCTGCTGTCGCGCGATCACGCGACGCTGCGCGACGACGCCGAACTGCGAAGCCGCGCGCTGATCCGCCAGGCCGACGCGACGCTGCATCTGCCCGTGCAGATTCCGGGCTATACGGATTTCTATTCGTCGAAGGAACACGCGACGAACGTCGGCTCCATGTTCCGCGATCCGAAGAACGCGTTGCTGCCGAACTGGCTGGAGATTCCGATCGGCTACAACGGACGAGCCTCGTCGGTGGTGGTGAGCGGCACGCCCGTGCGCCGTCCGAACGGCCAGTTGAAGCTGCCCGATCAGGAGCGCCCTGTCTTCGGCGCGTGCCGCAAGCTCGATATCGAACTGGAGACGGGTTTTATCGTCGGTCGCGGGAATGCGCTTGGCGAGTCTATCGCGTGCGGTGAAGCGGAAGATCACATCTTCGGCATGGTGCTGCTGAACGACTGGAGCGCGCGCGACATCCAGCAATGGGAATACGTGCCGCTCGGGCCGTTCAACGCGAAGACCTTCGGGACGACCATCTCGCCGTGGATCGTCACGCTCGACGCGCTCGAACCGTTCCGCGTCGCGCAGCCCGCGCAGGACCCGCAGCCGCTCGAGTATCTGCGTCACGCCGGCGAGCACGCGTTCGATATCTCGCTCGAAGTGCTGCTCAAACCGCAGGGCGCGAAAGAAGCGACGACGATCTCGCGCACGAACTTCCGCCACATGTACTGGACGATGGCGCAGCAACTCGCGCATCACACGGTGTCGGGCTGCAATACGCGCGTCGGCGATCTGATGGGTTCGGGCACGATCAGCGGACCTACCGACGATTCGTTCGGCAGCCTGCTCGAACTGACATGGAACGGCAAGAATCCACTGCAACTGAAGGACGGCGGCACGCGCGGATTCATCGAAGACGGCGACCAACTGACGCTCGCCGGATGGTGCCAGGGCGATGGCTATCGCGTCGGGTTCGGCACGTGCGTCGGCGAGATTCTTCCGGCGCACAAGTAACGCTGTAGCGGCGCGTCACACTCGACGCGCATTGAACCAGCAATCCGCGCGCGGCGTCACGCCCGCGCGGACCGCGGCATAGTCTTCACGCCGCCGCGTTCACCACGCCGCGTCGCTTCTCCCACAACGCCGCCGCGAGAAACGCCAGCGCGCTCGCGAGTACCACGCCGATCATCGCGTCATTGCCGACGCTCTTCATCAACGCGCCCGCAATCAGCGGCCCGCCAAAGCTCGCGATACTCCACGACGCGCCGACCAGCGAACTCGCCGACACCAGCGCCACGCCACGAAAGCGCTCGCCACACGCGACGAGCGACAGCGTATAGATCGCGCCCGCCGCCGCGCCGAGCACGTAGAGCAGCGGCCAGCACAGCCACGGCGACTGCACGGCCCACGGCAACAGCGGCAGCAGCACGACGACGAGCACCGCGCAGCCGATGTGCACGCGCTCGCGCCCGAGCCGGTCCGCGAGCCAGCCGATGGGAAACTGCATGGTCGTGTCGCCGAGCAGCAGCGCCGATGCAAACAGCACGGCCACTTCGCTCGGAATGCCATGCGCCATCGCGAAGAGCGGCATCAGCGACAGCGCGATCGTATCGAACAGCGCGAAAAAGCCCGTGCCGATCACGAGCGCGGGCATCTGCGGCAACACGTGTCGCCAGCTACCGTGCGGCTCGTGTTCGTCTGACGCGTGCGGCGCCGAGCGGATCATCGACAGCACGGGCAGGGCGATCAGAAAGATCGCGCCGCAGATCAGAAAGCGCCAGTGCTCGAACTGCGCGATCTGACTGACGAGCACGGGGCCCGCCATCTGGAACAGCGTGAAGTTCGTCGCGTAGATCGCGACGACGCGGCCACGCGACGCATCGTCGGCAAGCTGATTGACCCACGCTTCGCCGATCGTGAACAGCAGCATCAGCGCCGCGCCGCACATCCCGCGCAGCACGGCCCAGACGAACAGATTGGCGGTGAGTTGCATCAGCGCGGTGGCGATCGCGACGATCAGCACCGAGCCGATGATCGCCTGACGGCCGCCGCAGCGCGCGGCGAGCCAGCCAGCGATGGGCACGACGAGCAGGCCGCCGCCCGCCTGCGCGGCCGTCAGCAGGCCGACGACATCGGTGCCGTAGCCCGCTTGCGTCAGCGCGAGGGCGGTGAGGGGAAGTGTCGCGCCGCTGCCGAGGCCGACCACGGCCACGCTCAGGATCAGCGCCAGGAAATCACGGGAGAAGACGACTTTCATATCGGGCGAGATGCTACACCGCCCGCATGTCACGCGCACCCTGTGATGGCAGGGTGTGCGCCTCGAATATGTCGCGAAGTCGGCTCAGCCCGCCACGGGCAAGCGCCGGTCGAGCGACACCGACCACCACGTCAGCGCGACGGCGCCTGCTGCCGTCGCGACGCCGACCCACGGCAACGACGTGAGCGGCGCGCCTGCGCCGATTGCCATGCCGCCGAGCCACGCGCCCGTCGCGTTGCCGAGGTTGAAGGCGCCTTGATTCAGCGTCGAAGCCAGGTTCGGCGCGCTGCTCGCGCGATCGACGATCAGCATCTGCAGCGGCGGCACGATCGCGAACGCGAGTACGCCCCACAGGAAAATCGTCAGCATCGCGGGGATTTCGCTGTGCATCGTCATCGCGAAGACGGACAGGATCGCGACGATCGCCAGCAGGAATGACAGCAGCGACTGCACCGGGCGCCAGTCGGCGAGCTTGCCGCCGATCGTGCTGCCGACCGTCAACCCGAGTCCGAACAGCAGCAGCACCATTGTCACCGCATGCGGCGTGAAGCCCGTCACGTCTTCGAGGATCGGCGTGATGTAGGTGAAGGTCGAGAACAGGCTCGCCGACGCCAGCACGCTCGTGCCGAGCACCATCAGCACCTGCGGGTTCTTCAGCACGGTGAATTCGTGGACGAGGCTCGCCTTCTGCATTTCAATTTTCGACGGCAGGCACACTGCGAGCGCGATGGCCGCGATCACGCCGATGCCTGTCACGGCCCAGAACGTCGCGCGCCAGCCGACCGCCTGGCCGAGCGCCGTGCCGAGGGGCACGCCGAGCACGTTGGCGAGCGTGAGGCCCGTGAACATCAGCGCGATGGCCTGCGCGCGGCGGTTCGGCGCCACGAGGCCAGCCGCGACGACCGAGCCGATGCCGAAGAACGCGCCGTGGCAGAACGCGGTGACGATGCGTGCGGCCATCAGCACCGCGTAGCCCGGCGCGATTGCACACAGCAGATTGCCGAGAATGAAGATGCCGATCAGGCTCATCAGCGCTTTCTTGCGCGGCATGTTGGCGACCGCGATCGCAACGATCGGCGCGCCGATGGTCACGCCCAGCGCATACGCCGACACGAGCATGCCCGCCGCCGGAATCGACACGCTCAGATCGCGCGCGACGTCGGGCAGCAACCCCATGATGACGAACTCGGTGGTACCGATTCCGAACGCGGCAACGGCTAGTGCAAGCAGGGGCAAAGGCATGATGGGACTTTCACGGGAGGGTCGCGGCGGCGGGCGGGAGGGCCGTTCGCGTTGCCGTCGCGCGTATTCGGGACGAGTGCGCGTGCGCCGGCAAAGGGTAAATCAGTAGGGGATTGTACCTAAGCCAATTCGGGTGTGCGTTCTGCTTCGCGCACTGTTGTATTTCGTCGATTGCGGCGCGAATCCGGCGCGATTTCGCTGCGAGAACCCCTTATTTCAAGGGGCTTTTTCCTCTAGCGCGCCGCCGTGACGGCCCGCGCCCGCGGTGAACGCGGCCGCTCCTGCAACGCCTTGCGAGAACACGGCCGCGTAGCCGCCCGCACCTTCGCGGCGCAGCGCTTCGGGCAGATCGTCGAGCGGCGAGTTTTCATGGACGGAGCGGCGGTCCGCGAGCAGTGCCGCCTGCGGGAGCGCGGCCAGTTCGGCGGCGAGCTGCTCGGCAGCGGCGCGCGCGGCGCCCTTCGGCACGACGCGGTTGGCAAGGCCGAACGCGAGCGCTTCGTCGGCCGTAAGGGCACGGCCCGTCAGGATCAGATCGAGCGCGCGCGACTGGCCGATCAGGCGCGGCAGCCGGATCGTCCCGCCATCGATCAGCGGAATGCCCACGCGCCGGCAAAACACGCCCAGCACGGCATCCGCTTCGACCACACGCAGATCGCACATCGCCGCGAGTTCCAGGCCGCCCGCCACCGCATGGCCCGCGATCGCCGCGATCACGGGCTTGGTGAACATCATGCGCGTCGGTCCCATCGGTCCGGGGCCGCTGCCGTCGGCGTGCAATTCGTTGCGCCGTTCGTCGTCTTGTAAAGCAGTGAGGTCCGCGCCCGCGCAGAACGTGCCGCCCTCGCCCGTCAGCACGGCAGCGCGCCACGCCTCGTTCGCCTCGAAGCGGCGGAACGCGGCGGCGAGCGCCTCGGCCGTTGGGCGGTCGACGGCATTGCGGCGCGCGGGGCGGTCGATGACGATCGTTGCGACGGCATCGACCGGGAGCGCAACTTGCTGTTTCTGTGCAGTTGGGTTTTTTTGTGTAGTTTCGATTCGCACGAATTCGCCGAACTGTTCGCTAGCCATCGTTCTCTCCGTTTCGGGCCGCATTGCAAGACCTAGACTGGATGAAGAGCATTGAAAAAACCGGTTGCGCGTGCGGCGACGCCCTAAAGAACCGCGCAAAACGACCGCTAAAGCAGTAGCAAAAGCCTGCGCGACGATGCGCGGCGCACGGGCGGCGATGCAGCGCGAATCGCTTGCCGCCAAGTCACGTGGTTTTAACAATCGACTCGTAGCTTAGGCGAATTTTGAACAGCCAGGGCGCACGCACGCACCGGCGCATGGAGTACGCCCGATGTCCACACTGATGCAACTACCGACTCCGTCTCCCGCGGCAGCGCCGTCGTCCGGCAGCGAGCCTGTCTGGATCGTGCCGCTTCAGGAGCATCCGCCGTACGGTCACGTACGCCTGAAGCGCGTCTTCACAACGGATGGCACGCGCCATCAGGTCGTGCTCGTCGATGCGCGCAAGCTCATTGCATGCGCCGATCGCGACGACACTGACTATGTGCTGCCTCCCGTGCAGGCATGGCACCCCGGGAAGCTGCGCGGCATCCGCGAGTTTCTCGATCCATCGAACGCGCGCATTCCGCAGATGCCCTACCTGACGATCTCGACGCGCCGCGCGCCGGGGCTGCTCGGCTGGCTCCGGCTGGAACATGAAGGCGTAGTTGCATTCCGCAACGGGCAGCATCGCGCGCGCTACATGATGGCGGCGGGCGCCGTGTGGTTTCCAGTGGAAGTGCACGAGCGCGAGGCCGCGCTCCTTCGCCAATACTGCGGCGCGTCCGACGACGCGCGCACGGTATTGCGGCCCACCTCGGCCAATGTGGCTGACGTGCCGCGCACCTGAGCGGAGCGCGCTCGCGGTCGTCGGACGGCTGACGGGCGAAGCGCCGGTGCGGCCCGCGTACCGACGCGCTTCGCGGCCGCACCGCTTTCAGGCAAGCCTTCAGCCGTTCGCCGGCGGCGCCTCGACGACATTACGCGGCGTGCCGTCGCGCCACGCTTCGACATTGCCGAGCGTCGTCTGCGCGATTTCCGTCATCGCCTCGCGGGTGAAAAAAGCCTGGTGCGCGGTGACGATCACGTTAGGGAACATCAGCAGCCGCGCGAGCACGTCGTCCTGCAGCGGCAAATTCGAGTGGTCCTCGAAAAAGATCCCGCCTTCCTCCTCGTACACGTCGAGCCCGAGATGCCCCAGCTGGCCGCTCTTGAGCGCGCCGACCAGCGCGTTGCTTTCGACCAGCCCGCCACGCCCCGTGTTGATCAGCATCGCGCCGCGCTTCATCTTCGCGAGGGCGTGGCGATCGATCAGGTGATACGTGGACGGCAGCAGCGGGCAATGCAGGCTCACGATGTCCGAATCCGCGAGCAGCGTGTCGAGCGGCACGTAGCGCCCGCCGAGCGCGAGCAGTTCGGTGGCGGGCGGGCCGGGATCGTGCGCGAGCACCTGCATGCCGAAGCCCGCCATGATGCGCGCGAAGCAGCGGCCGATGATGCCTGTGCCGATCACGCCGACCGTCTTGCCGTGCAGGTCGAAACCGAGCAGCCCGTTCAGCGAGAAGTCGCCTTCGCGCGTGCGGGCGACGGCGCGCGCGAGCTTGCGGTTCAGCGCCAGGATCATCCCGACCGCGTGCTCGGCGACCGCGTGCGGCGAATAGGCGGGCACGCGCACGACGCCGATACCGAGCCGCTGCGCCGCCGCGAGATCGACATGATTGAAGCCCGCCGAGCGCAGCGCGATCAGCCGCGTGCCGCCCGCATGAAGATGCTCGAGCGTGGCGGCGTCGACGATATCGTTGACGAAAGGACAGACGACCTCATACCCCTCGGCGAGGATGGCCGTGTCCGCTTCGAGATGCGACTCATGGAAGTGCAGTTCGAAGCGGAACGCATCATTCGCTTCAGTGAATGTGTCGATATCGTACTGGCGGCTGCTGAACAGGATCATGCGCATGGTGACTGGCTCCTCATTGGACTGCGGGCGTCATCGGTGCGCGAGCAACGGTGCGCCTTACGAAGCGTGTTGCGCCGCGAGGTGCAGGTCGTGCGCCATGATCGCATGCGCGTCGGCGGGCAGTGCTGACGCGGGACAACCCGCATGCCCGAGCGTGTAGTCGACGAACGCACGCGTTTTCGCAGGCAGATGACGGCGGCGCGGATAGACGAGCGACACCTTGGCCTGCGATTCGTCGACCGTATAGCCCTGCATGATGCGCTTCAGTGTGCCCGTTGCGAAGTCGTCGGCGACGAGCGGCTCGGGCAGTACGGCGACGCCCATTCCCGCGATCGCCGCGAGCCGCACGAGCAGTGGGCTATTGACCATGTACGACGGCTCCAGCGTGATGGGCTGCGGGTCGCCGTCGCTGTCGACGAAATGCCAGACGGTCGGGCCGCGCTGCTCGGACGGCGTCGCGATGCACGAATGCAGCGCCATATGCTCGGGATGGCGCGGCTCGTCGCGCGCAGCCAGATAGGATGGCGCGGCGCACGGCACGAGGCGCTGGGTCGCAAACGACAGCTCGACGCTGTCCGTCTCCGCAGCCGCGCCCGACGAAGCCGGCGGCCCCGAAATGAAGAGGCCCACGTCGTAGCCGTCTTCGATCAGATGTGGCATGCGCTCGGCGAGCGTGAGCCGGATGCGCACCTTCGGATAATGCCGCCGGTAGCCGTCGAGCAGTTGCGTGAGCGCCTGCGGCGACAGCGCGCCCGTCGCGACGACACGCAGCGTGCCGCCCGGCTCGCGCTCTGTGCCCGCCACCGAACCTTCCAGATGATCGAGCTCTTCCAGCAGCCCGCGGCAGCCTTCCAGATAGTGCGTGCCGGCCTCGGTCAGCGAAAGGTTGCGCGTCGTACGGTTGATGAGGCGTGCGTGCAGGTGCGCTTCGAGCGTGGCGATCGAGCGTGTCACGAGTGCATTCGATACTTTCAGCTGCTGGGCCGCGCGCCTGAAGCTCTGTGTTTCGGCGACCCGGACAAAGACCCGCATGGCGTAGATCTGATTCATGGTGGCGCCCTCGGTAAAGCGCGGTGCTTGCCGCGCGTCGTTGACCCGGCTGTGGCGTGCGGCAGTTTTCTGCGTCGGCCTTTGCGGGTGTACCGTCATATTGCAGACAATCTGACGGCTTAGGAATTTACGTATCTGACTCAAAAATAATATTGACAGTCGCTGGCAATTACAATATCTATAAAAACGACGGCGCTATATCGCAATTGTAAAAAGGCTGGCGTTCTTGTCATTTGGCGGAATCGGCCTATACGATTTCCGCTTGCTTCAAACGCGGACATAAAAACCATCAGCTGCAAGAAACGAGTTCCGGGTTGTTCTACAACTTTGCGAGGGGAACGATGTCTGTCAACAGAAGTAACACAAGCTGATTCAGCGCTTCTCACCGATTGCGCCACTTTGATCTGACAAAATACGTCAGCGCGGCGCATTACACCCCGCTTCGAATAAATCCGGTTAATCAGGGGGATATTCCGCACGCGTTTCCAATTAAACGCGACTATTTGTCATGCGGATTATCGCGCGCCATTTTCTTAAAAAGATTCATACAACGTACCGCTTTGCCGGAAAATCCGAACATGGTCACCGAATTGCTTAAGTCCCAGCCGGAGATTGCGCTGTTCGCGAGTCTTGCACTCGGATATCTGATTGGCTCGTTCCGGATCGGTCCGATCCAGCTGGGCTGCGTGTGCGGCACGCTGATCGTGTCGCTGCTGCTCGGACAGACGGGCGCACGACTCGCGTCCGACCTCAAGAACATCGCGTTCGCGAATTTCATTTTCGCTTTCGGGTTTACGGGCGGCCCACAATTTTTCGCCAACATCGGGCGGCAAAGCACGGCACACGTCTTTCTCAAGTCACCATAAATAGCAAATTTCCTCTCGCTGGCCGTGGACTACTAGATCGGGCAGATCAAACTCGGCCGGTTCCAACTGGGCGGCGTCGGCGCGGATCAGCGTTCTCCGCCGTCGTTGTCAGCGAAGCAGGGGGTCTGCATTGACAATGCCGTGAGGGCGGTGATGTTCACCGTCTTCATCTACGCAGACCGTCGAGCGCGATCTGCGCCGCGGCGTGTTTCTCGAGGGCGCCACTCGCATCGGGCACCCGGGGGGCGATCCTGACAAGGTGATTTGCTCACGCACTCTGGCTCTGCGAAGGACTCGATCATCGACATGGAGTAATTCGGCGAGCGCGCGTATGGCCGCGAGTTCGTCGACTGGCTGCTCAAACACACCGAGGCGTCGGAGCTGCTGTTCCGTCTGGCCAGCGATGCGCGCGTCGTGCTGCTGCCGGGGATGGGCTTCGGCACGAATCATCCTTCGGCGGGTGTCGCTCGCGAATCTCAACGAGTCCGACTATCGCAAGATCGTACGCGCGATCCGCAAGCTCACCGAAGAGTACGTCGAGCGTTACAAGAAGGAAACCGGCAAGAGCTTTCAACGCAAAGAGGTCAAGTGACAATCCGGCGCGCAAAGACCACGATGCATCTCTTGCGCAATCGGACATATCGGTGAATGATCGGAATATGGCCCGTCGCCCGCAGGTCCTGCTGCGCGCGGCGGGCTGTTTTTTCTGTTCCTGTTCATCGTTCCATGCGTTCCGATCATGACCACTACAACGTCCAACGTCGTTCCCTGTCCTGAAGTCGAATCGCTCGACGCGATTCTTCCCGAAGAGCCTTTGCTGATGATGGGCGCCGGCCCCGTGCCGATTCCCGCCGCGGTCGCGAAGGCCAATGCGATTGTCATCAACCATCTGGGCAACACGATGGCCAAGGTGGTCGGACAGGTGAAGACGATGGCGCGCTACGTGTTCCAGACGAACTCGAAGTGGGTGCTGGGCGTGGCGGGGCCGGGTTCGGCGGCGATGGAAATGGCGATCTCCAATCTCGCGTGGCAGGGCACGCGGGTGCTGAGCATCAAGAACGGCTTTTTCAGCGCGCGGATGGCGGAGATGGGTCGGCGTGTCGGCGCCGATGTCTCGCTGCTGGAAGTTGGCGACCGTGTGGTCGCGACGCTCGAGCAGGTCGAGGAAGCGATCCGGCGCACGCGTCCGGAGATCGTGACGATCGTGCAGGGCGAGACGTCGAACACCGTCTGGAACTATCACCTGAAGGACATTGCGGCGCTTGCGAAGAAGGCGGGCGCGCTGGTTGTTGTCGATGCCGTCTGCACGCTGTCGACGATGCCGCTTGAAATGGATGCGTGGGGTATCGACGCTGTGATCACGGGTGGGCAGAAGGGGTTGTCGTCGATTCCGGGCGTCTCTCTGATCGCGTTTTCGGATGCGGCGTGGGAGCGGGTGAAGGGGCGGCCGCATGCTAGTGCGCATTGGTGTCTCGATGCGTCGCTGGCGGAGAATTTCTGGCACAACGCGGGGTATCACTACACGGCACCTGTGTCGGGCGTGCTTGCGTTGCACGAGGCATTGCGGCTTGTTTGCGCGGAGACGCTGGAGAAGCGTTTTGCTCGGCATTTGAAGTGCTCGCTTGCGTTGCAGGCGGGGATCAGTGCGATGGGTCTGGCCTTATATGCGCCGGCTGAGTGCCGGTTGAATTCTGTTGTTGGGATCGAGGTGCCCGTCGGGCAGAAGGCCGGGCTGACGCCGGCGGATATTTGCGCGCATATCTCGCGGTTTCATCAGGTCGAGATTTCGGGCTCGTTTGGGTTGCCTATTGTGCGGATCGGGCAGATGGGCGAGCAGGCTCGTGCTCATAATCTTTTTCGTACGCTGCATGCGTTTGGGCGGACTATGGTTGAGCTCGGGGTTGGTGTTGATTTGCCTGCTGGGGTGGCTGCGTTGGAGCGGGCGCTGGCTGGGAGGGATTGAGGGGCTTTTTTGTTTGCGACGCTGGGGTGGTGTTTTTGCTTTTTGCTGGCATCCGCGCTACGGTGTTTGATGTCCACGCGTCCCCCCACACAGGGGCGACGCTTGAAGCACGAAGGCATAAGCGGATGTCAGCGCAAAGGCTAGAACAACCAAACCAACCGCGCCACGAAGACAAAACGCGGATGCCAGCGGCAAAACCATAAACAGTCCAACCGCTACCGCACCGAACGCACAAACCTAGACGCCCCCGCTGCAAGCGCCAACATCAAGCCGCCGCAGGCGCATTCGGCGTCCGCGCATTGCGCAAATAAAGCATAGTAGACAGCGCAACAGCCCCCGCAGCAGCAACAGCAGCGAACAGGAACACTGACCCATATCCAAACTCACCAGCAATAAACCCGGCCAGCGGCCCAGTAATCCCCAACGACAGATCGAGAAAGACCGAATAAGCCGACAACGCCGCGCCCCGGCTAGCGGGCGGCACAAGCCCAACCGCCTCGACGCCGAGCGCCGGAAACACCAAGGCAAACCCGAACCCGGTCAACGCAGCGCCCGCAAGCGCAACATGCGGCTCAGGCGCGAGCCACAGCAACAACAGCCCAACGCACTCAAAAGAAAACGAAGCAATCGCGACGCGAAAACCGCCATACGTCTTGATCGTATTAGCAAACAGCAACCGCGCACCGATAAACAGCGTGCCAAACACGGTCAACGACAACGCCGCGTTAGGCCAATGATTCGCCGCATAAAACAGCGTGATGAACGTCGCGATAGACCCAAACCCAGCCGACCCAAGCGCAAGCCCAATCCCGTGCGGCAGCACACGGGTAAACACACTGCGATACGACATCCGCTCGCCATGCACAACGGGTACAGCCGCAATCAGGCGCGCCAGATAGAACCCCAGCGCCGCAAGCACAATCACCACAACCCCAAGCGCAAAAAACCCCACGCTATGCGCAATCGCGACGCCCAGCGGCGCCCCAATCGCGAGCGCGCCATACGTCGCGATGCCGTTCCACGAGATCACGCGCGCATTGTTCGTCGTGCCGACCCGCCCGATGCCCCACAGGATCGCGCCCGTGCCGCACAGGCTTTCGCCGAAGCCCAGCACGAGCCGGCTTAGCACCAGCAGACTCAGACTCAGCGTCGGCCACCGGCCAAGCAGCACGGCCAGCAGCAACAGCACGCCGCTCACGCCGCAGCCGATCAGACCAATCGTCACCGTCTTCTTCGGCCCGAGCGTATCCGCCGAACGTCCGGCGAGCGGACGCGAAGCAAGCGTCGCGAAGTACTGCACGCTGATCGCCAGACCCGCGATCACCGCGCTGTAGCCAAGGTCGTCGTGGACGTAACCCGGCAGCACCGCGAGCGGAATGCCGATCGTCAGGTAACAAAGAAAGGTGAAAAAAACGACCGGAATGATCTGCAAAGTGGTCGCAAATTCGCTGCGCGGTGTAGCGGAGTCGGCGGACATGGGGAAAACGAGACTTGAATTTGGCGGGAAGCCGTGATTTTCCCATGGAACCGATTCACTTGCAGGGTTTGCTTAATAATTTTCTGGTCTGAACAACGGGCTGAAACGGACATTTGACGGTTTTCCGTCAATTCTTCTGACGTTCTGACACGCTTTCCATCAGTGTCGGCTCAGCAAACCGTGTCCGATTCAAGCCATATTTGATAAAAATAAAACTAAACAGACATTCAGATATAAGCCCAACCTCCCGCGCCCGTCTCAATTTATCGCTCCAGCTATATGTCCTCCATGCGATCGGACCTATGGGTTGTGAATATTGATGATGCTACTTTTCGAACCATCAGCCGCACCGTCCGCACGCCCCACGCGGACGCGAACAACCGAAACGAGCACGAGACATGAGCCAGCCGATCCGCTTCTACCATCGCAACGTGATCCGTGAGATCACCGACGCACCCGTCACCCGCACCGTCCTTCAATACCTGCGCGAAGACGCGCGCTGCACGGGCACCAAGGAAGGCTGCGCGGAAGGCGACTGCGGCGCGTGCACCGTCGTGATCGGCGAGCGCAACGACGCGGGCGGCATCAGCTTCAAGGCGGTCAATGCATGCATCCAGTTTCTGCCGACGCTCGACGGCAAGGCACTCTTCACTGTCGAAGACCTGCGCCAGCCAGACGGCAGCCTGCATCCCGTGCAGGAGGCGATGGTCGAGTGTCACGGCTCGCAGTGCGGTTTCTGCACGCCGGGCTTCGTGATGTCGATGTGGTCGATGTACGAGAAGCACGGTCACGAGCACGCGTGCGCGAACAGAACCGTGCCGAACCGCGCCGATATCGCCAACGCGCTGACGGGCAACCTGTGCCGCTGCACCGGCTATCGCCCGATCATCGAAGCGGCCGAGCGCATGTTCGAGTTGCCCGCGCCGAAAGCGCCCGTCGACGTGAAGGCGATCGCCGGCAAACTCGCGACGCTCGAGCGCGGCGAAACCTTCCACTACGAACGCAACGGCCAGCAGTTCGATGCGCCGCGCACCGTCGCCGCGCTCGCGAAGATCAAGGCCGATGCGCCCACGACCCGCATTCTCGCCGGCAGCACCGACATTGGCCTCTGGGTCACGAAGATGATGCGCGACCTCGGCCATATCGTGTACGTCGGCCAGATCGCGGAAATGCAGAAGCTCAACGTGACGGACGACTGGATCGAGATCGGCGCCGGCGTCACGGTCGAGCGCGCGTACGCCGAACTGGCGAAGCAATACCCTGAACTCACCGAGATGTGGCAGCGCTTCGCGTCGCTGCCGATCCGCAACGCGGGCACGATCGGTGGCAATGTCGCGAACGGTTCGCCCATCGGCGATTCGATGCCGGGCCTCATCGCGCTTGGCGCGCGCGTCGTGCTGCGCGGCGGCGAGATCGAACGCGAACTGGCGCTCGAAGACCTGTACCTTGCGTATCAGAAGAAGGATATGGCCGAACACGAGTTCGTCGTCGGTGTGAAGGTGCCCGCGCGCAACGAGGCTCGCAAGCACTTCCAGTTCCGCACGTACAAGATTTCGAAGCGCTTCGACTCGGATATTTCCGCCGTGTGCGCCGCGTTCTCGTTCATCGCCGACGGCGAGACGATCCGCGAGCCGCGCATCGCGTTTGGCGGCATGGCCGCGACGCCAAAGCGCGCGACGCACACCGAAGCCGCGCTCGCCGACAACGAGTGGCACGAAGCGACCGCGCAGATCGCGATGCTTGCGCTCGCGAAGGACTATCAGCCGATGTCCGACATGCGCGCGACCAGCGACTATCGCCTCGAAGCCGCAACGAACACGCTGTACCGCTTCTGGCTCGAGACGCGCCCGGACAATCCGCTGCAAAAGAGCGCGCTCGATGTGCGCGCGGTACTGGCAGCAGGCGCTGCGGCCTGACGGACAAAAAGGAAACGGAGAACCAACAGAATGAACCAGCAAGCCGAACCGTTCCTGAAGGACGCGAAAGAACTCGCCGAATTCACGCAAGTCCACGTGTCGCGTCCGCATGAATCCGCGCATCTGCACGTGAGCGGCCGCGCCACCTACACCGACGACATCCCCGAACTCGCCGGGACGCTGCACGCGGCGCTCGGCACGTCGCCGAAAGCGCACGCGAAAATCCTGTCGATGTCGTTCGATAAAGTGCGCGCGACGCCCGGCGTCGTCGCCGTGTTCACGGCGGGCGATATTCCCGGCCATAACGACTGCGCGCCGATCGTCAAGGGCGACGATCCGATCCTCGCGGATGGCATCGTCCAGTATGTCGGGCAGCCGATGTTCATCGTCGTCGCGACTTCGCACGATGCGGCGCGCCTCGGCGCGCGTCGCGCGGACATCGAGTTCGAGGAACTGCCCGCCGTGCTGACGGCGCAGCAGGCGCGCGCCGCGAACCAGAGCGTGATCCCGCCAATGAAGCTCGCGCGCGGCGATGCCGCGGCAAGACTCCAACGCGCGGTGCATCGTGATGCGGGCGAAATGCTGCTCGGCGGTCAGGAGCAGTTCTATCTGGAAGGGCAGATTTCCTACGCGGTGCCGAAAGACGACGACGGCATGCTCGTCTATTGCTCGACTCAACACCCGACCGAAATGCAGCACCTCGTCTCGCATATGCTCGGCGTTCATTCGCACAATGTGATGGTCGAGTGTCGGCGGATGGGCGGCGGCTTCGGCGGCAAGGAATCGCAATCAAGCATGTTCGCGTGCTGCGCGTCGCTCGCGGCGTGGAAGTTGTTGTGTCCGGTGAAGCTGCGCCCGGACCGCGACGACGACATGATGATCACAGGCAAGCGCCACGATTTCCACTACACGTATGACGTTGGCTACGACGACGAAGGGTTGATCGAAGGCGTGTCCGTCGACATGACCTCGCGCTGCGGCTTCTCCGCCGACCTGTCCGGCCCCGTGATGACGCGCGCCGTGTGCCACTTCGACAATGCGTATTTTCTGTCGGACGTCGCCATCGACGGTTTCTGCGGCAAGACGAACACGCAGTCGAATACGGCATTTCGCGGTTTCGGCGGTCCGCAGGGCGCGTTTGCGATCGAGTACATCATGGACGACGTGGCGCGCTCGCTCGGCAGGGATTCGCTCGACGTGCGCCGCCGCAACCTGTACGGCAAGACCGAGCGCAACCAGACGCCGTATGGGCAGATCGTCGAAGACAACGTGATTCACGAACTGATCGACGAACTCGAAGCAACCAGCGATTACCGCCGGCGCCGTGCGGAAATTCTCGAATTCAACCGTAACAACGAAGTGCTGAAGAAGGGGCTCGCGCTCACGCCTTGCAAGTTCGGCATCGCGTTCAATGTGACGCACTTCAACCAGGCGGGTGCGCTCGTTCATATCTATACCGATGGCTCGGTGCTCGTGAATCACGGCGGCACGGAGATGGGCCAGGGCTTGAACACGAAGGTCGCGCAGGTCGTCGCACATGAGCTTGGCGTGAGCTTCAACCGCGTGCGCGTGACGGCGACGGATACGTCGAAGGTGGCGAATACATCGGCGACGGCGGCATCGACGGGTTCGGACCTGAACGGCAAGGCCGCACAGGATGCCGCGCGCCAGTTGCGCGAGCGTCTTGCCGCATTCGCCGCCGGGAAGTTCGGCGCGGGCGAGGTGACATCGGCGCAGGTGCGTTTCGCGGGCGATTGCGTGCTGGTTGGTGACGCCATCGTGCCGTTTGAGGAAGTGATCGCGAAGGCGTATCTCGCGCGCGTGCAGTTGTGGTCCGATGGCTTCTACGCGACGCCGAAACTCTACTGGGATCAGGCGAAGCTGCAAGGCCGCCCGTTCTTCTATTACTCGTATGGCGCGGCTGTGTCGGAAGTCGTGATCGACACGTTGACGGGCGAAATGCGCGTGCTGCGCGCCGATGCGTTGCATGACGTTGGTGCGTCGCTGAATCCTGCCATCGATGTCGGCCAGGTCGAAGGCGGCTTCATTCAGGGCATGGGTTGGCTGACGACGGAAGAGTTGTGGTGGAACGCGGGCGGCAAGCTGATGACGCACGCGCCGTCCACCTACAAGATCCCGACCGTCAACGACACACCGCCCGATTTCCGCGTGCGGCTCTTCAAGAACCGCAATGCGGAGGACAGCATCCACCGTTCGAAGGCGACGGGCGAGCCGCCGCTGTTGCTGCCGTTCTCGGTGTTCTTCGCGATCCGTGATGCCGTCGCTGCTGTTGGCGACTACAAGGTGAATCCGCCGCTGAACGCGCCTGCGACCAGCGAGGAAATCCTCAAAGCCGTCCGCGCTGTTCGCGCTGCTGGACACTAAACTTCAGAAGAGGGCGTTCGCCATGATGCACGTTCCGACTTTCGCGCAGATGCCGGTTCAGGTTGGCCGGCGCAGCGGCCACGCGACGCAGCTGCCGCCGCCGATGCACATCGTGCTGTTCGGCGCGGGCCATGTCGGGCATGCGCTCGTCGCGCTGCTTGGCCGCCTGCCGTGCGTCGTGCAATGGGTGGACGAACGCGACGAACTGTTCCCCGACGAAGTGCCCGCGAACGTGCAGATCGAGGCGACGGACACGCCCGATGCTGTCGTCGACGAAGCGCCTGCTGGCGCGTTCTTTCTCGTGATGACGCACAACCACGCGCTCGATTTCGCGCTTACCGAGCGCATCATGCGGCGGCGCGATTTTGCGTACTTCGGGATGATTGGCTCGAAGACGAAGCGCGTGAAGTTCGAGCGGCGTTTGCTCGATCGCGGTGTCGATCCGCAGCGGCTGTTCGAGATGACGTGTCCAATTGGTGTGCCAGGGATCGTCGACAAGGCGCCGACGTCGATTGCGGTGGCGGTGTGTGCGGAACTGTTGCAGGTGCGGTCGCAGCAGATTTCGCTGGCTGATTTTGTATCGGTTCAGGAAGCGGATTGCGTCGACGCGTGACTTACTGAGCGGTTCCTCCAACGGGCGCAGCGGGCAAACTCGCGGCGTCCGTTTTTTTCTCCCCCTTAAGTTCCTTCGCCGCTCCCCGCGCACGCCTTGCCTTCTTCGCCACCAGCATCTCCGACACCTGCGCCATCAAGCTGCGCAACCATTCAATATCGCTAGGCCGGTCCGGCTGCGGATGCCACATCTGATAGCACTTGATGCGCGGAAACGGAATCGGCACATCGACGACAGCCAGCGGCAGCATCTCCGCGTAATGCAGCGCGAAGCGGCGCGTCGTCGTGAAGATGAGATCCGATTGCAGCAACACTTGCGGCACGAGCCCGAAGTACGGAAGTGTCGCGACGATGCGCCTCGCCGCATGCGCGCGCGCGAAGCCCGTATCGATCGCACCGCCGCGCGCGCCGCTGTAATGCGCGGGCGCGAGATGCGGCGCGGCGAGATAGGCGTCGCGCGTGAGCGGCGCTTTCGCAAGCGGATGATCGGCACGCATCATGCACACGACGGTATCGGAGAACAGATCGCTGCGCTCGAAGCGCGCGTCGGGCTTCGGCCAGTTGCCGATCACCAGATCGAGCTCGCCCGCATCGAGCGCGGACGCATGATCGAGCAGCGGCCCGAGCGACTCGATCTCGAGCCGCGCATGCGGCGCCGCCTCGCGGAATTGCGCGATCACGGTCGGCATGAAGAAGTCGTTCAGATAGTCGGGCGCGGCGATGCGGAATGTGCGGCGCGAGCGCTCCGGCTCGAAGTCGCCATGCGGCGTCGCGACGAAATCGACATCGCGCAATACCTTCTGCACCGACGCGAGCAGCGATTCGCCATATTCCGTCGGCACCATGCCCGACTTGCCGCGCACGAGAATCGGATCGTTCAGCGTTTCGCGCAGCTTGCGCAGCGCGGTGCTGATAGCCGGCTGCGTCTGGTTCAGGCGTAACGCGGTCTGCGTGACGCTGCGCTCGACGAGCAGCGTGCGCAGCACGCGCACGAGCCAGATATCGAGTGATGCGGCGTTGTCGTCGTCCATGAATCGGCGGGGCGGGGAGGCCCGTTGAAGGCTTTCGAATGCTTGTGTCGAACGGTGCATTGCGATGCAGCGGCGTCCTTGTGCCCGACGCCTCGCCGCATGCGCGCGCGAAGCTATAACCTTAGGCCGTTTTGCCCTGCGCGGGCCATAGCGCATGCCCTATGACGGGCATCACGGCCGGCGATCCGCCCACTTGCTGGGCGCGACGCTACATCACACCATGAACGGCGGCGAACCCGCCGCGTGCCCGTCGCCGATTTGCGGACGACGGCATGCGCGCTCAGGCCTTCACCAGCGCCGATGGCAGCGACGTGATCCGCTTCACTTCCTTCGAATCAAGCCAGTTCGGTGTACGGGCGCAATAGAGCACCATGGGCAGCGCGTCTTCGCCCCAGAACAACTGCTTGTTCAGCCAGAACGTCGGCACGCCGAACACGCCGATCGCGATGGCGTCGGTACTCTGGCGCATCAGCTGCGCGCGCGTCGCCTCGCGCTCGATCAGCTCCTGGCCATTCGGCACGTTCAGCTTTTCGCACAGCGCGGCGAAGCCATCGGCGCTCGACGGGTCGCGTCCGTCCCGCCAGATGAAGCGGAAAATTTCCCGCACCGTTTGCAGGTCCGAGCCGAGCGCAATGGACAACAGCATTGGCTTGGTCGAATCAAATGGATGCGCGGGCGGCATGCGGAACGGAATACCCAGTTGCTCCGCGCGAAAAAGCGCATACCGGTACGTGAAAATGCGTTTCGCAGGCACGTCGTAGGCGATTCGCTGGCCCCAGTGGCGATACAGATCGTTCAGCAACACGGGCGTCAGCACGAACGGCAGCCCAGGCCATTTGTCGTGCTGTTCGAGCAGCAGATACGAGAACGGTGAGACAAAGTCGTAAAACCACAGTGGCTGCGTGGCGTCGATGCCATCGGTCATGATGTCTCCCGGTTGCCGGAGTCGGCGGGCCGTCGGCGATGCAGCGCTCCGGCCCGTTCTGATTGTTTCGATCTTACGCGGAGCAAGCCGGGTGCGCACCATTGACAAAATGGCGTTGCCCCGGCCAGCGTTGCTGCGGCGCGGGTTCGGCGTACGCGCCAACGGCGGTCATGAGGTGTGGGCAGGACGGTCGCCGCCGGGCCTGGCGTCGCTATCGTGGCTTTGGTGGCTGTCGGGATTGTCGTGATGTTCTTGCGCCGCGTGGCTCTCGTGCATTGCCGAACGGGCTTCGGCGCGGCCGACGGCGGGGGGGCCTTCATCTGCCGCAGCACGCTTGTCAGCCGCACCTGCCGCGTCCGATGCTTCGCGCGCCGCCGCCGCGTCAGAATCGCGCGTGAGGCGCGCACGCACGAAGCCGATATGCTCGCGCAGCACATAGAACTGATCCGCATACGCAAGCGGCATCTTCAGACCGTTGACCGATTCCTCGATCTTGTCGAGCCGCACGATGAGTGCCTCGCGCTCGGCCGCCGATGTTTCGTTGAGCGCCTCGCGCTCGATCGCGATCAGCGCGCCGTACCAGCGGTAGATGCGCGACTTCACGCGCCACGCATACAGCGACGGCACGAGCCGCAGCCCCGGAATCAGCACGACGATGATCGGCACGAGCACGACCAGCAGCCGGTCCGCGAGGCTCGCCAGCCAGAACGGCAGCACGCGGTACAGGAAGCTCTTGCCCGACTTGTAGTAGCGGGCGGCGTCCTCGCTGATCGGGAAGTCCTGTGCGAGCGGCGCGGGGAATTCGCCCGCCCGCTGCAACGCCGTCGCCTTGCCGTGCACTTCGTGCGCCGCGTCGATCAGCAGATCGGACAACGCGGGATGCAGCGAATCGCGCGCGACCAGTTCGGCCGTCGGCGCGATCATGTGCAACGTGGTCGACGGCAGGTTTTTGCCGAGATCGAACGATCCCATCGGCATCTCGATCTGCGTCAGATACGGGAAGCGCTTCGCGTAGGCGGGGGCCTGAGTGAAGTCGTAGAACTGCACGCCCGCCGTGCGATACAGCTTGCCCATCACGGGCGGCTGCGCGGAGTCGCCCGTCAGGATCGCCGCGTCGATTTTGCCTTCCGTCAGCGCTTTGGCAGCGTCGTCACCGGACAGCGGCAGCAGCTTCGTCGGGCCGTCGGGCGTGATGCCATTTGCCTTCAGGAGCTGCAGCGCGAGCTCGCGCGTGCCGCTGCCTTCGGCGCCGATCGCGATGCGCTTGCCCTTGAACTCGGACAGCAGCGTGATCATCGGCCCGCGATAGAAGATCGCCACGGGCACATACGAGACGCTGCCGAGCGACATCAGATCGTCAGTTGTTTTCGACGGCGCGATGCCGTCCTGTACGAAGCCGACGTCGATGTCCGCGTGCGGGTCGGTCAGCCGGCGGTAGTTGTCGAGCGAGCCTTCCGTCTCCAGCACGTTGAGCGTGATGCGGTTGCGCGCGAGGATTTCCTTGTACTTCTGCGCGGCGACCCAGAAGGTGCTGCCCTTGGGGCCGGCTGCCATCGTCAGCGTGTTGGGCGGGGCGGGTTGGATCAGCCGCACGGCGACGTAGATCGCAATTGCGCTGATTATCAGGATGGGGCCGAACGATACAGCGAGATCGCGCCACGAGATCGCCACGAAGCGGGCGACGAGGCGGGGCGGTGGCTTGCGGTCAGAGGGGCGTTCCGGGCGACGTCCGTCGGAAGGCTTCATGGAAATGATTGTGCGGTCGGATGAATTCGCGCCGATGGTACAGGAGATTGATGCTGCGGCGGCGCGTGCGGCGGGCTCGCGGGGTCGTAAACGCGTAACAAAAAGTGACCTGGAAAGATGGGATGCAGCTTTCGGCGCACACACGGCGGGCTGTTGAAGCACGCCCGGCACGGCCGTTTCGTTTTGCACTGGACGGGAACAGGCTGCAACAGGAACCGTGCAGGACGCGCGATATCCTTTGCAGAACTTGCGCGGCTAGATTACATTGGCAACGCTGCCGCGCATCGACGTTGGCGCAGCGCGACCCGGCGAGACTGACGAGACCAGGGCACGCTGCCAACTGCGCGGCGCACGGCCGGTGTCATGCACCGCTGCGCGCTGGATCGCGCCGGCCGTCATCCTTTCCAATGCCTCTCTCGCAGACCGTGTCAACGCTCCTGGCTCGCCATGCCTCGTCGCGCCTTCGCGCGCGCGTGCAGTCGGGCCTCTCGTAGTCGTAACCAAGCCGCAGTCAAACGCGGTCCAAACCAAGCAAAAAGGAGAAGGTATGAAATCGGTCGATTTTCTGAAGGCACTGGGTGGTGTTGTCGCAATGGTTGTCGCATGCCACACGTATGCCCAGGCAAGCGACTCCACGTCCACCGGCACGACAGCAACTGCACCCGCCGCCAATTCGAAGGCCGCCAAGTCGGAAAACCGCGCGCTGGGCAAGAAGGTCCGCTCGGCCCTCGCGAAGGCGCAAGGCCTCGACGTGTCGAACATCAACGTTCGCGCCCGTGGCGGCGCAGTCACGCTGACGGGCACGGCCCCCGACAACAACCAGATCCAGCAGGCTGGCGAAGTCGCGAAGGGCGTGGCTGGCGTGACGTCGGTGTCGAACAAGATCAACGTCCAGCAGCAATAAGCGGCTAGGGCCGCGCCGGCGCAGGCCGGACCATGATCCGGCTCGCGGGCAGCGGCCAGCCGGTCACCTGACGAACGGCACACTGCAATGTTGCGGCATGCTTACCGGTCAGAATGACAAGCGGGCTCCCGTTTCCAACGGGAGCCCGTTTCGTTTTGGGCGGCGCTTCGTTGCGCGCGCATCCAGCGCGGGTGTCAAGGCGTGCGCGGCAATACGCAAGCGAAGGCAGCCTTGGCTCTACGAAACGGGACCACCCGCGTAGCGTCTCTTTGCGTGGACATCGCACGTGCAGACGCGGCGAGCCTCGCGTGGCGGGCGTTTTCGGCTGTTTTAGGGTAAGTGCGGCGGGCGTCGCCTGCCTATGAATGTCTCTGGATCACGACGACGCGGGTGTTGACCACGCATGCCCATGCGTCGCGCGCGTATCTGGCGATGAACAGCATCACGGAAGGCTCGAAGAGCCAGCTCGCGTTCTATGAAGTGCTGAACGGCCAGCACTTCGACGCGTTCCTGAGCGTGTCCGGCTTCGATACGCGCTTCATCCCGGTGCATTACTACAACATCCAGGCGCTGAACCTGATGTGGAATCACCTGAAGGGCGGCGCGGCGCTGCCGCCGTCGCAGGTGATCCGAACGGTGCCGCGCGGCGGCACGGCAGGCGCCGCGCCCGCGCTGACGACAGCCAACCTCCCCGCGATTTCGGCGAGTCCGGGTTCGGACGCGATTCAGGTGGAAGCGGGCGCGGTGAACGTGCCGAAGTGATGTGATAGAGGAAGCGGCTCGCCATCCATTGCACCAGAAACGGCGGGTCGCGTGACATGCGCGTGACAGGAATCGGGGCGTATCGCGCAAGCTGGGAACCGACTGTGCGCTAGCCGTCGCCCAAACGCGACGGACGTTCGTTCTTGTGCGCCGTGACACACTATTTACCCGTCGGGTGCAGTACTGTGAAGTTATCGACGATGCTTCACGGAGCGACGGCCATGGACACGATCCGCTTCACCTACACCGACCTTCCCATCGGCGAGCGCGCGGCGTTCGAGCTGGTGTGCGCGCGGCACGGCTTCGCGCCCGCGCATTTCGACATCAGCGCGAGCGATGATCCCGACGACGCGTCGCATCGCTCGCGTCTTCTGACGATCCGGCGCGGCGGCTGGGCGCAGTCGTATCACGAGGACACGGCTGGCCACTGGGTCCGGCAGTTCGAAACCGACCTGAACTGCCGCTTCTTCAAGTGATGCAGGTGATCCGCCACGCGCGGCGGGCGTACGGGCCCGCTCGCCGTCAGGACAGGACGAGTCGCACGCCGACGAGCGTCAGCGTCGCGGCGAGGAGATTGCGCAACAACTTTTCGGGGGCTTTCGACGACAGAAAGCTGCCGATCACGATGCCCGGCAGCGAGCCGACCAGCAGCGACAGCAGCATCGACCAGTCGATCGAACCGAGCAGCCAGTGCCCCGCGCCCGCGAGCAGCGTGAGCGGCACGGCGTGCGCGATATCGGAGCCGACGATGCGCATGGTCGGCAGCATCGGATAGAGCAGCAGCAGCACGGTGACGCCGATCGCGCCCGCGCCGACCGAGGTCAACGACACCAGCACGCCGAGGATCGCGCCCGTGAGCATCGTCAGCCCGAGCGTGCTGCCCTGACCCGTCGCGCGCTTGCGCGAAGCCGCGAGCTTCGTCAACTGCGGCCGGAATATCAGCGCGATCGCGGTGATCAGCAGCGCCACGCCGAGCACGAGAGAGATCAGATGTCCGCCGCGCGTCGAGGTCATCCCGTAGCGGTGCAGCAGGATCAGCGTGATGGTGGCGGCGGGCACGCTGCCCGCGGCAAGGCGCAAGGTCACCTGCCAGTCGATCGAACCCTTCACCCCATGCACGAGCGTGCCCGTCGCCTTGGTCGCGGCGGCGTACAGCAGGTCCGTGCCAACGGCCGTCGCCGGATGGACGTTGAACAGCAGCACGAGGATCGGCGTCATCAGCGAGCCGCCGCCTACGCCCGTCAGTCCGACCAGAAAGCCGACGAACAGACCCGACGCGGAAAACAGGAGATCGATATGGGGAAGTGCCATTGCGCGGACCGCGGACGGTCGTAAAGGGTTGCGGGCGAGCTCGCCGGTAGCCGTGCGTCTTGCTGCCTTTCAGATGATCTCATCGGGCGTTCATGCTGGTTGGCGGCGCGGCGAAAGACCGCTATTGTCGCAAAACCGGCGCTATCGCGTACGAGCGCGGGCGGATGCTGTGTATCGGGCTGTCCCGACAGACGGCTTACAATAAGCGTTTCGGGCGACCCCAGCGTTGTGCCGGACGGCGCGCTAGCGGGCAGCTTCGGCCTTTGTTTTCCCGTGTCTTCCCATCCGCAGACCGATAAAAGGCAACCACCCCGCCCTAAAAAAGGGCGGAGCTTGAAGCGGTGAATCAAGCTCGGGTTGACCAGACCGAGCGCCGCGAGGCGCTACGTTGCGCAGAAGATAGCAGACCCACCCTGACGTGCTTCCTCAGCGTCAGGCTCTGGAAGGGGCGGTTGCAGACAAGCGACCGGGTAAGCACGAAACGGATCGTCCCCGTCAGTTCTATCACTGACACCTGCTGCGCAACATGGTCGAGGGGAGACTTCCCGCAAGGGGAGCGTCACCAGGCCCGTAAGGGCAACGTTTTTTAAGGGAGCCGACATGTCGGCGTTCGTGCTGGACCGGAATGGCAGGCCGTTGATGCCGTGCAGCGAGAAGCGTGCGAGGCATTTGCTCGCGCGTGGCCGTGCGCGGGTGCATCGCGTCATGCCATTCGTGATTCGCCTCGTCGATCGCATGGCCGACAGCTGCGCACTCCAGCCGCTTCGTATCAAGCTTGACCCGGGCAGCAAGGTCACGGGCGTCGCACTCGTACGCGAGGCTGACAGTGGTATTGCCGTTATCAACCTCTTCGAGCTGATTCACCGGGGCAGGCAGATCAGCGAGGCGCTGACCGCACGCAGAGGTTTCCGCAGACGTCGTCGCGGCGCCAACCTGCGTTATCGCGCGCCGCGTTTCCTGAACCGCGAAAAACCGGAGGGATGGCTGCCGCCGTCCCTTCAGCACCGGGTGGACACCACGATGGCGTGGGTGCAGCGTATCCGCCGCTGGGCTCCGGTCACAGCACTCTCAAGCGAGCTCGTTCGCTTCGACCTGCAGCAGCTCGAGAACCCGGAAATTTCGGGACTTGAGTATCAGCAGGGCACACTCGCAGGCTATGAGGTACGCGAGTATCTGCTGGAGAAGTGGAAGCGCACCTGCATCTACTGCGATGCGAAGGACCGCCCGCTGCAGATCGAACATCTGACGGCCCGGGCACGTCAGGGCAGTAACCGTGTCGGCAATCTGGGACTGGCCTGCGGCGACTGCAACCAGGACAAGGGTGCGCTCGATGTGCGCGCGTATGTCAAGGACTCGAAGCGTCTTGCGCGCATCCTCGCGACCGCATCGCGTCCGCTGCGCGACGCGGCAGCTGTCAATACCACCCGCTGGGCGCTCACCGACACGCTTCGGGCAACAGGGCTGCCGCTCGAACTTGCATCGGGAGGGCGCACAAAGTTCAACCGCGTCACGCACGACCTGCCGAAGACACATGCCCTGGACGCGGTGTGCGTGGGACGGGTCGACGCGATCAACGACTGGAAACGCCCATCTCTGTCGATCAAGGCTACCGGGCGCGGCAGCTACCAGCGCACGCGCCTGACCCGTCATGGTTTCCCGCGTGGTTACCTCATGCGCCAGAAGCAGGTTCAGGGGTTCCGGACGGGCGACCACGTGCGTGCGGATGTGCCCACCGGCAAGAGGGCCGGCATTCACGTCGGACGTGTCGCCGTTCGTGCCACCGGCTCATTCAACATCCAGACGGCCTCGACTGTCGTGCAAGGCATCAACCACCGCCACTGCAGGCTTGTCCAGCGTGGCGATGGCTACGCCTATTCCCTTCAATCCACTGATAGCTATCAAGGAGATGCGGGTATATGTGGTGCTGCACACGCGGCACTATCCCTCCCCGGCTGAATCCCGAGGTTTCCCGCGCATTCGGATGAATTACGGCGTCGCCTACGCATTGCTCGCGTTCACCTTGTGGGGACTCTTCCCCGTCTACTTCAAGTCGCTGCATCAGATTTCGCCTGTCGAGATGCTGGCGCACCGGATGGTGTGGTCGATGCTGTTTCTCTTCATCGTGCTCACCGTGCGGCAGCAGTGGCGCTGGCTTGCGCCCGTGCTGCGCGACCGCAGGCTGCTGGTTCGCTTCGCCGCGAGCGCGCTGTTGCTGTCGACGAACTGGGGCATCTATATCTGGGCCGTCAACGCGGGGCATATCGTCGAGGCGAGTCTCGGCTATTTCATCAATCCGCTGATCAATGTGCTGTTTGGCCTTGCGTTTCTCGGCGAGCGGCTGCGGCGCGTGCAGTGGCTTTCCGTCGCGGTCGCGGCGTGCGGCGTGCTGTACCTCACGTGGGAAAACGGCCATCCGCCGTGGATCAGCCTTGCGCTCGCGTTCAGCTTTGCAGGCTATGGCCTGCTGCGCAAGACGGCGCAGTTGGGCGCGCTCGAAGGGCTGACGCTCGAAACGGTGCTGCTCTTTCCCATTGCTGTGCTGTATCTGTTTTTCGCGTCGTCGCATGGCGAGAGCGGGTTCGGCGCGGCGTCATTCGGCGTGAAGGTGCTGCTCGCGCTGGCCGGGCCGATCACGGCCGTGCCGCTGTTGCTGTTCGCGGCCGGCGCGCGGCGGATTCCGCTGTCGATGCTCGGGCTGATTCAGTATGTGACGCCGTCGCTGCAGCTGATCATTGGCGTGCTGATCTATCGCGAGCCATTCGGGCAGGCGCAGCTGATCGGCTATGGCGCGATCTGGATTGCGCTTGCGCTGTATTCGCTTGATGGGTTGTGGCGGGCGCGGTTTGCGCGGGTTTAGGCGCTGCTCGCCCGCGCATAAAGTGCGGTTTATGGCCGTCAGATCGCGCGCTTGACCTCGACGATGCCGAACACGGCCAGTGCCAGCCCCGCGATGCGGTCGATGATCACGCGCAGCTTGTGGCCGATCGCATGTCGCGCGAGCGACACGGCCGTCACTAGGAAGCACCACCACGCGATCGATCCGCAGAATACGCCGAGCACGGTCGTGAACGCGCCACTCGATGAAAACGGTCCGCGCGGCGCGAGCGTCGTGAAGAGAGCGGCGAACATGATGACCGTTTGCGGATTGGTCAGGGTGAGCAGCAGGGCGCTTGCAAACGCCTTCACTGCGCCTGAATGGCCGATGTTGGCGAGCTTGTCTTCGCTGTTGTTGCCGTTGTTGCCGTTGTCGGCGGGGACTTTTTGCAGCATCGTGCGGATGCCGAGATACAGCAGGAATAGCCCCGCGATGATGTGGAGCGGCTTGTCGTAGGCCAGCATGAAATGCGATACGCTCACCAGGCCCAGCGCGGCGATCAGGCCGTAGATGGCGTCGCCGCCGGCTATGCCCAGGCCGATTGCGAGGCCCGCGCGGGGGCCGTCCGTGAGCGTCCGGCGGATGCAGAGCATGCCCATGGGGCCGACTGGTGCGGCTACTGCGAGGCCTACGCCCGCGGCCGTCAGGAAGAGTGATGCGCTGAACATTTTTGCTCCTATGGTTTTTTGTCTGCGACGCTGCGTGGTTTGCTCTGTGTTTGCGCTGGCATCCGCGATTTGCCTTCGTGCTTCACGCGTCGCCCCGCACAGGGGCGGCGCTTGAACGGCGAACACCGTAACGCGGATGCCAGCGAAAAGGCAAACGAACAGTGACAACACATGACTCAAGCCAGAGCGGAATGACCCCGATCCTTCTGATGATCCGCGGCCAAAAGCATATACATCGCAGGCACAACAAACAACGTAAAAAGCGTCCCAATAGAAAGCCCGGAGAAGATCACAAGCCCCATGGCATTCCGCCCAGCGGCGCCAGCCCCCGAGGCAATCACCAAAGGCAAAACCCCAAGCACCATAGCCGCGGTAGTCATCAGAATAGGCCGCAACCGCACAGCAGCAGCCTCCTCAAGCGCCTCGCGTTTCGAGCGCCCAGCGCGCTGAAGCTCATTAGCAAACTGCACGATCAAAATACCGTGCTTGCTAACCAGCCCCATCAACGTAACAAGCCCAACCTGCGTATAAATGTTAAGCGTCGACACACCGAGATTAATAAAGATCAGCGCCCCAAACAGCGCCATCGGCACCGACACAAGAATCACCACAGGATCGCGAAAACTTTCGAACTGCGCGGCAAGCGCCAGAAACACAATGATCGTCGCAAACATCAGCGTAATGACAAATCCACCTGACTCCTGCACGAACTGTCGCGACAACCCGGAGTAATCCGCGCTATAGCCGGTCGGCGCGGCATCGGTGGTGGCCTTGCGCAAAAAGTCGAGCACTTCGCCCTGCGAAATCCCCGGCGCTATCACACCGGAAATCGTCGCCGAGTTCAACTGCTGAAAGTGATTGATCGACTCCGGCACGACGTTCTGCTTCAGATGCGTCACAGTCGAAGCAGGTATCACACTGCCATCCGGAGTGCGCAAATAATAATCAAGCACCTGCGACGGATTCAAACGATCCGTTTGCAGCACCTGCGGAATCACCTTGTACGAGCGCCCCGCAATCGAAAAGTAATTCACGTAGTTGCCACCCAGCGCCGCCCCCAGCGTCTGGCCGACATCGCTCTGCGTGAGCCCAAGCGACGCAACCTTGTCTCGATCCACGACCAGCACGCTCTCCGGCTTGTCGATCTTTAGATCGCTATCGATAAAAAAGAACATGCCGCTTTCACGCGCTTTCTGCAGCACGGTCTGCGAGACTTCGTTCAGATTCTCGAACGGCTCCGTCGTGCTGATCACGAACTGCACAGGCAAGCCCTGCGCGCCCGGCAACGGCGGAAACTGGAACGCCGCCACGCGTGCGCCCGCGATGCCGTTCCACTTCGCCTGCAACTCCTGCTGCAACTGCGTGGCGTTCTTCTTGCGCTTGTCCCACGTCTTGAACAGCACGCCGCCGATGCCCTGATTCAGCGTCGGCGCGCCCGTCAGCTGGAACATCTGCGAATACTCGGGCATGTTCTTCGAGATGTCGAATACCTGGTCCGCGTAGGTCTGCATCTGCTGGATCGTCGCATTCGGCGGCCCCTGGATCTGCGACAGCACGATGCCCTGGTCCTCCTGCGGTGCAAGCTCCGATTGCGATGTCATGAACAGATACACCGTGCCGCACAACAGCAGCGCCCCCATCACGATGAAAACGGGCCACGTGTCGAGCATCGAATGCAGGAGCCGCCCATAGCCGTGATGCACACGCTCGAACTGTCTGTCGACGAAACGCGCGAAGCGCCCCGACTCCTGATCCATGCGGAAAAAACGCGAGCACATCATCGGCGACAGACTCAGCGCGATCACACCCGATACAGCCACGGCGCCCGCCAGGGTGAACGCAAACTCGGTGAAGAGCGCGCCCGTCAGCCCGCCCTGAAAACCGATGGGCAGATACACCGCGATCAGCACGACCGTCATCGCGAGAATCGGCCCGCCCAGTTCGCGCGCGGCGATCATCGCGGCTTCGAATGGCTGCTTGCCTTCCTCCTTCATATGCCGGTCGACGTTCTCGACCACGATGATCGCGTCGTCGACCACGAGTCCGATCGCGAGCACGAGCGCGAGCAGCGTCAGCAGATTGATCGAATAGCCGAGCAGTTGCATCACGAAGAACGTGCCGATCAGCGACAGCGGCATCGCGATCACCGGCACGATCACCGCTCGGAAGCTGCCGAGGAACAGGAAGATCACGACCGTCACGATCACCAGCGCTTCGACGAGCGTCTTCACGACTTCCTCGATCGCGGTGTTGATGAAGTCCGTCGCGTCGTAGACGATGTCGCCCGTCATGCCCGTCGGGAACTGCTTTTGCAGATCGGGAAAGATCGCCTTCACACGCTTCGCCACATCGAGCACGTTCGCGTCCGGCGCGACCTTGATGCCGATGAACACCGAACGCTTGCCGCTGAACGCGACGTTGAAGTCGTAGCTGTCCGCGCCGAGCACGACATTGCCGACATCTTCGAGGCGCACGATCGCGCCGTTCTTCTGCTTGACCACCAGCCTTCTGAAGTCTTCGACGGAATGCAGATCAGTGCCTGCGTTCAGATCGACGCTGATCATCTGCCCTTTGGTCGTGCCGAGCGTCGCCAGATAGTTGTTGTTGCCGAGCGCCGCGAACACGTCGGAAGCCGTCACGTTGTGCGCGGCGAGCTTCGTCGAATCGAGCCACGCGCGCAACGCAAACTGCCGGCCGCCGAGAGTTTCCGCCGTCTGCACGCCCTGGACCGAATCGAGCTTCGGCTTCACGACGCGCAGCAGATAGTCGGTCACGTTGTTGCTCGGCAGGACGTCGCTGTAAAAGCCCATGTACATCGCGTCAGTGGTCTGGCCGACCTGCACGGTTAGCACGGGTTGCTGCGCTTGCGGCGGCAACTGGTTGCGGACCGACGCGATCTGCGTGTTGATCTCCGTCAGCGCGCGGTTGGAGTCGTAGTTCAGGCGCAGCGTCGCGGTGATCTTCGAGAGGCCCGTCGTGCTGGACGACGACATGTAGTCGATGCCCTGCGCCTGCGCAATCGCCGACTCGAGCGGCTGCGTGATGAAGCCGGCCATCGTGTCGGCGCTCGCGCCGTAGTACGCGGTCGTGATCGTGACGACGCCGTTTTCCGTCTGCGGATATTCGCTGACCTTGAGCGTCGACAACGCGCGCAAGCCGAGCACGAGAATCAGCAGGCTCACGACGGAGGCAAGCACCGGCCGTTCGATAAAGATATCGGTGAATTTCATCGGGCGGCCTCTTATTGTTCCTGAGGCGTCGGGTTCGGGCTGTCCGCAGGCAACACGCGGTTATCGATCACGAGCGGCGTGCCGTTCTTCAACTTCAACTGGCCACTCGTCACGACCTGCGTGCCTTCGCCGATGCCCTTGAGTATCGCCACCTGATCGCCGCGCGTCGGCCCTGGTGTGATGAACACCTGTTGCGCGATGGGCATGACCTTGCCGTGCGCGTCCTTGTGCTCGCCAGGCTTGACGACGAACACGGTCGCGCCGTACGGGTTATAGGTGATCGCCGTTTGCGGCAGCGTCAGATAGCGTTCTTCATTACCCGCGTCGATCTTCACATTCGCGTACATGCCGGGCAGCAGCTTGCGCTCGCGATTGTCGACGGTCGCTTCGATCTGCACGTTGCGCGTTGCGTTGTCCACGCGCGGATTGATCGAGCGGATCTTGCCGTCGAACGTGCGGCTGCTGTACGCATTCGTATCGACGACAACGGTTTGTCCAACCTGCAATTGCCCGAGTTGTTGCTGCGGCAGATAGAAGTCGGCGTAGATGGGATCGATGGCCTGCAACGTGACGATCGCGTCGCCAGGATTGATGTACTGGCCGGGATTGACGGTCGTGATGCCGACGCGTCCCGCGAACGGCGCGCGGATGGTTTTCTTTTCGACGAGTGCGGCCTGCTGATCGACCTGCGCGCGCTTGCTTTTGAGGTCGGCGGCATCGGCGTCGAGTTGCGCCTTGGCGATCGCCTGGATGTCGTACTGCGCCTTGTCGCGCTTGTAGACGGTTTGCGCGAGTTCCGCCGCGGCTTGCAGCGATGCGAGCAGAGCGCGGTCCGAATCGTCGTTCAGGCGCAGCAGCACCTGGCCCGCTTTCACTTCCTGCCCCGAGCTGAACGGGATCTCGCGCACGAGGCCGGGCACTTCCGTCGTCACGTCGACGCCGCGCACCGCGCGCAAGCTGCCGACGGCGGACAGCTGCGGCTGCCAGCTCTGATAGCGCGCGACAGCGGACGTCACGGTCGCGGCGGGCGCCGCATTGCTCGCCATGAACTTCCGGATCATGTGCGCCTTGAACAGGTTGAAGCCGACCAGTGCGCCGAGCAGCACGCCCACGCAGATCAGCATGATGATCATCCGCTTTGTCATCGGTCTTTTCGTCGTCATCGTCAGGTCCTTGCACGGCAAACGGGTGAGGCACGAAACGCGTCCGGCGGCGCTGCGGGCTCATCGCATGCGACGCGCGGCGACTGCAAGAGAAATCAGTGTGGCGTGGGGGCCGGGTTTAGCTGATTCGCCTGGCTCGTGGCCGTGTCGTTCCACCAGCCTCCGCCGAGTGACTGGAACAGCGCTGCCGTATCCGCATAGCGCGCGGCCTGAGCCTGCGCGAGATTCACGACGGTCTTCTGGTATTGACGCTGCGCATCGAGCAGCGCCAGGTAGCCGACGCCGCCAACGCGAAACTGGCCGCGCGTCAGATCGAGCGAAGCACTCGCCGCGCGCCATGCGTCCGTTTGCGCGGCGAGACCCGTCGCATCGTGTTCGAGTGCACGCAAGGTGTCGGCGACGTTCTGGAACGCGAGCAACACGGTTTGCCGGTACTGCGCGTTGGCCTGATCGAAAGCGGCCTCGGCTGCGCGCTTTTGGGCGCTCAACTGCCCGCCATGAAAAATTGGCTGCGTGATGCCCGCGCCGATGGTCCAGATCATGTCCGCGTATTTGAGCAGTCCGGCGGGCGTTAGCGCCTGCGGGCCATAGCTCGCGGACAATGTGATCTGCGGATACATGTTCGCCGTCGCCACGCCGACCTGCGCGCTCGCCTGATGCAGCGTAGCGTCGGCCGCGAGGATGTCGGGCCGCTGCCTCACGAGCGACGAAGGCAGACTCACGGGCAAGCTCTGCGGCAGCGTGAACATCGACAGCCTGAACTCGGGCACGGCCGCATCGCTCGGCAGCTTGCCCGCGAGCACGGCAAGCTGATGGCGCGTCTGATCGAGCGATTGACGCAGCGGCGGCAGCGTCGCGCGTGTTTGCGCGAGCAACGTTTCCTGCGAGAGCACGGCAGTGCGGCCCACGCCGCCCAGCTCGAACTGCTTGCGCAATACGCCGAGTTGCGTTTCTTCGTCGGCGGCGATGTGCTCGGTCGAGTCGATCTGCTCGCGCAACGACGCTTCCTTGACAGCCGCCGTGACGATGTTCGCCGACAGTGCAAGATACGCGGCCTGCAACTGATAGCCCTGGTAATCGATTTGCGAGCGCAGCGATTCGAGCTCGCGCCGCGAGCCGCCGAACACGTCGAGGTTGTACGACACATTCACCGACGCGTTATACAGGTTCAGCACTTCCGTGAGTCCCGGCTGACCGAATGTAACGCCGTTGAACTTCTCGCGCGTCGCATTGAGTTTCGCATCGACAGACGGATACAACGCGCTGCCCACTTCCGCGCGATAGTTCTCGGCCGCCTGCCTGAGCGCTGCCTGCGCAGCGGCGACGTTCGGGCTATTGGTGAGCGCTTCGCGTATCAGCGCGTCGAGCGGCTCGCAATGAAAGAGCGTCCACCATTGGGCGGGAATGTCCTGTCCGGCGATGAATTGCTGAGGCGCACCCGACGCGCCTGGCGACGACGCCGTCTGATCGGGCAGCGGCGTGGGCGTATAGGTTTCAGTGGCGGGCGGTGCGGGCGTACGGTAATCGGGGCCGACCGTGCAGCCGGACAGGGGAAGCAATGCCGCGCTCAGAATGGCGACGGCTACGCTGATCGAAGCGTCGAACGCGAAACGTGAAGGTCTATGCAAACGACTGCGACTGACACTGCCTTTGACGTCATCGATCATCTATCCACCCTGTATTACCTGCGCGGACTACGAACGAAATTGCGAGTGCAGAATTCAACAGCCTGATGCCGCGCATAGCCTAGCATGGGTCGTTGCAAACGAGATCATGCTTGCAGAAGCTTTAGGGGAATAGACGCGCTTTGTGGCGGACAAACGTTAAATGCAGCGCGCGAAATACAAAGGACGGAAGCGCCGCATCCATCACATAGTGATAGATGCGGCGCTTGTCGAAAGGCGGATAGATGGACGGTTGAACGCGCGGCCTAAGCGCGCCGCGTGATTTGACAATTGAGCGGGGCGCTTGCGATTGCGCCCTTACAACACGGCAAAGAAACTCAATGCGCCGCGCCGCGCTCGCCCGATGTGCCCACCGTGCCGGGTTTGCGCAGCATCTTGTCCACTTCGCCCGCGTGCATCTCTTCGACGGTAATCATCTGCCGCGCATATTCTTCGAGCGCGACTGAGCGGTCCTTGACCAGCGCCAGCAGATCGCGATACAGGCCGAGCGCGACGTCTTCCGCTGTGAGCGATTCGCGCAGGATGGTCGTGATGTCCGTCGTATGCGAATCGAGCAGCGCACCGATGCCTAGCGACGGATACTCGCCGAGCGTCGTGATCCATTCGCCCGCCTGATGCGCGTGCAGCAATGATTCGTCAGCCTGCTGGCGCAGCCACGACACGATCGGAATGCGGCCAAAGCCGAACACGAGGAAGGAGTAGTGCGTATAACGGACCACGCCTGCCAGCTCGGATTCGAGAATCTGGTTCAGCACGGCGATGACCTTGTCCTTTTCGATATCTGGCATGTGGCGCTCCGCGATACTCGTCGACGACGAAAGAGGCTTTCATTGTTGGCCTCGCCTCTGCAAAGATCAAGTGAATCGCGGCGTGAATGCGGTCAGCGGATGATGACGACCGGCACGGGAATCGTCGCATAGGGCAGCCGTATCGCGGGCGCGGGTGGCGGCACGACGGCAACGTAGGGCACGACTGGCGCCGCCGGCACGATGGGCACCACGGCAGGCGGTTGCGGCGGCACGTAATAGAGCGTGCGCGCCGGTGCATAGACGGCGGCGGGCACATAGGCCGCATGAATGAAGACGGTGCCGGCATAGGCGCTCGTCGAGCAGGCGATGCCCATGGCGGCGATCGCGGACGTATAAGCAGAGCGAATGTTCACATGAAACTCCCGAAGCGGACGTCGGCGGATGCGATGCGAAATGCTGATGAGGCCGCCGACGTGCAAACGATACGCAACGCCTTCGGTGAAGGGCAGCGATTACTTGTTTCATTCGATGTCGGAAAAAGCACGCCCATGTTTGAAGCGTCTGCTGCGTAATACGCGTTGCATCGTGCGTGAAGATGCGTGGCGCTGACATGACATGGATCGACATAAGTTTGAAATTGCCTTGCGCGTCCTGGACAACCAGAATTCGCTTCGCCAACGACGAATCGCAACACGACGTAGCGAAGAAGTTGAATGAACCGATGATGGAGATGGGAAATGAAGAAGTTGATCGCTATTCTGGCTTTGTGCATTGCATCGACGGGCGTGATGGCCCAGACGGCGCCGCAACCGATGGCAGGATCGCCGCGCATGGAGCGCGTGATGCAGCAGTTGCAGGAGCGCTTTGCCGCCGCCAACACGACGCACGACGGCAAGTTGACGCTTGCCCAGGCGCAGACGGGCATGCCACGCGTGGCGCAGCATTTCAACGAGATCGACACGCAGAAGCAGGGCTACGTGACGCTCGCGCAGATCGAGCAGTTCATGGCGCAGCACGCGGGATCGCACTGACGGAAAAGCGGGTCGGCATGAAGCTAAACTGTTGCAAGACGAATGAAACCATAAGCGACGAAGGAGCCTTGCATGGACCGACCCGCCCGCATCATCGTGCTCGACGACGAAGCGGAACTCCGCAATATGCTGCAGCGCTTTCTGAGCGGACATGGTTTCGAAGTCCGCGCGGTGGAAAACAGCAAGCGGCTCGAGCGCTATTTGCAGCGCGAGCCGTATGACCTGCTGGTGCTCGATCTGATGATCGGCGAAGAAGACGGCCTGCAGATCTGCGCGAAACTGCGGGCGGAAGGGCACACGCTGCCCATTCTGATGCTCACGGCCAAGGGTGATCCGCTCGATCGCGTGATCGGCCTCGAAACGGGCGCCGACGATTACCTTGCCAAGCCATTCCTGCCGCGCGAACTGGTGGCGCGCATCAATGCGCTGCTGCGCCGCCAGAAAATCGCCTCGAACGATCCGACCGTCACCACGCAGACGCTGCGCTTCGGGGAGTTCCGGCTCGATGTCGCCAAGCAGTGCCTCTACAAACAGGACACTCTTCTCGAACTGCATTCGGCGCAGATGCTGCTGCTGACGGCGCTCGCCGCGTCGCCGAACCGCGCGGTGAGCCGCGACAATCTGATCGCACGCGCAAGAGGACGCGACCACGATGCGCTCGACCGCAGTATCGACGTGCAGATTCTGCGTCTGCGCCAGGCGATCGAAAGCGATCCGTCGAAGCCGCGTTACATCAAGACTGTGTGGGGCGTCGGCTATATGCTCGCCGCCGACGTCGACGCATGAGCGCGCGCCTGTTCCGGCGCTTCATGTCCCGCTTGCTGCCGCGCAGCGTGCTCGCGCGCAACATCGCGCTGCTGATCGTGCTCGTTGCGTTCACTCAGGTGTGCTCGCTGAGCGTGCTGATTCATTACGTGCAAAAGCCGCGCGTCGAACGCGCCGCGGCCGTGTTCGGCACGTACATCAAGACGCTGGACAATGCGCTGGCCGCGTCGCCCGAAGACGCGCGCGACACGCTCGTCGCGCGGCTCGATGCGCGCAGCGAACCGCCAGCGGAAGCTGTGTCCGAGCCGCGTGTGCGGTTGCTTGCGTTCTACCGGACCTATCAGCTGGCGACGTTCCTCGATACGCTGCACCGCTATTTGCCTGCGGGCACCGAAGTGCGCTGGCAAGGCGCGCCGCATCCGCGCATGTGGATCCGCATGCATGTGGCGGGCACGCCATACTGGATCGGCTTGCAGGTGCCGGAAGAAGCGCAGGGCGGCGGCATGCTGACGGCGGTGCTGCTGTCGATCGGACTCGCAATGCTCGCCGCGTTGACGGGCTTCGCGCTGCAGGCGCATCTGAACCGTCCATTGCGGGAGCTTGCGCAAGCGGCGCGCCGCGTGAGCGCGGGCGAAGTGCCGCCGCCGTTACCTGTCGATGGTCCGACGGAAATCGCCCAGGTGAGCGGCGCGTTCAACCAGATGACGCAGGCGTTGCAGCAGGCGGAAGCGACGCGCGCGCTGATGCTCGCGGGCATTTCGCACGACATCCGCACGCCGCTGACCAAGCTGCGCCTTGCGATGGCCATGGCGAACGACACGAACGGCGACGAAGCCTTCGTTGGCGCGGCGGAATCGTATCTGGATCAGATTGATACGATTCTTCAGCAGTTCATGGACTATGCGGGCAGCGGCGAGCGCGAGACGCCGCAATCGGGCGATCTGAACGCGCTGATCAGCCAGCTTGCCGCCGACTTCGCGGGCCTTGGGCACGAGTTCGACCTGCAACTGGGCGAGCTGCCTGAGCACGCGTTCCGGCCCATCACGATGATGCGGCTCGTGATGAACCTGATGCAGAACGCCGTGGTCTACGGACAAACGGGTCTCGCGGTGCGGACGTGGATGGATGCGCAGGCGATTTATGTGGCCGTCGCCGATCGCGGCAAAGGCTTGAGCGCGGAAGAACTCGAACGGCTCAAGGCGCCGTTCCAGCGCGGCAAGAACGCGCATGGCAAAACGGGCGGCACGGGGCTGGGGCTGGCGATCGTCGAACGCATTGCGCGGCTGCATGGCGGCGCGCTGGAGTTTCATGCGCGTGAGGGTGGCGGCCTGGAAGTGTGGGCCGTGCTGCCGATTCAGCGCGATTCCAGCGCAACAGGTGTGGGCGAGCAGTCGACTGCGCAGTCGGCCAGCTGAACGCCCAAGACATTTCATGTGCGAGCGGCTAATCTGTCGGCTGACTTGATCCCGTCGCCGACGCACGGCGGCTATAGCGATGACACACGTCGAATCTCCTTTCGATATTAAACGTCTAAAAGACGAATGGCTCGAGGCCGACGGCTTTGGCGGCTTTGCGTCGGGCACGGTCGGCATGCTGCGCACGCGCCGCTATCAAGCGCTGCTGCTGACGGCGACGCGCGCGCCAGCGGGCCGTATCGTGCTTGTGAATGGGATCGAGGCTTGGATCGAGACGAAGGGCGTGCGCTATCCGCTGTCGATGCAGCGTTACGCGCCAGATATCGTTTATCCCGACATTGCTGCGGGTCTGATCGGGTTCGACACGACGCCGTGGCCGACATGGCGCTTCCGCATCGATGCGCAGACGTGTGTGATCGCGGAAACGTTCGTCGCAAAAGCGACTTGCGAAACGATGCTGCGCTGGCGCGTGGCATTCGATGGGGACGCGCGCCGCGATGACGCAATCACACTGCATGTTCGTCCGTTGCTGTCGGGCCGCGATTATCACGCGTTGCATCACGAGACCGGCGCGTTCGATTTTTCCGCTTCCGTCAATGGCGAACGTGTGCAGTGGCAGCCGTATCACGATCTGCCGGCGATTCGCGTCGTCACGAACGGCGCGTACGAACACGCGCCCGACTGGTATCGCAACTTCTGCTACGTACGCGAACGTGAGCGCGGCCTCGATTTCACCGAAGACCTCGCGACGCCCGGCGTCTTCACGTTCGATCTTCGTTCGCATGCGGCCGTGATGATATTGAGCGCGGACGTGTCGAGCCAGTCGCCGCCTGTTACGCAAGCCACCGCGATTGAACTGGCGAACACGCTTGCCGAGACCGAAACGAACCGTCGCGCTGCTTTCGCTTCGCGCCTGCATCGTTCCGCCGATGCCTACGTCGTCGCGCGCTCGGCGGGCCGCACGATCGTCGCCGGCTTTCCCTGGTTCACCGACTGGGGCCGCGATACCTTCATCGCGATGCGCGGTCTGCTGATCGCTACGGGGCGACTCGCGGAAGCCGAGTCGATCCTGCTCGCATGGGCGGGGACGATTTCGCAAGGCATGTGTCCGAACCGCTTTCCCGATTACGGCGACGAGCCGGAATACAACTCGGTCGATGCATCGCTGTGGTTCGCGATCGCCGTGCACGACTATCTGGCGACGGAGCATGCGTCAGACGCGACGCGCGAGCGCCTGCACGCAGCCGTCGATACGATTCTGGCCGGCTACACACAGGGCACGCGCTACGGCATCCAAGCCGACGACGATGGCCTGCTGCGTGCAGGCGTGCCTGGCGTGCAGCTCACGTGGATGGATGCGAAGGTCGGCGACTGGGTCGTGACGCCGCGCATCGGCAAACCCGTCGAAGTGCAGGCGTTGTGGTTCAACGCATTGCGCATTGCAGCACAGTGGAACACGCGCTGGAACGAAGCTGCCGACCGTGTGGAGGCTTCGTTTGCGCAGCGCTTCGTCGATCCGCAAACAGGCGCGTTGTTCGATAACGTCGATGTCGACCACTTGCCTGGAACGATTGATCGATCGATCCGGCCCAATCAGATTTTCGCGGCAGGCGGCTTGCCGTTTGCGCTGGTCGAAGGCGACACGGCGCGCGCCGTCGTTGCGCAGGTGGAAGCGCACCTGCTGACGCCTCTGGGTTTGCGCACGTTGTCGCCGGAAGCTCCCGGCTATCGCGGGCGCTATGCGGGCGCGCCGCTCGAACGTGACGGCGCGTATCACCAGGGAACAGTGTGGCCGTGGCTGCTCGGGCCATTCGTCGAAGCATGGCTGCGCGTGCAACGTCCCGACGAGGCAGCCCGCAGCGCAGCACGCGCGCGCTTTCTCGCTCCGCTCGACGCGCATCTGGATCGCGCGGGCCTCGATCACATTTCAGAAGTCGCGGACGGCGATGCGCCGCACACGCCGGGCGGCACGCCGTTTCAGGCGTGGTCGCTGGGGGAACGGTTGCGTATGGGTGTTTTGCTGGGCGAAAGCGTCCATGCCAACCTCCCCGACGCGAACACCCCAAACCGCGCTACGATGTGACACCCACCGTCACACGAGAGACGAGGACGCTGCCATGCCTCCGCTGCGCGCCGGAAACCTGCTTGCGACCGTCGAAGGAATACGTCTGCACTCCAGCGAGTGCGCGCGATGGCAGCGCTGGGGTCCGTATCTGAGCGAGCGTCAGTGGGGCACGGTGCGCGAAGACTACAGCCCGAACGGCACCGCATGGGATTATTTCCCGCACGATCACGCACGCAGCCGCGCCTACCGCTGGGGCGAGGACGGCATTGCGGGTTTCGGCGACGACACATTGAACTGGTGTGTGTCGATCGCCATGTGGAACCGCGCCGATCCCATTCTCAAGGAACGCCTGTTCGGCCTCACGAACCAGGAAGGCAATCACGGCGAGGACGTCAAGGAACTGTATTTCTATCTCGACGGCACGCCGACGCATTCGTATATGCGGATGCTGTACAAGTACCCGCATGGCGCGTTTCCGTATCAGGATCTCGTCGAAGAGAACCGGCGGCGCGGTGCGGACCTGCCGGAATATGAAGTACTCGACACAGGTGTCTTCGACGACCTGCGCTATTTCGACGTGACCGTCGAATACGCAAAGAACACGCCCGAAGACATCGTGATGCGCGTCACCGTCGAAAACCGCGGGGACGAATCCGCCAGTCTCGATCTGCTGCCGCAAATCTGGGCGCGCAACAAGTGGTCGTGGAAGGAGTCGGACGAGCGCCCGAAGCTCATAAAGGAGACAGTGCACGGCGTCACGCGCCTGCTCGGCACGCATCCTGGTCACGAGCCGATGGTGGTGACGGCATGGTCGCCCGATACGACGGTCTTCGAGTGGCTGTTCTGCGAGAACGATACGAACGTCCGGCGCCATTTCAACATGGAGGCCGAAGGTCCGTTCAAGGACGGCTTCAACGACTACCTCGTGCATGGCGACGCCGACGCGATCCGGCGCGACGCGGGCACCAAAGCGGCCGCGCACGTGCCGCTGAATCTGCCGCCGCATGGGACGGCCGTCGTCTATCTGCGCTGGCGTCCCGAGTTTTGCCCCGATGAAACGCCGCTCGATGCCGAGCAACTGTTCGCGCAGCGCATCGCCGAAGCCGATGGGTTCTATGCGGCGTTGCAGCACCATATCGACGGCGCGGACGAGCGGCTCGTGCAGCGCCAGGCGCTGGCGGGCATGCTGTGGTCGAAGCAGTATTACCAGTTCGACGTCGAGCGCTGGATGGACGGCGACCCCTCGCAGCCGACGCCGCCCGCATCGCGCAAACAGGGACGCAATCGCGACTGGCGGCATTTGTGCAACGCGGACATCGTGTCGATGCCCGACAAGTGGGAGTACCCGTGGTACGCGTCATGGGACCTCGCGTTTCATGCCGCCGCGTTCGCGTTGATCGATCCCGCGTTTGCGAAGCGCCAGTTGTTGCTGCTCGTGAAGGATCGCTACATGCACCCGAACGGGCAGATCCCCGCGTACGAATGGGCGTTCAGCGATGCGAACCCGCCCGTGCACGCATGGGCCGCGTGGCGTGTCTATGAAATCGATCGCGCGTTGATGGGCAAGGGCGACCGCGATTTTCTCGAACTGGTCTTTCACAAACTGCTGCTCAACTTCGCGTGGTGGGTGAACCGCAAGGATGCCGACGGCCGCAATATCTTCCAGGGCGGTTTTCTTGGGCTCGACAACGTCGGCATTTTCGACCGCTCATCGCCGTTGCCGACGGGCGGCCATATCGATCAGGCAGACGGCACCGCGTGGATGGCCGCGTATGCGCTGGACCTGATGCGCATCGCGCTCGAACTCGCGTTTGCGAATCACGTGTTCGTCGATATCGGCGTGAAGTTCTTCGAGCACTTCCTGTATATCGCGCAGGCCGTCAGTTGCGAAGACAACTGCGATACGGGCCTGTGGGACAGCGAGGACGAATTCTTCTATGACAAGCTGCGCTTGCCTGACGGCTCCAATGTGCCGATGCGCGTGCGCTCGATTGTCGGCCTGATTCCGCTGATCGCCGTGCATGTGCTCGAAGAGCGTCTGCATGGCTCGCTGCCGGGTCTGCGCGACCGCCTTGTCTGGTTCCTGCGCAACAAGCCCGATCTCGCGCGGCTGGTGTCGCGCTGGAACGAGCCGGGGCGCGGCAATAGCCTGCTGCTTTCGTTGTTGCGCGGCCATCGGATGAAAGCGCTGCTCAGGCGCGCGCTCGACGAAGCCGAGTTCCTGTCCGATCACGGAGTGCGCGCGCTGTCGCGTGTGCATCGCGATCAACCTTACGTCTATCAGCACAACGGCCAGAGCTTCTGCGTGAAGTACTTGCCCGCCGAATCGGATTCGCGCGTGTTCGGCGGCAATTCGAACTGGCGCGGGCCGGTGTGGATGCCCGTCAACTATCTGCTGATCGAGTCGCTGTATGAGTTTCATCGCTATTACGGCGACGATTTTCGCGTCGAGTATCCGACGGGCTCGGGCAACCAGCTTTCATTGTCCGAAATCGCCGACGCACTCGCACAACGCACGACCACACTTTTCCTCAAGGACAAGAACAACGAGCGACCTGTGATGGCTGCGTATCCGCTGTTGCAGGCGGACCCGCGCTCACAGGATCTCGTGCTCTTTCACGAATACTTTCACGGCGATAACGGACGCGGCGTGGGCGCGTCGCATCAGACGGGATGGTCGGGTCTCGTCGCGTTGCTGCTGCAGCCGCGCGAACTTGCAAGCTCAGGCTTCGTGCCTGAAACGGGCGAGGCGCAGGATGCCGAAGTGGCGGCTTCCGTGAAATAGACCGCGCTGCCCGCAGCTATTGCAGCGGTTCGATTGAACTGTGCGGCATGGCGGCGGGTCTTTCAGATATCGCCACTCGTATGGCTCATTCATGGAAAGACTGCCATGTCCAATGACGCAAACGACGCTTCATCGACTACCTCGTCAGCAAGCTGCAAGATCGGCGCAGGGCCGCATGCAGCCGCCGCGGGTCCCGCAGGCAAACGGCCTTCGCCGCCGTGCACGCTGGTCATCTTCGGCGCGGGCGGCGATCTGACTAAACGTTTGTTGACGCCGTCGCTGTACAACCTGACCGTCGATGGCCTGCTCGACGACGGCATGCACATCATCGGCGTCAATCACGGCGAGCGCGAAACGAAGGAATGGCTCGGCGATCTCGGCAAGTCGCTGGAGCAGTTTGCCGCCAACAAGGCTAGTGAAGCGCATACCGGCAAGGTCGACGAGAAAGCCTGGAAGTGGCTTTCATCGCGCATGGAATACATGGCGGGCGAATTCGAAACCGACGATGCATTCGAAGCGCTCAAGCAGCGCATCGAGAAAACGCCGCACGGCAATGCGATCTTCTACCTCGCGGTGGGCGCCGGCTTTTTCAGGCCGATCGTCGAACGTCTCGGCAAGCTTGGCTTGCTGAAAGAAGACGCGCAGCGCAAAGGGAGCTTCCGGCGTCTCGTGATTGAAAAGCCGTTCGGCACGGACCTCGCGTCCGCGCGCGATCTCAATGCGCACATACTGGGTTACGCAAACGAATCGCAGGTCTATCGCATCGATCACTTTCTCGGCAAGGACACCGTGCAGAGCATCCTTGCCGTGCGTTTCGCGAATGCGATGTTCGAGCCCGTGTGGCGGCGCGAGTACATCGACAACGTGCAGATCACGGCGGCCGAGACGCTTGGCGTCGAAGGGCGCGGCAAGTTCTACGAGCAGACGGGCGCATTCCGCGACATGCTGCCGAACCATCTGTTCCAATTGCTCGCAATGGTTGCGCTGGAGCCACCCAATTCATTCGATGCGGAAGCCGTGCGCGACAAGAAAGCCGAACTCTTCGCCGCCATCGAGCCGCTGAAGCGCGACGACGTCGTGCTCGGCCAGTATGAAAAGGGCGATGCGGGCGTCGGCTATCGCGACGAACCCGACGTCGCGCGCGACAGCACGACGGAAACCTATGCGGCCGCGCGCGTGTTCATCGACAACTGGCGCTGGGCGGGCGTGCCGTTCTATCTGCGCACGGGCAAGCGCATGGCCGCGCGCCGCACCGAGATCGCCGTGCAACTCAAGCGCGTGCCGTTTCTGATGTTCCGTGACACGCCCGTCGAAGCGCTGACGCCGAACGTATTCACGCTGCGTATCGATCCCGCACATGGCACGCGCTTCGACTTCAACGCGAAGGTGCCCGGACCGGCGATGCAGATCGGCGCGGTGCGCTCGGCGTTCAACTACAACGACTACTTCGACGAACGCGCGAACGTCGGCTATGAAACGCTGCTCTACGACTGCATGCTCGGCGACGAGACACTGTTCCAGCGCGCCGACAGCATCGAGTCGGGCTGGTGCGCGGTCGATCGCGTGCTGCATCCCGAAGGCGGCGCGCTGCCCGTGCATGGTTATCCGGCGGGCAGCAGCGGGCCGGCGCAAGCCGATGAACTGCTCGCGCGCGATGGCCGCGCGTGGCGTTCATTGCAGAGCAAAGAGTAGTCCTGTCACAACGACGAACGAAAGGGGGACGATTTGGCTAAAGCTAAAGTACAGACGCGACGAAACACCAAAAGCGACGGTGAACGGATACTCGCCATCGACGTCGGCGGCACGGGGTTGAAGGCGGCCGTCATCGACGCGGACGGCGACATGAAAAGCGAACGCGTGCGCGTCGCGACACCGCATCCCTGCACGCCTGAGCAACTCGTCGATGCGCTCGCGACGCTCGTGCAGCCGCTCGTCGATGCGCAGCATCCAACCTTGATGTCGATCGGCTTTCCGGGCGTCGTGCGGGACAACCACGTGCTGACGGCACCGAATATCGGCGATGCGAGCTGGCGCGGCTTCGCGCTCGCGGAACAACTGGCGGCGCGCGCCGGCGGCTTGCCCGTTCGCATGATCAACGACGCCGAGATGCAGGGCTTCGCCGCGATCGAAGGGCACGGCATCGAATTCGTGCTGACGCTGGGCACGGGCGCGGGCACCGCGCTCTTTCGCGACGGCGAACTGATGCCGCATCTCGAACTCGCGCATCATCCCGTCAGCAAGGACCGCACGTATGACGAGTACATCGGCAATGCGGCGCGCGAGAAGGTGGGCAACAAGCGCTGGAACCGGCGTGTGGAGAAGGTGATCGCCATCCTCGCTTCGCTCGTCAACTACGACAAGCTGTGGATCGGCGGCGGCAATGCGGAGCGTCTGACGTTCGAGTTGCCGTCGAATGCGACCGTCGTATCGAACGCGGCGGGCATCGAAGGCGGCGCGAGGCTCTGGCATCCGAAGTCGGTGCGGGAGACGCGGCAGTTGCCGGAAGCGAATCAGGAGTCGGGCGTGTTCCGTTGAAAGAGCGGGCGGGGGCGAACAACTGAGTTGAATTTTCTGCCAAAATCTGCCCTAATCTTTCCTTATGGAAAAGAGGCTTGTGAAGATTGGCGAAGCGGCAACGATGCTCGGCGTCGCGGTCTCCACCCTGCGTAAGTGGGAGGAGACCGGCGAACTACTGCCTGCGCGTAAGACTGCTGGGGGCACGCGCTATTACGCCGTGTCGGACCTGCTCGGCATCGGCAACGAGGACGCGCCGACAGTCTGCTACGCCCGTGTTTCTTCGCACGACCAGAAGGACGACCTTGAGCGTCAGCACGCGATGCTGGAAAGCTACTGCGCGGCTAAAGGCTGGCGCTGCGAAGTCATCAAAGACCTTGGCAGTGGCATGAACTACCACAAGAAAGGTCTCGATCGTCTGCTCGAAATGATTCTGCGCAAGCAGATGAAGCGGCTCGTAATCACGCACAAAGACCGCCTCCTGCGCTTCGGCTCCGAGTTGGTGTTCGCCATGTGCGCGGCGCAGAACATCGAAATCGTCATCATTCACAAGGGTGAGCAACCTTCGTTCGAGGAAGAACTCGCGAAAGACGTGCTCGAAATCATTACGGTGTTCTCCGCGCGGCTGTACGGCTCGCGTAGCAAAAAGAACAGGCAGCTTATCGACGCGCTGAAGGAAGCTGTCAGGTGATTGTCCGCGTCCACAAAATCCGCTTGGACCCGACCACAGAGCAAGCGAAGTATTTCGCCCGCGCGTGCGGCGTGGCTCGCTTCGCCTATAACTGGGCGTTGGCGGAATGGACGCGCCAGCACAAGGAAGGTGGCAAGCCGAACGAGGCCGCGCTTCGCAAGCAATTGAACTCCATCAAGGCCGTCGAATTCCCGTGGATGGCAGAGGTAACGAAGTGCGCGCCGCAGGTCGCAATCAAGAATGTCGGGCTCGCGTTCGACCACTTCTTTCGTCGCGTGAAGCTCGGCAGAAAGCCGGGATATCCGCGCTTTAAGCGCAAGGGCATCCGCGATTCATTCCGCGCCGATAATGGCCCCGTGAATGCGTCTAGCCATGCCGTGCAGGTACTCGGAAGGACCGTGAAGCTTCCGCGCTGCGGCGTTGTTCGCATGCGTGAGGAATTGCGCTTCGCCGGGCGCGTGCTGGGCGCGACCGTGAGCCGCATGGCCGATGGTTGGTATGTGGCTCTGTCGGTGGAGACAGAGGGGCGCCTGAAGGCCGCAGAGGACCGTGGCGCTGTCGGCGTTGATCTTGGCATAAAGACACGCTGGCGACATTCAGCGACGGCGGCGGCGCTCCTGCGTTGAAGCCGCACCGCGCCGAGCACAAGCGCATCGTGCGCCTGTCGCGCTCGCTGTCGCGCAAACAGAAGGGAAGTGCAAACCGGGCCAAAGCGAAAACCAAGCTCGCCAGGCTGCACCTGCGTATCGCGAACGTCCGTAAGGATGCTATGCACAAACTAACGGCGAATCTCGCAACGAACTACTCGACTATCGGTATCGAGGACCTGAACGTATCGGGCATGCTGAAGAACGGCAAGCTCGCACGCGCCATCGCCGATGCAGGGTTCTTCGAGTTTCGTCGTCAACTCGAATACAAAGCCGCCATGACCCGCGCACAGGTGATTGTGGTGGACCGCTTCTATCCAAGCAGCAAGACGTGCTCGGCATGCGGCGCAATCCATGCAATCACCTTGGGTGAGCGCGTTATCGAATGCGGCTGCGGGCTAAAGATGGACCGCGATTTGAACGCGGCCATCAACATTCGGCGCCAAGCTTTGGCGCAGCAGTCTGTGGAGAGGAAGGCTCTGGCGGGTGCTTCGGCAACCGTGAAACCGGCCTCTGTGAAGCAGAAAAAGTCAGGTTTGCACAGCAATGTGCAGACTACTTAGAGCGGAATAAACGGGCATGGCCGTTCGTTTCCTCCGATGCGCTCATGAACGCGTGAGCGCATCCCATTCGACGGAGCCGTCCAATGAAAACTATCTCTAACACCCGGCTCGCAGCCATTGCGCTATGTATGGCGCTCTCGTCAGGCTTCGCGCACGCCGTGGCGGCCGACGCCTTCGAAGTGATCTCGCCGGGCACGCCCGACGGCGGCACCATCGATTCGAGCCATGCAGCCAGCGCGAACAATTGCGGCGGCGGCAACCAGTCGCCCGCCGTGCAATGGCGCAACACGCCATCCGGCACACGTAGCTTCGCGGTGACGCTCTTCGATCCCGACGGCGCCAAGGGCATTGGCGTGATTCATTGGGTGCTGTACGCGATACCCGCGTCGATGAACGCGATGCCGCATGGCGCGTCGGCCCCCGCAGGCAGCGTGAGCGGCATCAATCGCACCGGGCAGCCCGGTTATTACGGACCTTGCCCGCCCATCGGCGACGTGCCGCATCACTACGTGTTGCAGGTCTACGCGCTCGATCTCGCGCCCGATGCGCTCCCGCCTAATCTCAATCACGACGCGTTTCTCGCGGCCGTTACGAATCACGTGCTGGCCGCGAGCAGCACCGTGCTGCGCTACGGACGCTAGTGCAGCATTAACGCTCAGCGCGGCGCATCGCCCCAGCGGTATTCGACGGTCGCTTCGTCGAGCTGCTTCTTGATCTCGGGGTCGAGCACGAGGTCGACAGCGGCGAGCGAGTCGTTCAACTGCTCGACACGGCTCGCGCCGATGATCGCCGACGTGATGGTGGGATTCGCGAGCACCCATGCAATCGCCGTCTTCGTCATCGGCTCGCCCGTTTTCGCGTTGATCTCGCGCAGTGTCTCGATGGTCTTGAATTCGCGCTCGTGCCAGTAGCGCTCCGAGTACATCTCACCTGCCTTGCCGACTGTCTCCGTGAAGCGTCCGTCCGCGGGCTTCGCGTCGTGTCGATGCTTGCCCGTCAGCAGGCCGCCCGCAAGCGGGTTATAGGGAATCACGGCCAGGCCTTCTTCGTCAGCGAGCGGCAGCAATTCGCGTTCGATCTGACGGAACAGCAGGTTGTAGCGCGGCTGCACGGACACGAATCGCGCGGTACGCAATACGTCGGAGCGTCCGAGCATGCGCGCGAGCCGGTACGCCAGATAGTTCGAGACGCCGATATAGCGCGCCTTGCCCGAGCGCACGATCACGTCGAGCGCTTCGAGTGTTTCGTCGAGCGGCGTGTCGCGGTCGTCGGAATGCAGTTGGTACAGATCGACGTAATCGGTGTTCAGGCGGCGCAGCGAATCGTCGATGGCGTCGAGCAGATGCTTGCGCGACGCGCCCTGATTCCAGGCGTGCGGACCGACCTTGCCGACCGCTTTAGTCGCGAGAATGAAGCGGTCGCGCTTGCCCTTGAGCCAGCGTCCGATGATTTCCTCGGTGCGTCCCGCAAGGTTTTCGTCGCCGCCTAGCGGATAGACATCGGCCGTATCGATGAAATTCACACCGGCGTCTGTCGCCTTGTCGAGAATGCCATGCGACACGTCTTCTTCGGTTTGCAAGCCGAAAGTCATCGTACCGAGACACAAACGCGAGACAGTAAGACCAGTATGGCCGAATTTGCGGTATTGCATGTTCGACTCCGCGAGAAGGAAACTATAAGAGGTTGAGTGCAGCGGGATGGAAATGCAGAAGAGAGAGCATAGCGGCTATTGCGAATCCGCGTTGCTGCGCTGCCGTCAAGCATTCATTGCGCTGACACCGTATTGCGCTTTGCAGGAAAACTTTTCAGACGCGTAAGGTCTAAACGGCTTTGTCGTCGGGTCGAGGTTTCATATCCGGGAGGTTGATACCGATGAGTGTCGAACATAACGTCAGTCAGGAGATCGAGCACAGCAGTTCTCATGCGCGCGCTGTCATTGCCGGCGCGGCGGTTGTCGCAGTGGGTTTGCTGGTTGCATGCGCGATTGTCATTAGAAGAAAGAAGGGCAATGTGCACGTGCCCGAGCCGGCAAAGAGCGTTGATGTGGACCGCTATGCGGGGCGCTGGTACGAGTTCGCGCGCTACGACAATCATTTCGAGCGAGGCCGCGATTTCGTCACGGCGGACTACGCGAAGCGCGACGACGGCTTGATTAGCGTGCTCAACACGGGTCGCGAGGGCGGTGCAGATGGACTGCGGCGCGTCGCGCGTGGCAAGGCGCGTGTGGTCCCCGGGTCGGACAATGCAAAACTGAAAGTATCGTTCTTCGGGCCGTTCTACGTCGGCGACTACTGGGTGCTCGACCACGCCGACGACTATGACTGGTCGATCGTCGGCGAACCGAGCGGCACCTATCTGTGGATACTCACGCGTGAAGCGAAACCCGCAGTCGAACTGCAACGCGCGCTGCTGGAACGCGTTCGCGCATTAGGCTATGACGTGTCGATGCTGCGCCGGACGCAGCAGTAAAGATCGTTTGAAAATTTTTCTAGTCGCCTTTCCTTTTGCGAAATCACGCATCGCTTATCCGGCATTTCCAGTGACGCATGGCGGCTTTGCGCGGTAACTCTTCCCTTCTATTCGTGAACTTTTGCGCAATTACTGCCGCATTTTCGTGTCGGCATGAATTTCGCATTGACGGACGCCACGCAATTGCGCATCGCTCTGCGCTGACCGATGCGACTTCTCAAAACCGGAATGTGACTGCCCACGTAAAGTGTCGAGCGAAACAACCGTGGCTGTCGCACCTTATTGCGTCAAATGCCATGGATATCAACCGTACACTCACCACCATTCGAAGCGGCGCGCATCAGATCACTGACCATCAGGACGATATATTCTTCGCCGCCGTGTCGACGACACGCATGCCAATGGTTGTCACCGATCCGAACCTGCCCGACAACCCCGTGATCTTCGCGAACCATGCGTTCCTGCGCATGACGGGCTATGAGCTGCCGGAGATCATCGGCACCAACTGCCGCTTTCTGCAGGGGCCGGAAACGGATCGCGCAACCATCGACGAAGTGCGGGACGCCGTCGCGCATCGCCGCGAGATCGCGACGGAGATTCTCAACTATCGCAAGGACGGCTCGACGTTCTGGAACGCGCTCTTCATTTCGCCCGTCTTCAACGAGCAGGGCGAACTGGTGTATTTCTTCGGCTCGCAACTGGACGTGAGCCGCCGCCGCGATGCAGAGGACGCGCTGCATCAGGCGCAGAAGATGGAGGCGCTCGGGCAACTGACGGGCGGCATTGCGCACGACTTCAACAATCTGCTGCAGGTGATGGCCGGTTATGTCGACGTGCTGCAAATGGGCATTGAAGGCAATGCGCAAGGTCCGGTGATGGCGCAAAGCCTCGATCGCATACGCGGCGCGGTCGCCAAAGCCACGACGCTGACACAACAGCTGCTTGCGTTTGCGCGCAAGCAGAAACTGGTGGGGCGCCCAGTCAATCTGAACACGCTGGCGGACAGCATGGTCGAACTCGCGCGGCGCACGCTTGGCGAGAACGTTTCGCTGAAGACCGAATATGAGGATGGCCTCGGCAATTGCCGTGTCGATTCGACCCAGCTCGAAGTCGCATTGCTCAACGTGCTGCTCAATGCACGCGACGCGCTGGCAAGCCAGCGCGACGGTGTGGTGACAGTGCGCACGGAGACGGTCGAACTGGAGCAGCAGGCAATGGTCGGATTCGCCGACCTGCGGACCGGCCGCTACGTGAGCATTGCGATCTCCGACAACGGCTGCGGCATCCCGCCTGAGATTCTCGACAGGGTGATGGACCCGTTCTTCACGACGAAGGACGAAGGCAAGGGTACGGGCCTCGGGTTGTCGATGGTATATGGCTTCGCGAAGCAGTCGGGCGGCGCTGTGAACCTGTATTCGGAACCGGGCATCGGCACCACGTTGCGGCTTTATTTCCCGGCTGTGGAAGGCAATGTGCAGCGTCGTCCGTCCGCACCGAAGGCGATCGAAAAGGCGGGTAACGAAACGATCCTGATCGTCGACGACCGCGTCGAAGTGGCGGAAGTCGCGCAGGCGATGCTCGAGCAGATCGGCTATCGCACGCGCGTCGTGCTGAACACGAAAGAGGCGATGGATATTTTGCAGGACGGCACGGCTGTCGACCTGCTGTTCACCGACCTCATCATGCCGGGAACCATGAACGGCGTGATGCTCGCGCGCGAGGCGCGGCGCCTGCAACCGAAGATCAAGGTGCTGCTGACGACAGGCTATGCCGATGCGTCGCTCGAGCGGACCGATGCGAACGGCAGCGAGTTCGACATGATTCACAAGCCCTATCGGCGCGTGGAACTGGCGCGCAAGGTTCGCATCGTGTTGAACGGGCCGACAGGTGTCGGTTAGCTTTCAGCCAGGGCAATTACGCGTGCATTTGAGCCAACTGAGCAGGGCGTAATCGTTTCATTTACCGCAGGCTGCGGATAGAATTTGTACCCGGTTCCGTTCAACCTGCGGCGGATCGCGCGGTGCTAAAGGAGTATCGCGTGTTCGCATTTAATCCGAATCTCGAATGCTGCGACCATCAATGCCACATAACGAAAGCGAACGGGTGGAGACGTTGCGTTCGCTTCACATACTCGATACTGCGCCGGAAGAACGGTTCGACCGTCTCACGCGCCTCGCGCGACGTTTGTTCGGCGTGCCCATTGCGGCCGTGACGCTGGTCGACAGCCACCGCCAGTGGTTCAAGTCGCATCCCGGCATCGACGCTTCGGAAACATCGCGCGATGTGTCTTTCTGCGGCCACGCGATTCTCGACGACGAGCTGTTCCTCGTGAACGACGCGTTGCTCGATGTGCGCTTCTCCGACAATCCGCTTGTCACGGGCGATCCGAATATCCGCTTCTACGCGGGCTATCCGCTCACCGTCGACAACGGCAGCCGGCTCGGCACGCTATGTCTGATCGACGTGAAGCCACGCGCATTGGATGACGAAGAGCGCGTGCTGTTGCGCGATCTTGCGCGCATGGCCGAGCAGGAAATCTCCGCCGTGCAGCTTGCGACCACGGATGAACTGACAGGCCTGTCGAATCGCCGCGGCTTCGAGGCACTCGCGCAGCATGCAATCAGGCTCTGCAAGCGCGCGCAAAAGCCCGCGTCACTGCTGTTCTTCGACCTGAACGGCTTCAAGAATATCAACGACGTGTACGGTCACGCGGAAGGCGACCGCGCGTTGATTGCATTTGCAACGGTATTGCAAACGGCATTGCGCGACAGCGATGTGATCGGCCGGTTAGGCGGCGACGAGTTCGTCGTGTTGCTGAGCGACTCGGATGAAGAAGGGACGACGCAGACCATTGCGCGTCTCAGACATCAACTGGATGTCCACAACCAGTCCGCGCAAACGCCTTATCAATTGCATTGCAGCGTTGGCACGGCGACGTATGCGCCGGACAGCCCGCAGAGTATCGACGACCTGCTCGCGCAAGCCGACGGTGCGATGTACGCGAACAAGCGCTCGCAACGCTGAAGTCTGGGCGGTTGCGCAAACGTTTAGCGTAGCCGCTTCTGTTGTATCAGCGCGCTGTCAGCGATTTTTCCAGTGCCCAACGTTCCTCGCGTTCGAGCCGCAGCAGTGCATGCTCGAACATCGCGCGCGCACGGCCCGAGATGTTCGCCAGATACACATGTAGCAGCGCATCGGCGGGCGTGCGCGACGCGCAGCTGACGCTGTACTGCTCGAATGCGCTCAGCTGCATGATGATGCTCGCGAGGTGCTTCGGGCATTCGCACGCGACGGTGGTCGACGCATGCGCCATCGCCATCAAGGTTTCGTCGGAGTAGTGCCGCTGCGGCGCGGGCTCGCGCATGTCGGGCTGCGTGGCCGCTTGTCCCGTCTTGCGCTGGATGTCGCTCATCATATGCGCGATCGATGCCTGATCGAGCGGCTCGCGTATCGTGCGCACGCCGACGCGCTCCAGCAGATTGATCGTGTTGGCGGCTGCGAACGAATACACCACGACGATGTTCTCTGCGTGAGTCGACGCACTCAGCGCGAGCACGCGCTCCACATCGTCCGCATGCAGCGACGGCAGATGAATGATCAACACATCTGCCGGCTGGTTCATGCGCTCGGTGAACGCGGCCGTCATGTTCTCGAAGACTTTCGGCTCACTCGCGAGCTCGGCCTGCATCGCGTGCAGATGCTGGCGGATGGTCTGCGCGAGCGCCGTGCCTACGATGCGCAGCCGCAAGCCCGGCCGCCCCTCCGTGAGCGGCGACACAGGCGTCTTGTCGACATGCATGAACGCGAGCCGTTCGAGTTCGCCCGTCTGCAAGGTGGCGATTGAGCCGATCGAATAGCCGCGATCGACGAGCCCCTTGATCATCGCGACGCGTCGCACGTCGGCTTCGCTGTAGAGGCGATGGCCGGACTGCGTGGTGGGCGGCGCGACCACGCCATAGCGGCGCTCCCAGATGCGCAGCGTGCCGACAGGGAGATTCGCCATGCGAGCGACGGCGCCGATGCGATAGCGCGGTACGACTTCTGGATCATCCACGGTGTTGTTCATGAGACTCGGCGAGAAACCCCGGCATTCATGCCGGCGAGGGATGGCGCGACGTGCGAAGCATGCCCATCACCCCCCGCCGTCTTGCCGGAAGCTGTCGTTGGGTTGAAGGGAGTACGCATAGCCGTCACCACGCTGGACAAGCTTGCAGTAGCGATGGCTGATGCCCTGAACGACAGTCATGGCTGTCTGGATATTGAACGAGCCCGTCGCGCGCACCGCAACGCGACCGGTATGAACACCAGCTTTTTTGCCGTGCGGTACGTCGGCGCGCACGTGGTCGCCGGTCTGGAACCCTTGCACTTGCTTTTGCCGCATCAGATAGCCACGAGGGAAGCCGTGGCGCGTCAACCGCGTACGCTGGTAGCTGCCGCGCCCCGTCGCCCTGATGGTCAGCGACGGCCGCTGCCAGCCGCGCAGCGCGGCGACCTCGCCGACACATACCGCATCGAGGGCATGGGTTTTCGGAATGTTATGCGTGACCCTATTGAATTTCGTTTGTCCACCTGAGGCGAGTTCGAGCGGCAGGCCGGTGGTCCGCAGTGCACTCGAGAGCGCCCGGCGCGTCGCATTAACGGCCGCAGCGTCGTTCAACGGACGCGAGGCGGTGGCAAGAATGCGCGCAAGGCGCTTCGGATCCTTGACGTACTCACGCACGTCGAGCGCGCCCTTGTCCTGGTTGCATTCGCCACACGCGAGCCCCAGATTGCCGATGCGGTTACTGCCATTGCGCGCCCTGGCTGTAAGGTGCTCGACCTGGAGCGGGCGATCCGTGGCATCACAGTAGATGCAGGTACGGCTCCACTTCCCGAGCAGATATTCGCGCACTTCGTAGCCCGCGAGCGTGCCCTGCTGATACATGACGCCCGAGATCTCAGGATTGGCGAGCGCCTGCATGTCAAAGCGGACCTGCTCCGAAGAGAGCGCTGTGACGGGTGCCCAGCGGCGCATGCGATTCACCCATGCGATTGTAATGTGAACGCGATGCATGAGGCTCGGCGGAAGCCAGCCGGACGGCCTCGTACGATTGAGGAAACGCGGGGTGCGGTAGCGCAGGTTGGTGCGACGACGGCGACGACATGCCCGCCGTGCTGTCAGCGCCTCGCCAATCTGGCGGCCACGGTGAACCAGCTCGAACAGGTTGAGCACAGCGATGGCGTCATCGGTCTCGCGCACAAGCGCCATGCCGGTGACTCTGCTACCGGGATCGAGCTTGAGGCGCAGCGGCTGGAACGAGCAGACCCCGATTTGACGATCCACAAGGCGGATAACAAACGGCATGACGCGATGCACGCGGGCGCGGCCACGGGCAAGCAACAGTCTCGCGCGCTTTTCATTGCACGGCATGAGCGGTTTGCCTCGTCGATCCAGCACAAACACAGCCACGGCGACTCCTTCAACAACGGTGCCCTTACGGGCCTTGTGACGCTTCCCTTACGGGAAGTCTCCCCTCGACGATGTTGCACAGCAGGTGTCAGCGCGCTGGCTGACGGGAATGATCCGTTTCGTGCTTACCCGATCGCGTGTCTGCAACCATTCCTTCCAGAGCTTGGCACTGAGGAAGCATGCCAGGGTGGGTCTGCCGTCTTCTGTGCAACGTAGTGCCTTACGGCACCGGGTCTGGTCAACCCGAGCCTGAGTGACAGTCTCAAGCTCCACCCTTCAGGATGGGGTAGTTGACGAATCGAAAACCCTCGGGGAAGTCGATTCGAGTCTAACAAGCGCGACGATGATTTGAGGCGGATTTTTTTATTCAACAATGACGCAAAGCCGCATAGACAAACGCTCTGCGCAATGCAGGCCTTTGACACGCAAGCTTTTGCGGGTTCTTGTCCTCATTCTGTCGCGCCAATGCGCCGCGTTACACAAACTGTCGTTTGTACTGATTTTGACCAGGATCGAGTGGTGCGAGACCTGTCATGCCTGATCGTGTGATATATGAGGAAAGCCTCAGCTTCGGCGCAGGTATGAGTCAGCGTCGGCGTGTGGAACCGCGCACGATCAGCTGCGGCGCCGACGTCACGCACACGCGCGGCGCTTTCTGGTGCGCGCCATGCTTGCCCGCTGGCCGCTCGATCAGCTCGCGCAGCAACGACACGGCAAGCTCGGCAGCTTCGACGGTGGGCACCGCGACGGTTGTGAGCGGCGGGCGCGATTGCTGCGCAAGCTGAATATCGGTGATGCCGACCACGGAGAGATCGCGCGGCACGTCGCGCCCGAGATCGGCCGCCGCGTGGATCGTGCCGAGCGCGGGCAGGTCGTTGGTCGCGAAGATGGCGGTCAGTTTCGTGTCGTGCTCCAGCAGATGGCGCGCTGCGGCATAACCGCCCTCCGTCGTATCGGGTGCGTAACGCACGTTTTTCGAGGGCACTTTGAGGCCGGCCTCGCGCATCGCATCGACGAAGCCTTCATAGCGCGATGCGTGAATACCCGAAGGCTTGCTGCCGACAACCGCACCGATGCGCGTGTGCCCAAGCTCGATCAGATGTTTCGCGGCAAGCTGGCCCGCAAGACGGAAATCGACGGCGACGCACGGCAGGCCGGGTGGATCGTCGGGACGTTCCCACATGCACAGCACCACGGGTGCGCCGCGCGCTTCCGTTTTGCGCAGATCGTCGAAGTCGAGATTGGCGTTCATCACCAGCACGCCTTCGGAGAGCGTGCCCGCAATCTGCTCCAGATACGCGCGGCCCGCGTGCGGATCTTCATTGGTGTTGCAGATGATGACGAAGTGGCCGCTGGTGCGCGCCGCGCGCTCGACGGCCAGCGCAAACTCCGGGTAGAACGGGTTCGCGATGCTCGAGACCATCAGCGCAATGGTCGGCGCACGGCCTTCGGCGAGGGCGCGTGCCGCAAGGTGCGGACGGTAGTTGAGCGCTTCGACGGCTTCGAGCACACGCTGACGCGTCTGTTCGCCGACGCGCCCGCGATTGCGCAGCACGTTCGAAACGGTGGCCGACGTGACGCCGGCGCGCCGCGCGACTTCGCTCAAGGTGGACATGTTTCGCAACGCTTATTCAATATGTGGGACTGGCGTTCATCATTTGCATTGGCTACGAAGGCGGGGCACCATGCGCAAAACGACAGAACGAATTATCGGAGACAGCCTTACACGGCCAACAAATGGCCTTCAGAAGGGCCAGCGATCGCAATGCGGTCGTTTTTTCGGCCATTCAGATTAAGCGCTTAATCTCCGCTTCGGGCTGATTAAATCACGGAGTCGAAGCGATGGCGAGCATTTCGTTGAAGGGCGTGCAGAAGGCGTATGGAGACAACGCGCCCGTGATCCGCAACGTCGATCTGGAGATCGGCGAAAACGAGTTTTGTGTGTTCCTCGGCCCGTCGGGCTGCGGCAAGTCCACGTTGCTGCGCATGATCGCGGGTCTTGAAGACGTGACGGACGGCGACCTGTCGATCGGCGGTCGCATCGTCAATGACGTGGCCGCAGCCGAACGCGGCGTCGCGATGGTGTTCCAGAGCTACGCGCTGTTTCCGCACATGAGCGTCTACGAGAACATGGCCTTCGGCCTCAAGCTCGCGAAGAAGCCGAAGGCGGAAATCGACAGCAAGGTGAAGGAAGCGGCACGGATCCTGCAACTTGAAGCGCTGCTCGACCGCAAGCCGCGCGCATTGTCGGGTGGGCAGCGCCAGCGTGTCGCGATTGGCCGCGCGATCGTGCGCGAGCCAGGCGTGTTTCTGTTCGACGAGCCCTTATCCAATCTCGACGCGACGTTGCGCGGCCAGACGCGAATCGAAATCGCGCGTCTGCACAAACAGTTCGCAACCGCGAGCGTCGTCTACGTGACGCACGATCAGACAGAAGCGATGACGCTCGCCGACAAGATCGTGCTGCTGCATTCGGGCAAGGATACGGAGCGCTACGGCAGCATTGCGCAGATCGGTGCGCCGCTGGAGTTGTATCACCGGCCCAACAGCCGCTTCGTCGCGGGCTTCATCGGCTCGCCGCGCATGAACTTCCTGCCTGGCAGAGTCACGGCGATCGACGCGCAAGGCGTCGACGTCACGCTCGACCACACCAACGAAACGCTGCGCGTCGAAGTCGACGGCAGCACCTTGCAAGGCGGGCAGCCCGTGACGCTCGGCGTACGCCCGGAACATCTCGAACTCGTCACGGACGATGCATCACGACGTGATGCAACGCTCGCGCGCACCATTTCGCTGATCGAGCATCTTGGCGAGCATAGCTACGTGCATCTGGAGCAGCCAGGCGGCGCCGTGCTGATCGCGAAGGTGCCGGGCAACGCCCGCGTCGAACAGGGCGAGCGCGTGGTATTCGCCGCGCCCGCCCGTGCCTGCCATCTTTTCACTGAAGACGGATTCGCCGTGAAGGCGCTCAACTCCGTCGAACACTACGCATAAATAAGGGACATGCGCATGCGCCTTGGAGTCTGTTACTACCCGGAGCACTGGCCGGAATCGATGTGGAAAGACGACGCGCGCCGTATGAAGGCGCTCGGCATCGAGCAGGTGCGAATCGCGGAATTTGCATGGAGCCGTATCGAGCCGTCGCCGGGCGAATACGATTGGGGCTGGCTTGATCGCGCGATCGACGTGCTCGGCGACGCGGGTTTGCAGGTCGTCATGTGCACGCCGACGGCGACGCCGCCGAAGTGGCTGATCGACCGTCATCCCGACATTCTGCCCGTGGGCGCGGATGGACGTCCGCGCGCATTCGGCTCGCGCCGTCATTACGATTTCTCGTCGCCGTCGTATTTCGAAGCGTCGCGCAAGATCTGCACGGCGGTCGCGGAGCGTTACGGCAAGCATCCTGCCGTCGCTTACTGGCAGACAGATAACGAATTCGGCTGCCACAACACGGTGGTCAGCTATTCGCTCGCTGCCGTCGCGCGGTTTCGCGTGTGGCTCAAGGAGCGTTATCAGAACGTCGACGCATTGAACCGCGCGTGGGGCACCGTGTTCTGGAGCATGGAGTACCGCAGTTTCGACGAAATCGATGCGCCCGTTGCCACCGTCACGGAAGCGCATCCGTCGCATCGGCTCGATTACCGGCGGTTCGCGTCGGATGAAGTCGTGCGCTATAACCGCATGCAGGTCGAGATCATCCGTGCGCATTCGCCGGGCCGGCCTGTTGCGCACAACTTCATGCAACTGTTCACCGAGTTCGATCACTACAAGGTCGCGCGCGATCTCGACGTGGCCACGTGGGACAGCTATCCGCTCGGCGCGCTCGAAGAGCAGTGGTACGCGCCGGAGATCAAGGCGAAGTTCCTGCGGACCGGGCATCCCGACTTTGCTTCGTTCAACCATGACGTGTATCGCGGTATGTCGAAGCTGCCGTTCTGGGTGATGGAGCAGCAACCGGGTCCCGTGAACTGGGCGCACTGGAATCCCGCGCCGCTGCCGGGCATGGTGCGTCTGTGGAGCTGGGAAGCGTTCGCGCACGGCGCGGGCTGCGTGTCGTACTTCAGATGGCGTCAGGCGCCGTTCGCGCAGGAACAGATGCATGCGGGGCTGAACACGCCCGACAATCGCCTCGACATCGGCGGCAGCGAAGCGGAACAGGTTGCGCACGAGATCGCAAAGGTGTCGGCAGCCGATGCCGACGCGAACGCGAATGTGCGCAGCAAGGTCGCGCTGATCTACGACTACGAAGCCAAGTGGCTCTTTGAAATTCATCCGCAGGGCGCGGACTTTCATTACCCGCGCTTCGCGTTCGAGTACTACTCAGCGCTGCGCTCGCTCGGCTTCGACGTCGATGTGATTCCCGCCGATGCGCCGCTCGACGGCTACGCGATGATCGTCGTGCCGCCGTTGCCCGTCGTGCCTGGCGACTTCGCGGTGCGGCTCGCCGCATCGGGCGCGCAGATCGTGCTCGGTCCGCGCACCGGCTCGAAGACGCCTGATCTGCAGATTCCCGCGAACCTGCCGCCGGGCGCGCTCGCATCATTGCTGCCCATCCGCGTATGGCGCGTCGAATCGATGCGGCCGAACGTGACTGAGCCGGTGCACGTCAATGGCGCGGGCGATGGACTGCGCGAAGGTCAGGCGCGCCACTGGCGCGATCTGATCGATGCCGCCGACGAACGCAGCTTCGGTGTGCGCGCGCGTTTTGCCGACGGTCATCCCGCGTATGTGCAGCACGGTTCCGTGCATTACTTCGCGAGCCTGTTCGACGATCGCCTGACGGAGTCGCTGTTTGCTCGCATCGCGACGGAAGCGGGTCTCACGCCGACGCCGTTGGGCGACAGCGTGCGTATCAGCCGGCGCGGCAAGCTTACGTATGTTTTCAACTATACGAATGCGCGACACGTGATCGAAGGTATCGATGCATCGCGTTTCGTGATCGGTGCGCATGAAGTCGAGCCGCAAGGCGTCGCGGCTTATCGTACTGAATGTACGGAATAACTTCGCAACGTAGCAGTGATCCCAGCAGGTTAGAACCAGGACACAAGGAGACAGGAAGATGACAGCAAGAAAATTCAACGCACGCACCGCAATTGCAGCGGCCGCCCTCGCAGTCGCCGCAGCCGTTTCGCCGTTCGCGGCGACGACGGCGGAAGCGGGCACGATGACGATCAACATCGCGTTCAAAGGCGCAAGCCAGCGCGCGGTGTGGCAATCGGTGATCGACGACTTCAAGAAGGCGCATCCCGACATCGACGTGAAGGCGTCGTTCGTCGATGAGGAAGCGTACAAGGTGCAGTTGCCGGGCTGGCTGTCGACGGTCGCGCCCGATGTGGTCAACTGGCACAACGGCGAGCGCATGGCGTACTACGCGCGGCGCGGTCTGTTTGAAGACCTGAGCGGTGACTGGAAGAAGAACGGCTGGGACAGCATGTATGCATCGACGAAGGAATCGTCGACGTACAACGGCAAGCAGTACGCGGCGCCGACCGTGTACTACTCGTGGGGCCTGTTCTATCGCAAGGACCTGTTCCAGAAGGCGGGGATCGCATCCGAGCCGAAGACGTGGGACCAGTTGATGGACGCCTGCAAGAAGCTGAAGGCGGCGGGCATTACGCCGTTTGCAGTGGGCGGCCGCGATGCATGGACGCTTGCGGGCTGGTTCGATTATCTCGACCTGCGCATCAACGGCAACGCGTTCCACCAGAAGCTGATGGCGGGCGAAGTGCCGTACACCGATCCGCGTGTGAAGAAGGTCTACACGACGTGGAAGCAGTTGCTCGACGACAAGGACTTTATCGACAACTCGCTCTCGTACGATCTGGATGCGGCGCAACCGTTCCTGTTCCAGGGCAAGGCCGCGATGATGCTGATGGGCACGTTCATCACGGGCGGTTTCCCGCCGAACGTGAAGCCGAACATGAGCTACTTCCAGTTCCCGATCATCGATTCGAACGTGCCGACAGCGGAAGATGGTCCCGTCGAATCGCTGCATATTCCGGCCAAGGCCAAGAACAAGGCTGACGCGCACACGTTCCTCGCGTTCGTCGAGACGCCGGAGCAGGGCGCTAAGCTCGCGACGGGTCTTGGCTCGCTGTCGGCGAACAGCAAGTCGCCTGAGCCGGAAGATCCCATTTCGAAGATTGGCTTCCAGATTCTGTCGAACACGAAGGGCGGCATTGCGCAGTTCTACGATCGCGACATGACGAAGGAAATGGCCGACGAAGGGATGAAGGGCATGCAGCAGTTCATCGCTGATCCGACGAAGATCGATGTGATCCTTGCGCAGCTCGAGCAGACGCGCAAGCGCATCTACAAGAAGTAAGGATGTAAGGCAGTGGCGCCGGACGTGCATCGATATGCGCGTCCGGCGCGAAGCAGCAATTTCGTTGCATGGAGAATCGTCGTGTCGCACTCCGTTACACGTCAGGACATCAATGGCACGCCGCCGTCGCAGCCGCAGGCGTCGCCAGCGCCGAGAGCCACGCGCAAGAAGCGTGGACCGTCGCCCACCGCGCGGCGGCAGCGCAAGGCCGCGCTGCTGTTTCTCGCACCCGCGTGCTTCATGGTCGCGGTGTATGTGGTCTGGCCGATCCTGTCGTCGATCTGGCTCAGCTTCTACAACTGGGATGGCATGACCGACAAGGTCTTTGTCGGTCTCGCGAACTACATCGAACTGTTTCAGGCGCCGACTTTCTACACCGCGCTGAAGAACAACCTCATCTGGCTCGTGCTGTTCCTGCTCGCGCCGCCGATGGGGCTCGCCGTCGCGCTCTATCTGAACCAGGCGGTGGCGGGCATACGCGTCGTGAAGTCGCTGTTCTTTGCGCCGTTCGTGTTGTCGGGCGTCGTGGTCGGGTTGATCTTCTCTTGGTTCTACGATCCGACCTTTGGCCTCTTTGCCGTGATACTCGGCCACGGCGTGCCCGTTCTCGGCGACGCGCACTATGCGACGTTCGGCATCATCTTCGCCGCGCTATGGCCGCAGACCGCGTATTGCATGATTCTTTATCTGACGGGTCTGACATCGCTGAACAGCGAGCAGATCGAAGCCGCGCGCATGGAAGGCGCGAAGGGCTGGTCGATGCTGTGGCATGTGGTGCTGCCGCAGTTGCGGCCTGTCACCTTCATGGCCATCGTCGTCACGATAATTGGCGCACTGCGCAGCTTCGACCTGATTTCGGTGATGACGGGCGGCGGGCCATTCGAAAGCTCGACCGTGCTCGCTTATTACATGTACGACCAGGCGATCAAGTATTACCGCATCGGCTATTCGGCATCTATCGCCGTGGTGCTGTTCGCGATCATGCTCGTGTACATCGTCTATCACCTGCGCCGCATGCTGCGCAACGAACAGTAAGGAGCAGACGATATGTACCCGATGCCCGTTGCCAAATGGAAGCCGTTCAACCGGCGGCTGTACAAGCTGACGTTGCCGGTTGCGCTATTGATCTGGCTATTGCCGATGATCGCCGTGCTCGTCACGTCGGTGCGCTCGACGGAAGAACTGAGCGAAGGTAACTACTGGGGCTGGCCGAAGCACATCACGCTCATCGACAACTACCGCGAAGCGCTCACCACGTCGCCGATGCTGCATTACTTCTGGAACAGCGTGCTGATCACGGTGCCTGCCGTGATCGGTTCGATTGCGCTCGCGGCGATGGCGGGCTTCGCACTGGCGATCTACAAGTTTCGCGGCAACACGACGCTCTTCGCGACCTTCGTCGCGGGCAACTTCGTGCCGGTCCAGATCCTGATGATTCCCGTGCGCGATCTGTCGCTGAGCCTTGGTGTGTTCAATACGCTCGGCGCGCTGATTCTCTTTCACGTGTCGTTTCAGACGGGGTTTTGCGCGCTCTTTCTGCGCAACTTCATCAAGCAGTTGCCGTATGAACTGGTCGAGGCGGCGCGTATCGAAGGTGCGAGCGAGTGGACCGTGTTCTTTCGCATCGTGCTGCCGCTGATTCGCCCCGCGCTTGCTGCGCTCGCCATTCTTGTTTTCACGTTCGTCTGGAACGATTACTTCTGGGCGCTGTGCCTCACGCAAGGCGACGACGCCGCGCCGATCACGGTTGGCGTCGCGGCGCTCAAAGGGCAATGGACGACGGCGTGGAATCTCGTGTCGGCCGGTTCGATTCTGGCGGCACTGCCGTCCGTCGCAATGTTCTTCGCGATGCAGAAGCACTTCGTCGCAGGCCTGACGTTTGGCGCGACCAAAGGGTGATGCGTTTTTTTGCTGTTGTCTCCTGGTAGAAGGTTGCCCGCGCAAGCGGGCTTTTTTCTAGGTGCGACGGTCGCGCTGTTACTGGCCCGGCGGAACAGCGGTATGGACACCCGCGAGCGGCGATCCATAGCCGCCCGACTGCGCATTGTTCGGCGTGCCAGTGACGAGTTGCGCGCGCGGATCGGTGGGATTCAGATTCATTTCGCCCGCCTGCTGGTTGCCGTGCGTCGGATATTCACTGCCGCGCGGCGCGTTGGGCATCAGGCGCGTGCTGTTGACGGGCGCGTTCACGTCGTCGTAAGTGGAAAGCCCTTGCGCATTCGATAGCGCGGCGCCGACAGACAGCGCGAGAGCGGTGGTCAACTGAAGCGAAACGATGATCTTGCGCACGATGCACTCCTTGCTCGAAGAACGGCGCGTCCGTCATGAATTGACGAACTACGACGCGGTCCCCTTTATTCCCTCTTAACTATTGGACATCGTATTCGCGAGTTCAAGGCGTGACGTGCGTGGACAGCGGCGCGTGCGGATTGCGTCGCGCTTTTGAAGCAGTTCTTCGTTCGGCGCGCCTGCCGCTCAGGCTTTCTCGCCCGCAATATCGCCGACCGCGCGCCGCACCGCCCGCAGAATGTCGTTCGCGAGTTCCGGCTGCGCCTTCAACACTGCGCGCGACGCCGCGATCGCGCCGATCAGCGTCGACGAAATCGCAATCGCCTTCTCGCGCGGGTCGCCCTTCACCTTGTGGGCGCGCAGGTGCCTTTCGAACACAGCCGTCATCAGTTCGAAGCCTTCGCTGTAGCGCGCGCTGATCGTCTCGTCCTGACGGCCGATCTCGCTCGCCGACGCCGCCATCGCGCAGCCGTTCGCGATGTCGTCGCGTTTTTCTTCCGACAAATAGCTGTCGAGCAGTTCGCTCAGGCTCGGCGCATGGCCATCGGGCGTCCGGGTCATGCGTTCGTGGCCGATCTGCAGACCGTGCGCGAGCGCTTCCGCCGCGAGCGCTTCCTTCGACGGGAAGTGCGCGTAGAGCGCGCCGTGCGTGAGCCCCGCCGCCTTGCCGATTTCGGCGACACCGACGCCGTCGATGCCGTGTGTCCTGAAGAGGCGCGCGGCCGTTTCGACAAGGGTCGCGCGGTTTTGCGCCGCCTTTTCCTTGCTGACTTTCATCGCTTATCCACTTTCCGCAACAAACCGGTGAGAAAAACCGCTTGACACGTATTGATTGCGGTCACTATCATTAATTTAAGATTGCAGTTGCAATTATAAACCAGTTGCTGGCGGATGTCCGCTCCCAACCTCAATTTCTGGAGAAATCCTCATGTCATTCGCAAACAAGACGGCACTCATCACAGGCGGCAACGGCGGCATCGGTTTCGCGGCGGCGCGCATCCTGATCGCGCAAGGCGCGCGCGTGGCGATCACGGGCCGCGACCAGAAGAAACTCGACGAAGCGGCGACCGAACTGGGCCCGAACGCGCTTCCGATCCGCGCGGATCTGGACGATCCCGCAGCCATCGACGACGTGATGAAGGTGATCGCCGACAAGTTCGGCAAGCTCGATATCGTGTTCGCGAATGCGGGCGTGAGCGGTGCGACGCCTGTCGGCAGCACGACGGCCGAGAAGTTCGAAGCGATCATGCGTACCAACGTGACGGCCGTGTTCCTCACCGTGCAGGCTGCCGTGCCGCTGATGGGCGAGGGCGGTTCGATCGTGCTCAACGGCTCGGTGATGCGTCAGCTGGGTGCGCCGGGGTCGTCGGCGTATTCGGCATCGAAGGCGGCGATCTCCGGCATGGCGCGCGTGCTCGCTTCGGAACTCGTTACGCGCGGGATCCGCGTGAACACAGTGATTCCGGGCGGCACCCGCACGTCGATCTGGACGCGCGGCGACCGTGACGGCGCAACACTCGACGCGACGGAAACGGCGCTTTCGCCGATGATCCCGATGGGTCGTTTCGCGCTGGCCGAAGAAGTGGCGCAGGCGGCTGTGTTCCTCGCATCGGATGCGGCGTCGGGGATGACGGCGGCGGAGATCGTCGTTGATGGCGGCAATACGGGAGCGCCGATGGGCGCGCCGGCGTTCCGCCGTTAAGCGGGTTAGCGGCTTTAACGGTTTCGAAGGCTTCAACGAAAAAGGGCGATGCACAGCGGTGCATCGCCCTTTGTTGCATTCGATGAGCGCGACGCGTCAGAACATCCCGGCGACTATAGCCGCGACGATCGACCCGAGCACCAGCACCGCACCGATCGTGCGGCGTTTGTTCAACTGCGTCCACAGCAAGACGCCTGTCAGCGACAGCAAGATCACGCCGCCCGCGAACGTGTCGATCACCAGCACCCAGCCGACGCTCAGGCCCACGCCCTTGTGCAGATTCGTCAGCGCGGCGAGGAAGGTGTTGGCGCTGCGCTTGACGGTCACATAGTCGTTGCCGACCCAGTACTCCGCCTGCGTGTTCTCGCCAGGCGACGCGAAGCTCACCTGCCAATGTTCCGGCTGAACCGCCTTGCGATCACCCCATGCGACGGGATGCGACGGCTCCTTCTGCACGCGGCCCGGCTTGCCTTGCACCTTCAGCTCCTGCTTGAGCCACTTGGCGAGATCGCGCGGCGATTCGGGCGCGGGCTGCGGCAGCTTCACCTGCAGCGACTCGACCTGCGGCTCGCCCGTTGATACGCGCAGTGGGCCGCCGCGATGGTTCAGCAAAAAGCCGCTCGTACCCATCAGAAGACCGAGCGCCGCGCCCCACAGGCCGATCCAGCTATGCACCTTGCGCAGCCAGCGGATAAACGTGATGCGGCGCGACCCGGCGGGCGGCGCGCCATTGCGTTGATCTTTCTTCTGGCTGTTGATGCGCGTGGCGGATTCGATGGTCACGGTTTCGGGTGTATTCACGGGGCGCTCCGGGGCAACACAGAATGCGGTCAGGACTGAGCTCAACCGTTATCGAAGGGCGCACGCCGATAGCAAGCCAGGAAGGCTCGCGAGGAGTGGAGTACTTCGAGACGGGATGCCACCGCGGTAGAGCGATGGCAGTGGCTGGCTGGCCGCGTTGCCCAGATATGCAGGAAAGGGGCGCCGCAGTGGGCTGGCTATGCGATCAGAAAGGCATCGATGATATCACCGGAACTCGCCTGAAGGCCCGACATTCATGGCGGGGAGGTAGAGCGCGTCGTGCGAAGCACGACTTCAAGCGGGCTTGACTTGCGGCTGAGGCGTGATACTGTATGAATATACAGTTATTGGTTGTCTGATCCACCACATGGCTCGCAGCGTCGTTCCGGTTCGAGTACTCCGACTGCGCATCAAGGACAAGCACGCTCCGGACTTGTCCTTGATGGCGCGGGAGGTGAACTTCGTCTGGAACTACTGCAACGAGTTGTCGCTCAAGATCTTCCTGCGTGAGCGCCGGTTCGCCTCAGGAATCGAATTGCAGCGCTACCTGAACGGTGCATCGAAAGAAGGCCTTGGCATCGGTTCGGCAGTTTTCCAGCAGATCGCCGAGGAGTACGCTACGCGCCGTAAGCAGCACCGCAAGGTCAAACTGCGCTGGCGCAAGAGCGGCGGTGCCCGACGTTCGCTGGGCTGGATACCCTTCAAGGCCCGCTCGGTCGTCTGGCGTAACGGACAGGTGCGCTTCCAGGGCCTGCATTTGGGCGTCTGGGATAGCTATGGTCTGGCGGGATATGAACTGGGCGCCGGAACCATCAGCGAAGATAGCCGTGGACGCTGGTATATGAACGTGAGCGTCAAGGCGAAGCCGGCACAACGCAGCGAATCGAAGCGGCAGCTGGGCATCGATCTGGGTCTGAAGACTTTCGCCGGCTTCTCGGACGAACAGCTTCCGAACGTTGAGGCACAGCGTTTCTATCGCGATCTGGAGCCGGCGCTGGCAACCGCGCAGCGTGCCCGCAAGAAGCGCCGTGTGAAGGCGATCCATGCGAGGATCGCGAATCGCAGGAAGGACTTTCTGCATCAACTGAGTACCCGACTCGTTCGCGAGTACGGTGCCATCTTTGTCGGCAACGTGAACGCTCAGGCCCTCGCGCGAGCCCGGCACGGCAAGTCCGTGCTCGACGCGGGTTGGTCGTCGTTCCGAACCATGCTGCAGTACAAGTGCGCTGACGCAGGCGTATGGTTCGATGAGGTCGATGAAGCGTTTTCTTCCCAAACCTGTTCGTGCTGTGGTTCTCGCACGGGGCCGAAAGGTGTCGCAGGGCTTGGAATAAGAGAATGGACGTGCGGCGCGTGCGATCGAACGCATGATCGTGATCGCAATGCTGCCCGAAACATTCTCGCGGTCGGACGTGACCGTCTCGCTGGAGGAATCCCCGCCCTTTCCGCGCATAGCGCGGCAGCCGTAGGCTGAAGGCGGGGAGGACGTCAAGGCGTAATGAATGCCGCAATCGCCGGGCGCGATACACAACACCGCCAATGTTTCGACACGCAAGTCGCGCTAAGGGTGCGCCCCGCGAGCCGCCGCTAGCGCACGCCGAGCCGGTAGACGGTCGTGTGCCGGTAGCGCTCGCCGGGGCGCAGGACGACTTGCTCGGCGTCGGACATGTTGACCTGGTTCGGAAACGCTCCCGTTTCGAGGCACAACGCCGCGTGCTTGCCGTATGTCTTGCCGTTGCGTCCGTCGACGCCCGCGAGAAAGTTGCCCGTGTAGAACTGCATGCCTTTCGCGTCCGTCGATACCGTCAGCTCACGCCCGCTGGCGGGATCGTAGAGCGTAGCGGCCGTGCGCGTCGCAGCGGCGCCGTCACGCAGCACGTAGCAATGATCGAAGCCGCCTGCGCGCGCGAGTTGCGCATCCGGCCAGTCGAGGCGCGCGCCAATCGGCGCGCCCGCGCGAAAGTCGAACACGCTGCCTGCCACGTCTTTTCTTTCGATGGGAATCATCGCGTCATCGACGGCGAAGAAGGCGTCCGCATCGATCGCGATCACATGGCCGCGAATATCGGGCGCATCGGCGAGCGCGTCGCCGGACAGATTGAAGTACGCGTGATTCGTGAGGCTGATGGGCGTGGGCGCATCGGCGGTTGCGTCGTAGTCGATCGTGAGCGCGCCGTCGTCGTCGAGCGCATAGCGCACGGTTGCCGCGACCGCGCCGGGAAAGCCAGCGTCGCCTTCGGGCGATTCGTGCGACAGCACCAGCGCGCCATCCACTTCGCGCGCATGCCACAGCGCCTTGTGGAATCCGTTGATACCGCCGTGCAGCAGGTTGTCGCCGTCATTGCGGTCAAGCTGATAGACGACCCCGTCGAGCGTAAAGCGCGCCTGCGCAATACGGTTCGCCCAGCGGCCGATAGTCGAGCCGAAGAACCAGCGGCTCGCCAGATAGTCGGCGGGTGTTTCATGACCGAGCAGGACATCGGCGACGCGGCCCGCGCGATCGGGCGCATGCCACGAGACGAGCGTCGCGCCGAGATCGCTGATGGCGGCACGCATGCCGTGCGCGTTGCGCAGTGTGAACAGACGAATGTCGCCGAGACCGGGCAACGTGCCCCAGCGATCGACCTGGACGCTGGATGAGAGAGGGGTATCGGTGCTGTGCATGTCGGCGAAATTCATGTCGGTCGCGGATCAAACCAGATTAAGGCATTTATGCGGATGGCGCATTGTGAGTCGATTGCGCGGCTTGCATGCGTTCCTGATACTCGCGCGGCGTGCAATCGAGTTCGCGCCGGAACACGGCGTACATGTACTGCAACGAAGTGAAGCCGCAGCGGATTGCAACTTCCGCGCTCGACATGTCCTGCTGCGTGAGCAGCTGCTTGGCGACATCGAGTTTGTGCTTGAGGATTTCCTGATGCACGGTGCAGCCGAGTTCGCGCCGGAAATAATCTTCGAGCGACGAACGCGACACGCCCACGTAATCGGCGACCTGTTCCGTCTTGATGCCCTGGCAGGCGTATTGCCGGATGTAGTGACGCGCGCGCATCACGTAAGGGCTCGCGAGCGGCTCGTGCTTGGTCGATTCGCATACGTTGATGCCGACGGGCGGCACGAGGATGCGACGGCCTGCGAAGCGTGCTCCGCCCAGCATCTGATGCAGAAGGTGCGCGGCTGTGCGGCCCATTTCCTCGGTGCCCTGAATCACTGATGAAAGCGGAATGCGGGTGAGCGAGCGCGTTAGCGGATCGTTGTCGATGCCGATGATTGCCACCTGCTCGGGCACGGGGATGCCGCTGATCAGGCATGCCTGTAGTACTTGACGCGCGCGGGCGTCCGTTACCGCGATGATGCCGACGGGCTTCGGCAGGCTTTGCAGCCATTGCGTGAGTTGCACGCTGGCCTGGTGCCAGACGGGGGCGCTGGTCGGTAGGCCGCGGTGCACGTCGCCCTCCATTCCATCTGCTTGCAGCAGCGTGTTGAATGCGAGTTCGCGTTCTTGCGCCCAGCGGTTGGTCGGGGATTCGGGCAGGCTGTAGAGGGCGAAGCGTTGCAGGCCGGCACCGATCAGATGTTTATACGCGAGCGACATGAGTTGCATGTTGTCGGTCGCTATGTAGGGCAGATTCGGTGGGTACTTCGATGCGTCTTCGTATGAGCCGCCTACGGCGACAACGGGTAAAGGAGAGTCGGCGAGCGCTTCAGAGACTGCTGGGTCATCAAAGTCAGCGATGAAGCCGTCGCCTTCGAAGCGTTCTATGCCATTCAGGCGTGCGCGGAAGTCTTCCTCCAGGAAGAGGTCCCAGGCGACTCGCGTTGAAAGCAGGTAGTTGCCGATGCCTGTGATGATTTCTCTGTCGTAGACTTTGTTTGCATTGAAGAGCAGTGCAATTCGGTGCGTTCGCTGGGGCATTTGCTCTCCGAGCAGTGAGGGTTGCTTTTGCCTTTTCGCTGGCATCCGCGCTACGGTGTTTGCTGTTCAAGCGTCGCCCCTGTGCGGGGCGGCACCTACTTTTCTTTGCCGCCGCCGCCGCAAAGAAAAGTAGGCAAAAGAAAGCGGCTCACACCGCCAACATTTCTTCCTGCCTGAGGGCCCCCAAACGGTCCCACGCTTCACACGGCAACGCACTCGTTCACGCACGTTGCTAACGCTCCGAACAGACGCATCACCCGCTTCAAGCTCTCATACACAGGCTAGCGGCAGCGAATGGTCTCTGCCGCCCAGGTGGCAAACTGTGTGTAGGCCGTAGCACCATACACGTCTCACTTCGGACGCGAACACACGACGTGCCTCCATGTAAGAGCGCTATCGTGTACGCCGCGACAACCTACACACAGTTTGCCGCTATAGAACCGAAAACATTCGACAACATTAACCCATAGTGCGGGCGTTTGGAGTGGGTGATGCGTTTATTCGAAGCGTTGGCAACGAGCATGAGTCATGTCGTTGCCGCGTGAAGCGTGGGACCGGTTGGGGACCCTCAGGCAAACACAAGATCTCGCGGTGTTAGCCGCTTTCTTTTGCCTACTTGTATATTCCCCTCCGTGGCACCGACCCGATCAGTTGTCGCCACACGGACAGTCAGCTCGTCTGCCTATAGTGCCTTGAGCTCGCAGAAAAGCCTGAGCGACTGTCCTTCTCATCGTCTTAACCCGAACAGTTGACTGAGCCTCGAGCTCGTATTTTCCTGCAAGTATGGGTACCGTGATGAACCAGACTTCTTCGTCCCTTTATATCGGCATCGACGTCAGCGGTAGCACGCTCGACGTTGCCATCCACGACACGACCGAACATTTCAGTGTCGACAATGAAACCGCCGCCATCGAACAGTTGGTCCAGCGTCTGATCGCGCTGGGTCCCACCCTGATCGTCATGGAGGCCACCGGCAAGCTCGAACTCGCCGTGCTCAGGGCGCTCTGCCAGGCCGGCCTGCCCGCTGTCGCGGTTAATCCCCGACAGGTGCGCGACTTTGCCAGAGCCACCGGCAAACGGGCGAAGACCGACCGCATCGACGCGTTCGTCATCGCCCATTTCGCCGCCGTCATCAAACCCGTCGTGCGCCCGCTCAACGATGTGCAGACCGAGCAGCTGCAAGCCCTGCTGCTGCGCCGTGCCCAGCTCATCGACATGCTCGTGGCCGAAAAAGCCCGCCTGGAGCGCGCTCATGCCGCGGCTAAGGAAAGCCTGAATGACCATATCAAATGGCTCAAACAGCAGCTCACCGTCGCCGACAGGGACATCGATTCGTTCCTGCGCGCTTCGCCCGCGTGGCGTCAGAAGGAGGACCTGCTGCGCTCGGTGCCCGGCATCGGTCCCGGCGCCGCGGCCACACTGATCGCGTTCATGCCACAACTCGGTTCATTGAACCGCCGCGAGATCGCCGCGCTGACCGGTGTTGCTCCGTTCAATTCCGATAGCGGCAAGCACACCGGCAAGCGTCGCATTCAGGGCGGTCGTGCCATCGTGCGGCGCGCGCTTTATATGGCTTGCATCCCCGCGCTGCGCTTCAATCCGACCATCAGGGCCTTCTACGACCGTCTGCGTCAGGCCGGCAAACCCTTCAAGGTGGCCATGACCGCGTGCATTCGCAAGCTCATCGTGACGCTCAACGCCATGGTCCATAACTCAACACCCTGGAACCCATCGACGAACTAACCGGCGGTATAGCTTTGCCTGGATGCTGTGCCTGAACGCGATCACTCGCGTGGTTTGCGCTCGCCTGTACGGAACCGGCAACCACATTGAGAATCCAGCACCCCGGAACAGCCTCCCGCTTGACTTCCAATACGGTTGCTTTTCTTTGCGGCGGCAAAGAAAAGTAGGTGCCGCCCCGCACAGGGGCGACGCATGAACGGCAAACACCGTCACGCGGATGCCAGCGAAAAGGCAAATGCACAGGGGCGACGCTTGAAGCACGAAGGCAAAACACGGATGCCAGTAAAAACCCTGGCAAACCAAACCAAAAACTAAGCCAACCCCACCGCGCCAATTCTATGCGCCCCCATCCCCCTGCGCCAGCAACTACCAAGAATCACCAGCCCCGCTGGCGAATTTCGCAATTGCTCCGCAAACCCGTAAGCATCAGCATGACGTCACATCAAGCAGCTTAGCTGCACCAACTCATCAGGAGACGCGCATGTCCTACTTCGAACATTTGCCCGCCGTGCGCTACGAGGGCCTGCACACGGAAAATCCGTTCGCCTATCGCCACTACGACAAGGACAAACTGGTGCTCGGCAAGCGAATGGAAGACCATCTGCGCCTGGCCGTCTGCTACTGGCACACGTTCGTATGGCCGGGCGCTGACATGTTCGGACCAGGCACGTTCGAGCGTCCATGGCATCGCTCGGGTGATGCGCTAGAAAAGGCGCATGCCAAGGCCGATCACGCGTTCGAACTGTTCCAGAAACTCGGCACCCCGTTCTACACATTCCATGATGCCGACGTAGCGCCCGAAGGCGACAGCATCAAAAGCTACGTGAACAACTTCAAGACGATGACGGACGTGCTCGCGCGCAAGCAGGAGCAGACGGGCGTCAAGCTGCTGTGGGGCACAGCGAACCTCTTCTCGCATCCACGTTATGCGGCAGGCGCAGCAACCAACCCGAATCCCGATGTGTTTGCGTTTGCCGCAACCCAGGTATTGAACGCACTGGAAGCAACGCAGCGCCTGAACGGCGAGAACTACGTGTTGTGGGGCGGCCGCGAAGGCTACGAAACCCTGCTCAACACAGACCTGAAACGCGAGCGCGAGCAGCTCGGCCGCTTCATGAGCATGGTCGTCGAGCACAAGCACAAGTTGGGCTTCAAGGGCGCACTGCTAATCGAGCCGAAACCGCAAGAGCCGACCAAGCATCAATACGACTACGACGTCGCGACGGTGCACGGCTTTCTCACGCAATTCGGCTTGCAGGACGAAATCCGCGTGAACATCGAAGCGAATCACGCAACGCTCGCGGGCCATTCGTTCCATCACGAAATCGCCAATGCATTCGCGCTCGGCATTTTCGGCAGCATCGACGCAAATCGCGGCGACGCGCAAAACGGCTGGGACACAGACCAGTTCCCAAATAGTGTCGAAGAACTTACGCTCGCGCTCTACGAGATCCTGCGCAACGGCGGCTTTGAGACGGGCGGGATGAACTTCGATGCAAAGGTCCGCCGCCAGAGTATCGATCCCGAAGACCTGGTGCACGGCCATATCGGCGCAATCGACGTGATCGCCGTCGCGCTTGAGCGTGCCGCTCATCTCGTCGAGAACGACCGCCTGGGCGCGTTCAAGCAGCAGCGCTATGCGGGATGGGACAGCGATTTCGGCCGTAAGGTGCTGGCGGGCGGTTATTCGCTCGAATCGCTGGCAAGCGATGCAGTGCAGCGAAACATCGCGCCGCATCATGTCAGCGGACAGCAAGAGCGTCTGGAGAACATCGTCAATCAGGCAATCTACTCAGCAGCTAAATAGGTAATGCAAAGGCACGAAAAAACGTTAGCAGCGCCGGTAGATTTCGCAATTGCTCCGCCGGCGCGCACGGCACACGCTGTCGTGCGAACAAAAATGGGGCGGCTTTCAAAATTGACGCTCGCGAACAGGTATTCGCAGCGCACCCTGAGGTTAAGACGGCGGTTCGACTCTCTCGCATTCGAAACTGCACGCAACCCTAAATGGAGTGAGACATGAAATCTGCAATGCGTCGTTCCGTATTGAGTTCCCTCGTTTGCGCCGCAATGGCCGCCGGCCTGACGATGGTCGCGCCGCTCGCGCACGCGAGCAAGGACAAGCCCGAAATCGGCTTCTGTATCGACGATCTGCGCGTCGAACGCTGGTCGCGCGATCGTGACTATTTCGTCGCCGCAGCGACGAAGCTCGGCGCGAAAGTCTCCGTGCAGTCCGCCGACGCGAGCGAAGCGCGGCAAATCTCGCAGATCGAGAACCTGATCTCGCGCGGCGTCGACGTGATCGTGATCGTGCCGTTCAATTCGAAGACCTTGGGCAATGTCGTCGCCGAAGCGCACAAGGCAGGCATCAAGGTCGTGTCGTATGACCGGCTGATTCTCGATGCCGACGTCGATGCCTATATCTCGTTCGACAACGAGAAGGTTGGCGAACTGCAGGCGCAAGGCGTGTTTAACGCGCAGCCCAAAGGCAACTACTTCCTGCTCGGCGGCGCGCCGACCGACAACAACGCGAAGATGCTGCGCGAAGGGCAGTTGAAGATACTCAAACCGGCAATCGATCGCGGCGACGTGAAGATCGTCGGCCAGCAGTGGGTGCCGGAATGGAGCGCGGCGACGGCGCTGCGTATCACGGAAGATGCACTGACCGCGAACAACAACAAGATCGATGCGATCGTCGCGTCGAATGACGGCACGGCAGGCGGCGCAATTCAGGCGCTAGCCGCGCAGAAGATGGCGGGCAAGGTGCCCGTGTCCGGCCAGGATGCGGACCTTGCGGCTGTGAAGCGTGTGATCGCGGGCACGCAGACGATGACCGTGTACAAGCCGTTGAAGCTGATCGCAGGTGAGGCGGCCAAGCTCGCCGTCGATCTCGCGAAGGGCGACAAGCCCTCGTACAACGCGAAGTACGACAACGGCAAGAAGCAGGTCGATACCGTGCTGCTGCAACCCACGCTGCTCACCAAGAGCAATGTCGATGTCGTGATCAAGGACGGCTTCTATACGCAGGCGCAACTGGCTGGCAACTGATAGCGGGCGCGGGCGCTTCTGATCGTCACAGACAGAAGCGCTCGCGAATCTTTCATCCATCCAGGACATTACGCATGGCACAAGCGCTTCTGGAGTTGCGCGGCATCGCCAAATCGTTTGCCGGGGTGAAGGCGCTCGACGGCATCGATCTCGTCGTCGCGCCCGGCGAATGCGTCGGACTGTGCGGCGAAAACGGCGCCGGCAAATCGACGCTGATGAAGATCGTCTCCGGTGTCTATCCCCATGGAGAGTGGTCCGGCGAAATCCTCTGGGACGGCAAGCCACTTGTTGCGCAGAACATCCGCGATACCGAACGCGCAGGCATCGTCATCATCCATCAGGAACTGATGCTGGTGCCGCAATTGTCGGTGGCCGAGAACATTTTCCTCGGCAATGAAATCACGCTGCCCGGCGGCCGCATGAATTACGCGGCGATGTATCAGCGCGCCGACGAACTTTTGCGCGAACTGAATATCACAGGCATCAACGTCGCGCAGCCGGTGATGAACTATGGCGGCGGGCATCAGCAATTGATCGAAATCGCCAAGGCGCTCAACAAGCAGGCGCGACTGCTGATACTTGACGAGCCTTCTTCGTCGCTGACGGCGGCGGAAACGAAGATCCTGCTCGATATCGTGCGCGATCTGAAAAAGCGCGGCGTGGCTTGCGTGTACATCTCGCACAAGCTCGATGAAGTGGAAGCCGTGTGCGACACGATTACCGTGATACGCGACGGCAAGCACGTTGGCACGCAACCGATGAAGCAGCTCACCACCGATCGCATCATCGCGATGATGGTCGGGCGCGAGATCACAAATCTGTTTCCGCGCGAACCGCATGAGATCGGCGACGTGATCTTCGAGGCGCGCAATGTGACGTGCTATGACGTGACGAATACGAACCGAAAGCGTGTCGATGATGTTTCCTTTGCGTTGCGCAAGGGCGAAATTCTCGGCGTCGCGGGACTGGTCGGCGCGGGGCGCACGGAGTTGATGCAGGCGATTTTCGGCGCGTATCCGGGTGTGAGCGAAGCCGAAGTGTGGATGGGCGGCAAGCGTCTGAAAATCCGCGCACCCGCCGATGCGATCGCGGCAGGCATCGCGATGGTGCCCGAGGACCGCAAGCGTCACGGCATCGTGCCGCAGCTGGGCGTGGGTCACAACATCACGCTGGCGGTGTTGCAACGCTTTGCGAAAGGCGGACGCATCGATACCGCATCCGAACTCGACACGATCAACTCGGAAATGAAGCGCCTTTCCGTGCGCGCGGCTTCGCCGATGCTGTCGATTGCGAGTCTTTCAGGCGGCAACCAGCAGAAGGCCGTGCTCACGCGCATGCTGCTCACCAATCCCTCTGTGCTGATCCTCGACGAGCCGACACGCGGCGTCGATGTCGGCGCGAAGTTCGAAATCTACAAGCTGATGTTCGCGCTCGCGAAGCGCGGCGTGTCGATCATCATGGTGTCGTCGGAATTGACGGAAGTGCTCGGCGTGAGCGATCGCGTGCTCGTGATCGGCGAAGGCGAGTTGCGCGGCGATTTTGTGAATGACGGTCTCACGCAGGAACATATTCTGACGGCCGCCATCGCGACGAACCCGAAAGACGCGGACACGAAAGGCAAGGGCCCCACTCAACTGGCGAGCGTCGCATGACTCCTGATCTCACTTCTTCCGATAGCCACGCAAAACACGGCGCGTCGATCGCATCGGGACAGCGTATCAAGCAGCTGTTCGCGCGCTACAAGCTGCTCGCGTTGCTGCTTGCCGTCGCCGTCATCTGGGTGTTCTTTTCGTTCCTCACGGAAGGCGCATTCGTCACACCGCGCAATCTGTCGAACCTGTTGCGGCAGATGTCGATCACGGGAATGCTCGCGTGCGGGATGGTGTTCGTCATCATCTCGGGCGAGATCGATCTGTCCGTCGGGTCTCTGCTTGGGCTGCTCGGCGGCGTCGCGGCGATACTGAACGTCACGTATCACTGGCCGCTCGCGGCGACGCTGCCCGTCGTGATGTTGCTCGGCGTCGCGATCGGGCTTTTCAACGGCTGGTGGTCGACGTATCTGCGTGTGCCGTCATTCATCGTCGGGTTGGGCGGGATGCTCGCGTATCGCGGCGTGCTGCTCGGCGTGACGGGCGGATCGACGATCGCGCCGGTGTCCGACAACTTCGTCTTCATCGGTCAGGGCTACTTGCCGCGCATTGCTGGCGACACGCTCGCTGTCGTGCTGTTTGTGCTGCTCGCCGCGTTGACCGTGCGGCAGCGGCAGAAGCGGCAGCATTACAACCTGAGCGTCGTGCCGCTGTGGCAGGACGGCGTTAAGATCGTCGCGACGGGCCTGATCCTGCTTGCGTTCGTCGCGACGCTCAACCGTTATGGCGGTATTCCTGTGCCCGTTTTGCTGTTGCTCGCGCTGCTCGGCATTTTCACGTACATCGCGACGCAAACCGTATTCGGCCGGCGCATCTATGCGGTCGGCTCGAATCTCGAAGCGACGCGGCTGTCAGGCGTCAACACGAACCGCGTGAAGCTCGCGATCTTCGCGCTGATGGGGCTGATGTGTGCATTCGGCGGCCTCATCAATACGGCGCGGCTCGCGGCGGGCTCGCCGTCGGCGGGTTCGATGGGTGAACTCGATGCGATCGCGGCGTGCTTTATCGGCGGCACGTCGATGCGCGGCGGCTCGGGCACCGTGTATGGCGCGCTGATCGGCGCGCTCGTGATGGCGAGCCTCGACAACGGCATGTCGATGCTCGACGTCGACTCGTACTGGCAGATGATCGTGAAGGGCGGCATTCTCGTGCTCGCGGTGTGGATCGACGTGATCTCGGGGTCCGACCGGCGCTAGCGCAGAGCGCACGGCGGTGGTGCGCTGCACCACGGCACAGCATCGACGCGCTTCGTTGAGGCGCGCACAAGCGCCCTGAGAAGGGCGCTTTTTCATTGGCGTGACGTAGCGGCAAGAAGCATTGCGCGAAAAATCGAAGAATACGCGCACGTCCCGTCCAGCAAGCGATTGCGCGCTCCGCAAGCGCACCGTCAAGTCCCTTTCGAGATGCATGCATCGGCCAAAAACAGGCCGATGGCATACCTATTGCGTTATCCGCCGCGTAGCCAATGGCGGCTGCAACGAATTCCGGTTTTTTTCAGGGACGCTCGCAACGCGAGCGGACCGATGGGGCAACGGCGTCCCGAAACGCAACGTGCGAGGAGCGTTCGATCCATGCGATCGGGCGACGCGCGTGCGCTTCGGGACGCTTTTTTTTTGCGCAACCGAAAAGCGCGCATCGACGCGATCCAGCATGACGAACGAGCAGATCACCACGCAACGCAGTGAAGTGTCCGGACAGACGATCGGCGAACTGATCAATCTGTCGGGCCGTCAGCGGATGCTTTCGCAACGCATCGTGCTGCATGTGTTGCTCGCGTCGCATGGCGATATGAATGCGCTTGCCATTACGCGCGAATGCCTCGCGACGTTTGCGGCGACACATCGCGTGCTCGTGAACGGCAATGATCACTTGCCCGGCGTGTTCTCGGATGCGTTACAGCAACTCTATTACGGCACGCGCAAGGCGGATGAACGCGTGCAGCGCTTCATCGCGTTGACGGACGAAACGGTCGCGTGCGTCGAGGCGAATGACGACGCGTCACGCGAGCAGGTCGATGCCCTAGTCGCGCAGGCGACGCCGCTGCTCGAACTGCTGCAGGAAATCACGCTTGCGTACCAGAACGAGATGCGCGGTATCGAAGCGGCAACGCAGCGCCGTCAGGTCGCGATCGCCGAACAGCTGTCGAGCATTTCGATGCAGGCGAACATCGTCGCGTTGAATGCGCGCATTTCGGCGGCGCGCGCGGGTTCGTACGGCCGCGAGTTCGCCGTGATCACGACGGTGCTCGCCGACATCATCAAGGAGATGGACACGCTGATCTACAGCGTCGTCGATCGCGACACCGACGACGCGTCGTCGCGGCGCGGCGCGCCCCGCAAACCGGCGCATCACGTCGCGCAGTCTGCGCGGCCACGCGCGACCGAACGTGCTTTCCCCTAGTTCTTTGCTCGACCCCACGCATCAGCCCTGTTTTCGTTCAATGTGAGAGAGACCCATGAAAAACCTGCTGAATTCGCTTGCGAGCGGTAACTGGCGCGCACTGCTTGCGTGCTTCCTCTACTTCGATACCGGCTTCACCGTCTGGGTCATGTTCGGGCCGCTCGCGCCGTTCATTCACAAGGACATCGCGATGTCGCCCGCGGAACTGGGCTTCCTCGTCGCGGTACCCGTGCTCGGTGCGGCGATCCTGCGCGTGACGCTCGGCAATCTCTACCAGGCTTGCGACGGACGGCGCGTCGCGCTGATGGGCATCGCGCTGTCGGCGATTCCTTCCGTGGTGCTGCTGCTGATGCCGGGCACGCCGTCGTACACGCTGCTGCTGATTCTCGGCGTGTTTCTCGGCGTCGGCGGCGCGAGCTTTGCCGTTGCGCTGCCGATGGCGGGCAGCAACTATCCGCCGAAAGTGCAGGGTCTGGTGCTGGGTCTGGCGGCTGCGGGCAACATCGGTGCGGTGCTCGACGGTTTCATGTTCCCCGCGCTCGCCGATCAGTTCGGCTGGGCGAAAGCTGCGGGCGCAGCGCTGCCGCTGCTGGGTCTTGCCGCGATCGCGCTGTTCTTCTGGGCGAAGGATCTTGGGCAGAAGTCGGGCAGCGGCGTGCAGGCAATGCGCAGTTTCATCGTGACACTGGTGGGTCTCGTTGCGCTCGTGGTCGCCGTGCATGCGGGCGTGTTCGGCACGGGCAAGACGGGCGTGCTGCTGCTGCCCGTGCTCGGCGCACTGCTCGCGATTGCGGTGCTGCCGAAGCACTATCGCAGCGTGCTCGTCGAGGGCGATACGTGGGTGGTGATGCTGGTCTATAGCATTACGTTTGGTGGTTTCGTCGGCATGTCGTCGTATGTGACGACGCTGCTGATTTCTCTGTATCAGATGCCGCGTCTTGAAGCGGGGCTCTTCATGTCGCTGCTGGCTTGTATTGGTGCGCTGGTGCGTCCTGTCGGCGGTCTGGTCGCGGATCGTATTTCGGGTGTGCGTGCGCTGGTGATCCTGCTTGCGGCGATTTCGCTGTGCGACTTCCTGTTTGCGGCGTGGATGCCGCCGGCGTCGGCTGGCATTGCGTTGTTGATCGCGATGTATGTGTGCTTCGGGTTGGGCAACGGCGCGACGTTTCAACTGGTGCCGCAGCGCTGGAAGGGCAAGACGGGCTTGATGTCGGGGATCGTCGGCGCGGCGGGGGGTATCGGCGGGTTCTATCTGCCTGTGATCATGGGCATCGCGAAGGAAGGCACGGGCAGCTATCAGATGGGCTTCGCGACGTTCGGCGTGCTGGCGGCGCTTGCGTTCGGCCTCGTGGTGCTGCACCGCGCGCGCTGGCTAGAGTGGGCGTTGCCGAAGGAGAGCCTTGTGGTGGTCGAGCCGATTCGCGCGGGGGTGAGTGTGGATAGCGGGGCGTGATGACGGTTCGCTGTAGTCACGCTTTTCGTTGAATGATCGCCAGCACATTGTGCGCTGGCGATTGTCATTTTGGGCCTCGTCACGCGCGAGTTGTTTGTCTTATGAATAGGACACGCCGATCGTTTGATCCTTCGATGCGCAATACGGTTCAATCCCAATGCGGCGAATTCATGTTTTAGGCATTTTTTCGCGGTAATCTCCTGACCTGAGGATCCAGTTTCCCTTTTTCGTGCTGGCAGTTTGCCATTCCCGGTGCTACCACCGAGCGGATTGCGGAGAAGAACTGATATGCAAAGTGTGATTGTTTCCGAGAGCTTCGACGGACATCCCGTCGACATCATCCTCTGCGAACTCGCTGCATACGAGTGGGCGTGGGAGGTTTTCAATTGGACCAACGAATGGTACGCACGTAATGCTCCACGGCGCCTCTGCTGCAGTCAGGAAACGGCATTGCTTGAGGCAAAAGCGGCAATCGAGCTGGAGCTTGCCAAGGCGTAGCGAACACGCCAGATCGCTATCCGCGTTTATTCAGCGCCGTTCGCCGCGCTGAGGATTTTCTTCCTGTGGGAATTGCGGCAGCAGCCGCGGAACTTGATTCGATGCATGATCCCCTGATTTTTGGCGCGTTATGCGCTTGTCATGCGTGCGTTCAAAACCCCGAGTCGCTGTGATGTCACGTGCGCGTTAGGGCGCGCTTGCCGGGAAAACACGTGACGTCGTTTCATTCATTGCGACCTGCCTGATGCAAGCTGCGTCCGTTTGATTCGTAGCGCCGGGAATGTCGTCCCGCGCAGCGTTGCACGACACGTGTGCGTTCCATTCTCAGTCATGTCGACCTCGGCAGGCGTCGAACAACCCTCAACGACAAGGGAAGTTCGCAGAAGATGCGGAGCGCTCATACACTGAACTTCCGGGCTCGGCCATGAACGGTCCTTCGCGCAGGCTGGTGATCTCTCATGGTAACGTCGGATTGATATCCCGCTACGGACATTCTCTACCTGTTACAGACAGGTCAACATGGCCAAACCATCAAACCACCGGCTTCTCGCGTATGTCTTCATTTTCGAATGGCTGGTACAAGAAAAAGAAACGGAGACCATAAAAAAGATCTTGCGTTTTGTAGTTCATGGGACGGGAGTCCAAGGCGATCACGCAGCGAAAAGATTGCTGCAGTATCGCGGCGAACTCGCCGATTCCCGCCCCATATGAGTTGTTGCGGGGATTGGGCGGCGACTCCCCAGTCGCCGCCGCTTGCGCTCACGGCAACGTGATTTTGCGCGTGAATTCGGACGTCACGTTGGGACTTGTGGCTGTGCCGAACACCGGATAGAAGGTCGCGGGCCCGCTAGCAGCCAGACCCATGTAATCGCCGAGGAAATGGCCACCCGCCACGGGAGCGTCAAGCATGTTGAACGAGGCGTCGGTCAGTCGTCGCTCATTGACCCAATTGGCGGGGTTTGTGCACGCTGTGGCAGTCGAGCAGAACACCGCGAAATAGTCGGTGCCCTCGAAGCCGGCAGGAGTGTTCGTGTCGTTACGGAAGTCATAGTAGGTCACCACGATCGTATTGCCGTCGCCCGACGCCACGACCGCAGGGATGAACGCCTGCTGACGGCAGGGGTTCGCGCCGTTTGACGGCGTCTTGTTGATCATTACTGGCGTCGACCAGGTGGCCCCGCCGTCATCCGACTCGCTGAAAACGATCCCGTCGATCGGAACCGATCCAGTGGGCGTGGTGCAGGTCGCATTCGAAAAGCGATCGTCCTGCCAGGTGAGATAGATCGCCCCCGACTTTGGGTTCACAGCGACACTGTAGAGAATGGAAGCATCGCGTACCGGCTGGCCGCTGTCCGGAGTTACCACTCCGACCACGCTAATATCGTGGGGGAATGTCGGCCCTGTCCAGTTCACGCCTTTATTTGCGGACCTTATATACCCGATGCTCAGACCCGATGGCGTGACATTGATCGCGGTGAAGAAATCGAGCAGGGTCCCGTCAGGCAACACCCGCACAATGTTGTCGATCGTTTGTGCGTTCGTGCCCGGCTGGTAAATGGGGGTGGCCGTACTCCATGTCACGCCGTTGTCGATGGATCGCGAGAAGAAACTCGGGCCGGTGAAATTAAACTTGAACAAGGGGGCACCGCCCGCTGCTGACGCTGCAGCTTTACGCAATTTGCGCGCGATCAGGACACCATCGTTTTCCGCGAGCAACTGGGCGGCGTCCTTCGTTTGTGGGAACACGCTCAGCTGATCCCACACCGCATAGACGTATTCGTTCGCGGTCGGATCGGCGGTGAGGGAGTTCTTGTCATTGAGCACGTGCGGCGAGTTGTTGCGAATCAGCGTAACGGGCGGTTGCCACGTCGCGCCGTGGTCGATGGAGCGACTGACCAGCATCGCGCTATTGCGTGCGCCAAACGGAGTCGTCGGCTGCGCGGGGTCCAACACCAGCGAGAAAAAGAATGCCGTCCCGTCTTGCGCAAAGTCTACCCAGGGATCGGACGCGCGACGGAATTTGCCCCCGGTACAGTCAGTAACGCCGGATGGGATCGAGTTGGTCCAGGTGCTGCCCGCATCGTTGGAGACGACGCCGACGAGCCCGCGGGAGCCACCATTGTTCCAGCGGTCCTGCTGGTGGCCGACGAGGAGGCGAGACGGGTTGATCGGATCGGTCGCCACCCATGGCTCGATCGACGTGGCCGGAAACAGGACACTCCCGAATGCTGACTCCTGCGCATGCACCTGGTCTGCCGTGCATCCGCTGAATGGATCGCCTGCGGCCACCGTGACGAGCGATCCTAATGTCTGCGCCTGAGAGCGTGGCCCGATCGCACACGTGAGCGCGATGACACCGCCTGCTGCGATGCCTTGGGAAACAAACCTGGATAGGCGTCTGAAATTGAATTTCATTGTGTGCCTCGCGAAAAAGGGTAAAACGCCTCCGCACTGCCGGGTTCTGTCACCCGTACCCATGCGAAAACGACTTGCTCCACCGCAAATCCAACGCTTGCTACCTCCCATCGAGAGATGAACTGATGCGCCTCCGATGCACCTACGAAAACACACTAGATCGCGGGGACAGGATTTGTGTGAAAAATTCATTACGGGTGCTGGTTCATAACGCGCCGTCCCCATTGTTATTGACGTGGTATGGGGTTTGCAGAAAGACGGTTGAAGCATGTATGTGCTTGACGAAGCAGGATGGCGCCTCACAAGTGCCCTTTCAACGGTAAAACTACCGCCGATCCGGCTCATGGCAGGAAGAAGGTGACTGCATCGGTGTTTCAGTTTTAAGTCGATGTCAGAAGCATCGTCTATCATCCGGGATACTGATTAATCTGCGCGGCGATGTACCGCACTTTGCGCGCCCGCCGAGGCATGGCAGGGCCCCAAAAGCAATCTGGCGACACCTGTCCCGGGGTGCCAGGTTACCCCCTCGTTGTGGACATTGACGAGGTGAACTTGCGAGCGGCAGAACGGGTCGGGGTGCTGCCCGATACGGAAGCATCATCGGTGGAGCTTACCGCCAGTTCATCGTTGGACTGGGTGCGGCCATCTACGGCCATTCGTTTTTGCGTTTAGATGGTTCAAGCGGCTGCTCGACTCAAATAACAGACCTTCGTGCTCGGATCGAGCGATGAACCGACCGTGCATACGGAACCGAATGCCGCCCGCTTGAAGTGCGCTCCGGCCTCGCCGCGCAGCGGCGCAGAGCCGGCGTTTGCGTCACAGCGAACATCCCCACCTGAAGATCACATTCAGGCTCGGACCGTTGAAACGCAGCGTTTGCACGAGTTGATTGATCACCCGAGCCGTAGAAGGCGAGATACCGGTAGGTCAAGCTCACATCGCCCCACTTCATCGCGTAGCCGATGCCTGTCATCGCCTGCCACGTGAACTGACGAGTCGCCGGAAGAGTTCTGGATCCGAGGGCTCGAGCCAGAACCTGAGAGACGAACACAGCCATTCTGACGTTCATCGGGCATCGGGTGTTTCCCTTGTTGCCTTAAGGCCAACTACGTGCGAACCGCTTCAGGGCTGGAATCACCATTTTTGTCTGATAAAAATCAGACTATCAAACACATATTGTTCATACACGATATTCATTTTTCTGCCCCGATTTGGACTTAACATTCCCATTCCAAAACTGTGGACTGTTAAAAACGAAAGACTGGAATACCTACCGACCGTTCACGACGGCGGTAATTTTGCCTTACATAACGTTCATTCCAGTAGACCCGGGAGACACAGACATGCTAAGTCCTCACGAATTCGCCACATTGATGCTGGTCAGGGCCGCACCTGACCAGATCGACCCCGGGCGCGGGGAACTCGACACCCTGCTGGAACACCAGCTGGTGGCACTCGAACGACCCGCGTCTGGGCAACAGCGTCTCAGGCTGACCCGCGACGGCGACGCAGTACTGCAGGCTGTTGCGCCGCGACGGTGGAGCGAAAAACCTCAGGGCCAGGGATGATTAATATCCTGTTCTTCCCGCCGCCCCCCGTCGGCGATGCTACTCCCGCGCAGCGCGCAACGCCCGTTGGCGCGACCCCCACGCGTGATCACCTTTACAGAAGTTTCACCAAGCCCACCGAGGAACAGCTTGCTACAAGCCAGAAGACGAACCTCGATACCTTCTTCGGCCTTAGCGGCTGTATGGTCGAGGGCGTTGGGAAGCTCGCCGAGCTGAATATGCAGGCGACCCGGGCGACGCTTGCTGAGACCCTTGATCTGGCACAGAAGGCGCCGTCCGTGAAAGAGACGGAGCAATGGCTGGCTCTGCAGAACAGCTTGGCGGCGCTCGCCGCAGAGAAGATACAGGCCTGGAGCCGGCAGGCGTTTGACATTGTTGCCGCCACCCAGGCCGACCTGGTGCGGTGCGCGCATGCGCAGTGGGAAGCGCAGGTCAGGCAAGCAAAAACGCAGGTGGAGGGCCTTGCGAAGAGCGCGCCGGCCGGCTCCGAGGCCGCCGTAGCCGCGCTGGACCAGGCGATCACTGCCGCGAATGCGCTTTATGAAACTCTGGAGCAGGCTGGCCGGCAGGCAGTGAGGCCACCCGAAGCAACCTCGATATGGCCGCCGCGGCAGCCTGGAAGAGCGCTCGGCGCGGAATCGATCCCAGTATCGCGGGCAGCAAAGCGATAACGACTGATCTCTGGCGCTAGCATGGCGATCGGTACGGCGGTAATGTCGGGCTGAATTGCGAAAGTGCAACCCGAAGTGTGGTCAGGCCAGTAGCGGTCAAAGCTAATGTGTCACGGTACGAGATTTGCATCGCTTTACAAGCTGATCCTGAAACCAGTATCGAATTGATGTTCCGGAGACTTCATGTTTTTCTATCATCACGGGGTGGCGATTCAGCCGTCGGTCGCAAGGAGCGGCAGGACGTTTGTCGCACGAGTTTCCATTCTCGAGGAAGACGGGGAAGCGACCTCGCTCGGGGATCTCGGGCATTTTGCGAACCGGCAATCGGCGTACACGTTCGCCTTGCGTTGTGGTGCTGCATTCGTGGACGACGAACCGATGCCGAGGCCTCCATGTAAGCTCGTGTCGTCACCGGCCAACCCTGACGGTCAGCACGCTAATACATGAGTTTTTGCGCTTTATCCAACGAGCGCATCAGGTGTGACTCCCTCGATCGGATCGCCTATTGCCGTGAGGGGGCTCATATCGGTGTTCCTGTCTCGAGCCTCTGCAGTGCCCTTTGCCTCCTCGCTGGAATTTGCTACGAGGTTGCTACCACAACCAATTCAGCCTGGGTCCAGTGCGGCGTGCGCTGCGTCGCTTGCTGAAGCGGCAGAGATCCGGCCACAAGCCGACACTCGCCATTACCGTCACGTGGCAATTTGAGTGGCGGCTTCGCCTCAAACAACGGACCTCCACGGTCGAACGGCACCAGACCGGTCATCGCAGGCTGTATAAGGTGTTTCGTCTTGCTGGTTTCGTAACCGTGCCGTGCAGACCGGGCTCGACGAGTTCACTTCCCGAGGATTCCCATTACAAGCCGCGCGACTTCGCCGGTGTCGGTGGAACGTGGAATCCCTGAACCATCGCAGATCACGGTGGGTGTCGCCCGACCAGTGGCGGCCGACGAGCCGGTGCCCGCCGACATCGACAACCTGATGTCCCTGCTCGCACAGGAGGTTCAGCGCCGCAGACATGAACACCTCGTCGCCTTGGTGGTTCAGCTGCGGTATGGCCTCGACATGCCGGTGAAAACACTCGCGCGCGGGACGAGTTCTTCAATGAAACCGGCAGAAGCCAGCAACAGCTCGCCGCCGAACCATCGCGGGTTGGCAAGCCGTCGGCCGGCCACCGTCTCGAGGCAAGAGTGAAAAACGGAAATTAGCCAGATGCCAATCGATGCGGGAAAAAACAGACGTCGTGGCTTTACGGGCAAGAACCGATACCGACCGGACGGGATTCCGATTTAACATTTTGGGTCCCGGCTTGAAGGCTGCTGAGTTCGCAAGGCTTGGTTATCAAATGACTGAAATAGCTACCGAGTAGTGACATTGCCGGGGGCTTTTACGGTAACTTATGCTTATCGGCAATGTCCATCCAGATAATACGGAGACACGTACATGCTGAGCCCTCACGAATTCGCCACTCCGATGCTCGTCAAGGCCGCCCGCGAGCAAATCGACCTGAACCGCGAAGAGCTTGACACCCTGCTGGAACGCCAGGTGGTCGCCCTCGAACAGCCGGCGTACGGAGCCCAACGTCCCCGCCTCACCCGTGACGGCGTTTCAGTTCTGCGAGCGGTTGCCCGAAAACACTGAGCGGCAACCCGCCCGCAATTATCGGTCATGCGCGTGCCACGTCTGGCGCGCATCATCAGTCCACTCACGCGATCCCGCCTCCTCTATACATGCAGGCGGGCCGAACGAGGGCACTATGAACGACAGTAATATTCGGCTCGATATCATCCGAGATGAAGCGGCCTTCACTGCGCTCAAGTCTGAATGGGAACTATTGTGGCTGAAAGCGAATGGGCGGTATTTTCAGCGCTACGATGTTTCTCTGCTAGCTTGGCTTAATGTAGCTAAACCTCGCGGACGCGCTCTACACTGCATAGTGATGCATGAGAACGGTGAGCTGTGCCTTGTGTGGCCTCTGGTCACGCATCGTCGCGCACTTTGGAGATACCTCCTCCCGCTAGGTTCAGATTCTGCTGACTATACTGGCCCGTTGATGGAAGACCGCCGCGATGCTGCAATGCTGGTAGAACGCGCTTGGAAAGCCGTACGCGCGGAGTGTAAAGCAGATTTAATACGCCTACCGTATATGAACGAAGAATCTGCAATTCATCGTATTGCGCAACGGGAGAAACATATTCTCAGTGCACAAAAGAATGTTTGCTGGATTGCGAATTTACATGAATACAGCGATTGGGCTACCTATACTAAGTCGCTGGGTGCGTTGTTCAACAAAAAGCCCGGTCAGTTAGAGCGACGCCTCGCTAAAGAGGGCAAGCTTGAAGTTTTTATGATGGATCCAAAGAATCGTAAAGGGATTGCTGAAGTTATTCACTGGATTCTTGCAATCAAACGTGAGTGGGCCGAGAAGGTTAATAAGAAAGGCGCTTGGCTGTTCTCACAGCACTATGAGAATTTTCTTGTAGCCACGCTCACATATGGGGGTGATAATGCGCCCGCACGCATACACGTTGTGAAGTTTAATGATGTGCTGATCTCCGCTTGCATTATGAGCCACGGCAATCCACTTGCTACCGGTGTTATATCCGGATTCGACTTGAAGTATAGTCAGTACAAACCTGGTTCAATTGCATGGGAAGCTGCCATCAAATGGGCGTTTGAACAAGGGTACGATGTTGACTTCTGCCCGGGGTCGGAAAAATATAAGGACTACTGGACACATGGCAACCGCAGCTATACTTGGTCTATGCATGTCGCTAACAACACATGGGGCCTTTTGGGCTATAGGGCCGCGAGCACTGCAAAAGTCTTGATCGCAGCGGCTAAAGGTTTGAAGCCAGGTTCCAAGGAGGCGACTGCAGAAAGTGGACGCACTGGGTCTTCACCGCAAGATCCAGTCAGCGAATAGATTTAAGGCATTGCTCGTTGCGCGGATTTCGCTTCCTCCGGCAGCCTAGGCAAACTTGGTCGCGCTGTACCCCGTGTCGATGCCAATTTTTGCACCGGCGGGTGTGAGTACGGCGTGCGGTGACGACCGATCGGGCGGGCGTTGAAGTTCCTCGCGCCGATCGTGTCGAAGGGAGCGTTGACCTCGTAGTCCTCGAAGGGTTTGCTCCCGGACAGCACCCGCTCGAGCAGCGTGCGCAGCTCGGGAATGTTCCACTGACCGCTGCCCAGTTCGTAGAGAAGGCGCTCCTGCGTGTCGGCCGGCGTCAAGCCTTCGCTTCACTGCGCATCTTGCTAACGCCGCCCTTGCTCCCGTCACGCGAGCTCGGGCCCGTTCGTCCGTGGCGAACACCCTCCCAGGGGGTGTAACAAGGTGCTCATCAGAGCGTTCGTCCTTTCGGCCTTTGTTGCTCTGACGAGGCACAGAAGAGCCTACTACATGCCGCATAACGCGCGGCCGACCACGACACATGTCGCACAAACCAGGTTGACATAGCCAGCGACGCAGAGCGGCCGCCGGAATCACGGTTTCTTCCGGCCAGTTTGGTTCGGCGACGAACAGATCGCACCATCGCAAACCAATAACGTGGTGACTCGGGTGACCCACCCTAATCTCTAAGTGAATCATCCCGCCGCAAGCGACCGGGGTCTCAACTGCGCTCCCCAAACGCCGGTCTTCGAGCGGCCTGCGCCGCAGCGCGGCGCTTGCATGCTACGGAAGGATCTGATCATGAAAGATCTGGAGCGCCACGGCTCCGCCGAGCGCGTTATGTTTGTGCCGACCGAACGATGCATCGCGGCATCCCGGATCACTGAGTTCACCGCGGCGCTCGAAGCACACACCGGCCTCCTGCTGGCCGACTACGCGGAGCTGCACGCGTTCTCAGTACGCGAGTACCGGACCTTCTGGCGATTTTTTCTCGGCTGGTGTGAAGACATCGATCACGGCGGCGAGACCGAGCCGGTCTGTGTCGGCGACGACTGCGAGCACGCCACCTTCTTCCCCGGCGTCGAGCTCAACTATGCGGACAACCTGCTCAACCTGAGGGTCACCGGCGCCGATGCGCCGGCGCTGTGCGAATGTCACGCCGACGGGCTACGGGTGCGGATCACACGCGGCGAGCTGCGCGAGCGCGTCGCGCGTCTTGCCAGCGCGCTCGAACGCCTGGGAGTGCGCAGCGGCGATCGGGTTGCAACGGTGATGCATAACGACGCGCAGGCGGTGGTCACTGCGTTGGCAGTCGCGGCGATCGGCGCTACGCTGTCGAGCGCCTCGCCGGAGATGGGCGCCGACGCGCTGATCGACCGCTTCGCGCCGCTCTCGCCACGCCTACTGTTTGCGCACATCGCAAGCCGGGGCTCCAATACCGGCCGCACGCCGGCGGCAAACGTCGCGCGGCTGGCGGCCGCCTTGCCTTCGCTCGAAAGGATCGTCTTCCTCGACGACGGGCCGTTGCCGGGCAACGTCAAGCTGCCGGTTCATTCGCTCGGCGCGCTGATCGCCCAAGCCGACGCAACGGCCTTCGTCTGGCGGCGCTTCCCGTTCAACCAGCCGCTCTTCATCATGTTTTCGTCAGGCACCACCGGCAAGCCGAAATGCATCGTGCACGGCGCCGGCGGCACGCTGCTCGAACACCTGAAGGAACACCGACTGCATACCGACCTGCGCGCGGGCGACAAGCTCTACTTCCACACCAGCTGCGCCTGGATGATGTGGAACTGGCAGTTGTCGGCGCTCGCGTCCGGGGTCGAGATCGTCACATATGACGGCCCGCTCGCGTCCGTCGATACGTTGTGGCAGCTGGTCGCCGACGAGCGCGTGAGCATGTTCGGCACCAGCCCGGCTTACCTGAAGATGTGCGAACAGGCGGGCCTCGAGCCCGCACGGCAATTCGACCTTTCGGCGTTGCGCGCGATGATGTCGACCGGCGCGGTGCTGTACGACGGGCAATATCACTGGGTGCGCGAGCATGTTGGTAACCTGCCGCTGCAGTCGATCTCCGGCGGGACCGATATCATCGGCTGCTTCGTGCTCGGCAACCCTAATCTGCCGGTGTATGTCGGCCAGGCGCAATGCAAGAGCCTTGCGCTCGACGTGCAGGCGTGGGAGAACGGCGCGCCCGCGCACGGCGTCGGGCAACTGGTCTGCGCGAATCCGTTCCCGTCACGACCGCTCGGGTTTTTCGGCGATGCGGACGGCTCCCGCTTTCATAAAGCCTACTTCATGGCGAATCCGGGTGTCTGGACACATGGCGACCTGGTCGAGTTCTCGACGCAAGGCTCCGCGCGCATGCACGGCCGCTGCGACGGCGTGCTGAACGTGAGTGGCGTCAAAGTCGGTCCTGCGGAGATCTACCGTGTACTGAACGACATCCCCGGTATCCGTGACGCGATGGTCGTCGATGGGCGTGCTTTGCCCACTTCAGCCGCCGGGCGGGGCGCTGCTGTGAGCACGGGCGTGCCGGCGCGTTCGCGTGAGCGCTGCATTGTCCTGCTTCTTGTGCTGCAGGACGGCGTCGCGCTCACCGTCGCGCTGCAGTCGCAGGTGCGCCGTGACCTCGCACGCCGCGCGTCACCAGCGCACGTGCCGGACGTGATCCTCGCGGTCGATGCATTGCCAGTCACGCACAGCGGCAAGCCGTCCGAAGCCGCTGCGCGCGATGCGATCAACGGGCTGCCGGTTGCCAACGCAGCGGCGTTGCGCAACCCCGAATGTCTCGACGTGATCCGCCAGCATCCAGCGCTGAATCTCGCGATGCGCACGCTGCCGCCGCCCGGCACCACTCGCGAGGCGCTCGAGCCTTACCTGCAAGCGCTGTGGGAGAGCCTGTTCTGCTTCAGCCCGATCGCTCGCGACGACAATTTCTTCGATCTGGGCGGCGATTCGCTGCTCGCCGCCGAGCTGGCGACGCATGTGCGTCAGGCGACCGGCCGCACGATTTCGCTCACGACGCTCCTTACGGCGCCGACCATCGCCGGGCTTGCCAACGCCATCGTCAACGATGCGGCCGACGCCCCGGCAGAATCGCTGGTGCTGATGCGCGCTGGAAGTGGTACGCCGCTGTTCGTCGCCCACAGCGTCACCGGATCGGTGCTGGAATGCCGTGCGCTGATCGGCGCGTTGCAGAGCCCGCGGCCGGTGTACGGGCTCATCGCGCGTCTTCTCGAAGGCAAGGAGGCTGCGCAACAGGACGTCGTCGAGATGGCACGCGGCTATATCGAGCAGATACGCATCGTGCAGGAACACGGGCCGTACGCGCTGTTCGGCTACTCGTTCGGCGGGCTGATCGCGATGGAGATCGCGCAGCAACTGCATCGCGCGGGCGAGGAGATCGAGTTGCTGTGCATGCTCGACACGTACGTGCACGAACATTGTCTGCCGTGGGATGCGTGGCTGCGTCATCAGGTTGGCTACGTCACGCGGCAGTGGCAGACGCTGCGTGAGATGCCGGCTGCGCAGCGCGGACGATTCATGCGCGGCAAGTTCGCTGGTGCGCTCGACCGCATGCGGCTGCGACTCGGACGCACCGCACACAAGCCGGCGCCTGATGCCGTCGGGCTGCCACCCATGCAGCGGCGCGTGCGCGAGACCATGCGGGTTGCGATGACGCGATACCGGCCGCGGCGATATCGCGCCGGACCAATCCTGTATATGGATGCGCTGATTCCGTTGGTGGACCGCGCCGATCCGATGTCACTGTGGCGACGTGTCGCGCGCGCCGGGCTGAAGGTCGTCGAGGTAGAAGGCGGCCACAGTGACATGCTCGTCGAGCCGTATTTGCTGGGGGTTGCACGGGCGCTCGACGACGCGTTGCACGGCGACGCGCCGCCGTCCCAACCGTCGTCGCCCCCAATCCTACAAACATAGAAACTAGCGTCCAGTCACGGTTCGCGTCGAATGACCGCCTGGAGATACACATCAGACGTTCAGTCAATTTCGACGCGAGACAGCTTAAGCGCTCGGAACCACTCTCTTCATCCGTCAGTTGCCACTGCTCGGGCGCAACGTCCAGACAGTCGCTGTATTCGTGCTGTCGTTGACTGCCGCGAACTGTGACTGGCCACTGCTGCTGAGTCCGAACGCGAGGCCGAATGCGGCACCCGCTGCCGGATCGACCTGCATCTGCGCGATGAAAGTACCGCCGGGCGTAAACTCGACGATTTCGCTCGAATGCTGCGGATCAGGGGGGTTCACTGCGTCGCCATTCGCCGTCACCAGATCTCCATTGGGCGCGAGCGCCAATGCCAGCGGCCCGTGAAGGTGGGTGTTGTCCTGATAAATCAGCCTTCCCATGCCACCATCGTGCTTGAGCGCCAGCGCGCCCGAGACTGCGAATACCGCGTTGTCACCGGTTGATGCGACATAGAGGACATCATGGGGCGCGTCGTAGGCTAGTCCCGTCGGGCCGACAACGAGCGCCGCGGGGTCGGTTCGGTGCGCGTAGCCGGACGCGATGATGTGCGAGCTACCCGAAAGCATCGCGCCGCTGTCCCCAATGTTGATATCGATCCTTGCCACTGTTCCGTTCAACACGTCCGAGACGAACGCCGTGACTCGCGGCCCCTGATCGATGGCTACCGTCATATCCCACGGACCGTCCAGGAGGGTGGAATCTTTCAGTTCACCAACGAGTTTGCCTTGGGGGTTGATGACCAATAGCGAGCCGGGTGGGCGAATGTTCGTGCCGTTCGTCGTGGGAAGATTGCCCACCAGCACAAAGCCGCTCTTAAGCACTGCAAGTGCGGTGGTGAGGCCCAGATTCTGTCCTTGGAAAAAGGCTACTGGCTTGCTGTCGGTCACGAGCTTCACGATGGTCGTCCCCGTGCCTTGCTTGTTCGACGCGGCGTTGAAGTTGGATACCACGACGTCTCCTGGGCTCAGTGTGCTCCACGACGGCACGCCGCTGGGCACGAACGCAATGCCGTACGGATTGACATCGCCCCTGTTTGGCACCGTCGATGCGACAGTGGATGTCGGTGGAAGGATCGGCTCTCCAATTGCAACGGAGGATCCCAACGACAATGCAACGAGACCGATTCCACACACAGCGCCGCGTAAATGCCGGGGCATGAAGCGGGGTAGCGAATGCAGTTTCGACGAGTGGAGAAGCTGAGTGGTTGATTCGAAGGCAGAGAACTGACGCGGAGCTTTCATGGGGCACCTCCTTCATTTAGGGACCACCCCAGCTGCGAGGGCGGCTGGGCAAACTCAGATGGTCTGCAATGCTTCAAACGAAAAGCCGCATGGGGTGGGTTTCATAACAGAGAAAGTTTATGAAGCAAGCGCGTATGACGCACTCCGCGTACTCGCCACAACATCCGGCTGCATTCGCGCACGACCTTAAGGAAAGCTTAAGAAGTCACTGTTCGTTGTCGCAGTAGCAAAGTTGCGTCAGGTTGCAGGCGTAACGGCGTCGCGGTAGTTTAATCGCACCACGTCGCCCTCGGCCGGAAGGCCGATTGTTTCCAATGGTACGTTTGCGCGCGCCGTGAGATCCGGACCTGCTTGCCGCGCGATTCATTTTTGTCACACCGAAAGAACGGGCGATCAACATGGGTTGTTACGTGGGCGCACCCTGACGTTGGTTTTGAAGACGACTCGTTTTTTGCAGCGCTGGTGCGCATGCGTGAGCAAGCGCTGAAATCGTCGGCCGTCCTGCCGCGCGACTAGCGCGATGCCATTTTTTTCGAGCGACTCGACATCGACTTTCTTGTGTTGGTGGTCGGACATGATCACAAGTAGGGCTGCCATGCGGTTTGCCTTGCCGTTAATGTACTCACCAAACGCAGCCCGAAGACCTCCGACGGGTCGTCGGAAATCGCCCCTTCTTCGATATAAAAAACGGAGTACCCGCCAAGGAGAGGATGTACAGAAGTGAATCAGCCACGCGCCGTAATGGAAGCGTTTGTCAGGTGCTTCGAGGTATGGATGGAAGAACTGCGTAGCGAATGATCTTTCCGATCGGCTGAGTACCGTCTCACACGGTGAGCATAATCAGTGCCGTTTAATTCCGTCTTGGAGCCCGCTGATTAGGCTGCAGGCTCATTCGAACGTGACCGTTTCCTGCCGACCCCCTCGGCCAGCGGAAAGCAAATACTGGAAGGATATGGCTCAATTGGAGATCAGATTCCTGACCGCAGAGAAGGCAAGGGCCGGTAGGCACGTGTCGTTCCGTCGTGGATATGCATCATTGGAGCATCTACGCTTCGTTTTTGATGAGGCATGGTTCATCGAACAGCCGTTAAAGGCCGGACCCAGCAATACCAGCATCAGCGTCGGAAATATGCAGAATATCAGCGGTCAATTTGACTGCGATCCCAGCCGCCTCTTCCAGCGCCGGCTTGCAGATGGCCACTGGCAGCGCGCAGGTCGTCTGCGACTGGTGGTCGATGCCACTGCGGTCGCGGCAACGGCCGACGTGCCGAGCGTGGCGCCCGCATTGGGCCCCAGCTAAAGTCAGAGAAGAATGTGCCGATAGGAAGGCTAAGAAAGTTGCCGATATGGCCAGGCAGCAAGCTCAGTATGTAACAGGCTTATCTGAAGGTTGGCAGGTGTTAGCTGGCATCGATATATTATGTAGTACGCGTGAACTAAATAATACTTATCGACTATATCGCATAATCATGTGATGCTCTGCGGCAAATATGCGATCTTGGAAACGTGACAATGAGTACGTCGGCACAGCGTGGGGTTCTTGAGATCCGGAGGGAGAGATGGAAGACAGATGGGCCGATTACCTCATCTATGAAGCGCGTTTTGATGCGACGCAAACGCGTATCATTCGTCTCAGACTCGCGATAGACAACGGAATCGCGGTAGACGAAAGTGGTGAATACCTCCGTCAGGACGTGGTGTCGGCTATCAAGAGCGGTTCAACGTTCGCGACAGTTTTTCAGGATCCGGGCACCGGTGACTGGACATTCGGACATCAAGTTTTTCTTGCTGCGGTGAATGGTGTCGAATACGTCAAAATCGGGGAGAGCGCGAGTGAAAAGGACGACCTTGGCGACACGCCTAGCTTCTAAGTTCAGCAAGGGCTCAGTGTATGAATTTGCGACGATTGATATACCTGTCAGCGAAACCTAGCTCCGAGATCCGCCAATACTTCGAGGAACGCGACTGGGATGTGAAAGCAGTCAGATCATCGAAGGATGCAAAGAAGGCCGCCGATGACGCCGAGGCCGCTGGTGGACTACTCGACCTTGCAGCGGGGTTGCCGTCCCACGAGATCGAGGCGCTCGAGACAGGCCTTTCAATGCCCAATGTCGGTTGGGTTGCGATTGTCTCGCCGGGACAACTCGGCGATGCGACACTGCGACACCTCGTGCGCGACTACTGTTCAGACTACGTGACAGTACCGTTCATCCCCGAAAGGGTGGGCAGAGCTGTTGGACATGCGCACGGAATGGTTGAGTTATCTGGACCGCCACGGGAAGATTTCATACATTCGGTTGCCGAAGGCGAGATGATCGGGGCATGCGAATCGATGCTGGCAATGTTTCGATCGATAAAGAAGATAGCGTCAACGGATGCCCCCGTTTTCATCGCAGGGGAGTCTGGGACGGGGAAAGAACTGACAGCTGCTGCAATTCATCGCCGCTCTTCTCGTCGTAATTTTCCGTTTATCGCAATTAACTGCGGCGCTATATCCCGCGATCTTGTTCAGTCTGAGCTTTTTGGCTACGAACGCGGCGCCTTTACCGGTGCGACGCAACGCAGGATAGGGCGTGTCGAAGCGGCTAGCGGAGGCACGTTGTTTCTGGACGAGATTGGTGACCTGCCGATCGACAGCCAGGCTAGCCTCCTGCGGTTTTTGCAGGAGCGCAAGATCGAACGCCTGGGCGGGCTGGAATCCATTGATGTCGACGTCCGCCTCATTTCCGCGACGCACGTCGACCTGGAATCGGCGATAGCTGAAGGGCGCTTCCGACAGGATCTTTATCACCGGCTTTGCGTGTTGCGTATCGTCGAGCCACCGCTGCGCGAGCGAGGCACCGATATCGAACTGCTTGCCTTTCATTTGCTCAGCCATTTCCGGAGGGAGGCGGGTAGGCGGCTGCAGGGCTTCTCGCCCGATGCCATAGATGCGATGCTTCGATACACTTGGCCCGGCAATGTGCGCGAACTGGGAAATCGGGTGCGGCGGGCGGTCGTGATGACCGACGGACGACTGATTACAGCGAAGGATCTCGAACTGGATCACGTCGCGGGTCAAGTGCCATTATTGCTGAACTCGGCGAGAGAGACAGCCGAGCGAGCGGCAATCGAACGGGCGCTGCTACGGCATCGCGGACGATACGGGGAGGCCGCGCGCGATTTGGGCATATCGCGAGTTACGCTGTACCGTCTCATGGATGCTTACCGGATGCACGAGCCGGACACTGTAGGTTCCAAACCTCGCAAGCGCCGTCATCCGCCGGGCTGATGGGATTTCGCACTCCCACGGCAAACACAGGTGAAGCTCAAACCCGGGCATGAGGCGCATGCTGCCCTGACCATACGTGTGCGTTGCGAATCCGCTGCGTAAAGTTCATCGAGAGTGATGTCATCGCGGCGCCGGTCATAGAACTGAGTGGTGCGGGGGACGCGTCATCGCCGCCGCATCTTCGAGCGTGCCGCCGCTCTTCAGTTGGCGATGATGCCAGTCGCGCACGTGTGCGGCGCCGCGCACTCGTGGCCGGGATCGGCACGGCGACCGGCAATACCATCGCATGGGCGTTCGCCTGTTGGCGTATCACTTAGCTGCCCGGTGCCATGCCGGACCCTACGGAACAGTGGCCAAGTGTGCCGTTTCGTAGCGCATTGCAGCAATCTCGCATGCAATCAAACGCTTACAGCGGTTACCCTATAAGTTGTCCACAGGTTCATCCACCTTTTCGGTGCACAACTTTCACAGAAGCGTCATGTGACCCAAGAAAAGGACAATAGAAACAGTTGCCAAGCCGTCAATGCGCATAAGGGGATAACTTTCGGTCGCGGGCATGCCGCGCCCGTCCGTGCACAACTGTGCTGCCCACACTGACGTGTGGACAGCCCCGGCTCGCTGGCCGTGGTTCCGCAGTTGCACACCGGCGTCGCGACGCTTTTCCTACGGCCTGACGCGCCCTAGCGAGTAGCGAACTTTTCAGGTATGGCGAATGCTGCCCTCAATAAGCATGGCAGCCGGTTCTAGACGGTGGGATGTGGCCCCCGTTCAGAACGGCGCGTTTGGACTGCCGGGCGCTTTATCAGGACGCCCGGCCTTTTTCTCAGTCGTCGTCATCGTCCTCATCCTCACCACGCCTTCTGACCGGGCAAATTTGCGGTATGCGTCGTGTATTCCGGCATCCTGTAACGCGGTGTCGCATTCGTCACACTGTGGCTGGGCCGCTGCAGGAATGTTGACTAGTGTTTATGCTTCGATCATCTCCTCCATGTCTCCTCCTGATATATGGATTAAGCCCGCCTACTGAGGCGGGCTTTTTTTATGGTGTGCCGAGCATGCCCAACAGCTTGGGGGTGAGAGTCCCCTGCCCAACCTGATGGTGGTGAAGGGCTAGTGAAGCGCAAGGGCGTCGTCGTGAGGCGGGGTCTGAAGGAAGCGTGTAGCAAAGCCACGACCTGACGAACAGAAACCAGATACGAGGCCTACCCAGTCGGACGAGCGAGCCATTGATCGCGAAGTCCACGACCATCAAGGGCTGGGGTGGTAGATCTGGCAGGTGTGTGGTGAAGGCGGTTGGGCTTACCTCGGGAGGCCTGCGCGGTGTCCTGGAATCAGGACTGAGCGGCCCGCAAGGGCCGTTGACCACCGCGCAGGAGTCAGCAGAAGGCATAGTAGGGCGGTGGTTATGCCTGAATGGGCGGCGACAATCATTGGGTCCGGTGTAGCGACATTCATCTTGGCCGGTAGTGAGGAGTCGAAGGCGGCGTAGCCGCCGGAGACGACGAGCTACCGGCGGCGCCGGGTCGGCGGGGGAATAGGATGGCTGACTAAATCTGAAAAGAAGCGGTCAGCCCATGTCTGGAACCCGCATTACCGACCAACAGGTCCGCCTCTTCATGAACCATCGTAAACACCATACCCAGGAGTTCGCTGCGGCGAAGTCAGGCATGAGCGAGCGCACGGCGCGGCGGGTCGAACACGACGCCGGACTGCCGTCGCAGCAGCCCCGACGCTACTGGCGTTCGCGCCCTGATCCGTTCGCCGACGTCTGGGAGAGCGAAGTCGTCCCGTTGCTGCGCAGTGCGCCCAGGCTGAAGGCGATCACCCTGCTGCGCAAATTGCAGGAAGACCATCCGGCGCGCTTTCCCGACAGCATGCGGCGCACGCTTGAGCGGCATATCAGCCAGTGGCGTGCGCTCGAAGGGCCGAACAAGGAAGTGTTCTTCCCTCAAACGTATCAGCCCGGCGCGCGAGGCCTGTCGGACTTCACGCACATGGACAAGCTGGGCGTGACGATCGGCGGCGTCCCATTCAACCACCTGCTGTATCACTTCGTGCTGGCGTTCTCGCGCTGGGAGTACGCCAACGTGGTCGATGGCGGCGAAAGCTTCCAGGCGCTCGCGACGGGATTGCAGAACGCACTGTGGCAGGCAGGAGGCTGCCCGCGCGAACACCGCTCCGACAGCCTGTCGGCGGCCTTCAGGAACCTGCAGGAAGAGGAAGACTTCACAGTTCGCTATGCGGCGTTGCTCGAACACTACGGGATGGAAGGCACGCGCAACAACCGGGGCCTGGGTCATGAGAATGGCAGTGTCGAATCTTCACATCGCTACCTGAAGGATCAGGTTGATCAGGCGCTGGAGCTGCGCGGCCATCGCGACTTCGCCGATCGGGCCGCCTACGACGAGTTCGTGCGCGGGGTCGTGATGCGCCGGAACCGGCGCAATGCCGCGGCGTTCCAGATCGAGCGCGAATACCTGCTGGATCTGCCTGAGTACCGCACCACCGACTTCGCCGAGGAAGAGGCGCGCGTGACCCGCTGCGGCACCTTCACCGTGCGCTGCGTGCTGTACAGCGCGCCATCGCGGCTGATCGGCCATCGTCTGAAGGTGCGTGTCTACGGCGACCGGCTCGATTGCTACCTGTCCGGCGCGCTCGTGCACAGCACGCCGAGAGCCACGCGCACCAGCAAGGGTCGCGGTCGCGGCATCGATTACCGGCACTTCATCGACTCGCTTAAACGCAAGCCGCAGGCCTTCAGGGGCCTCGCGTTCCGGGATGATCTGTTTCCACGCGAAGCCTACCGCCGGACCTGGGAACGACTGGATCAGGCACTGACGCCACGCAGCGCCTGCAAGACCATGGTGGGGCTGCTGGAACTCGCCGGGAACCACGGCGTCGAGGCACAACTGGCCGAGCGGCTCGATGCATTGCTCGAGCTCGGTGAACTGCCTGATCTGAGGGCGCTGTTTGATGAGTTCGCGCCGCGCCAGGCCGAGTGTCCTGTGGTGGTGGTCGAGATGCCGACGGCCGCGCTTTATGACACGTTGCTCGATGAGGAGGTGCTCGCATGAACGCCCCCGCTTACGATGCCGGCCGGATGGCGCTGATGCTGGGCGAGCTGCGACTGCCAACGATCGGCCGGTTGTGGCCTGACTTCGCTGAGCGCTCGGACAAGGAAGGCTGGCAGGCGTCCCGGCTGCTCGGTGCGCTGCTCGAACATGAACTTGCCGAGCGGGCCAATCGAAGAATCGAGCGCCATCGCACCGAGTCACATCTGGATCCGACCAAGACGCTCGCCACCTTCGACTTCGGCGTTGTACCCATGGTCTCGAAGGCCCACGTAATGGCGCTGGCCACCGGCGATTCGTGGCTTGAGAAAGGGGCCACGATCCTCCTGTTTGGGCCACCCGGCGGCGGCAAAAGTCATCTTGGGTCTGCGATCGGACACGCGCTGATCGACGCCGGCTATCGCGTCCTGTACACGCGTACCAGCGAGATCGTGCAGAAGCTTCAGGTCGCACGTCAGAGCCTGCAGCTGCCTTCCGCACTCGCCAAACTCGATCGCTTCGACCTGATCATCCTGGACGATCTGTCGTATGTGAGGAAGGACCAGGCCGAAACCAGCGTGTTGTTCGAGCTGATCGCCGAGAGGTATGAGCGGAAAAGTCTTCTGATAACGGCCAACCAGCCGTTCTCCGGCTGGAGCGACGTCTTCCCGGACCCCGGCATGACGGTGGCCGCCATTGACCGGCTCGTCCATCACTCGACGATCTTCGAGCTGAATGTTGAAAGCTACCGTCGCCGCAAAGCCAGCGACAAACAGAATGCGCGCCGGCGTCAATTACCCAACAACAATGACGAAGGCGTCGCGACAACCATATGACCTCCTGGCCAACGACAACTCCTCCCGTTGACCGGCCCGATAGTTGCCGGTGGCCAGCCATGCTGCTGGATGCTATCTACGGCAACGTTACACGGTAACGCATGCGTGACGCCGTTACCGCGTAACGGAATCAGACAGGGGAAGAAAATGGCAAAAACAGCTGCGCAACGGCAAGCCGCGTACAGAACCCGGCGCCCTCATGCAGGCAATGACGGCAACGGTGAGCGACGCCTGAGCGTCTGGATCGACACCGGCGCCTCCCTGGCACTTGCCAGGCTGGCACGTCGTTACGCAGTAACGCAACAGGCATTGATCGAGCGGCTGGTCATTGCGGAAGATGAACGCATCCTCGCGGGAATTGAACTCGATTCGGCGCAGTGGCGTGCGTACTTCGCCGGCACATCGTTACGCAGTAACGATGGCGATCAGATACATGAAAAATTACCCAACGACAATAACGAAGGAGCAGCGACAACCATGACCACCTGACCCGCGGCAATTACCTTGGCCGACCGGCCAAGATGATTGTCGGTAAACCGGACATGCTGCTTGACGCTATCCAGCCTGAAGGCCTGAACGGAAAGGAGCGGCGAGTAAGCCGGAGAACTCGACATGGGAGCGCAGCAGAAAACGCATCGCGTCCTCGGCAGCGGAGGCAGGGGTGAAGCCCCGAGGGTCGCAGATCGAGGGGCTGAACCTGTGGCGGCGAACCCCGAGCCTGAAAGCCCGTCGGCTTGTGACCGACTGATGGAAGAAGTCTGCGAAAGGGAGAACCTGAAGCAGGCGTTGAAGCGTGTGAAAGCGAACAAGGGTGCACCGGGCGTGGACGGCATGACGGTTCAGGCATTACCGGCGTACCTGCGGGAGCATTGGCCGACGATAGGGGCCTCACTGCTCGAGGGAACCTACCAACCACAACCTGTGAGACGGGTCGAGATACCCAAACCGGATGGAGGGGGCGTGCGCAAGCTCGGTATTCCCTCTGCGCTCGACAGGCTCGTCCAGCAGGCGGTGTTGCAGGTGCTGCAAAGGCAGTGGGACCCGACGTTCTCGGACTCCAGTTATGGCTTCCGTCCGGGACGCTCGGCGCATCAGGCCGTGGCGCGTGCGCAGGGCTACATCCAGGCAGGACATGGCTGGGTGGTAGATTTGGATCTGGCGCAATTCTTTGACCGCGTGAACCACGATATCCTGATGTCCCGGGTGGCCAGCCGGATTAGCGACAAGCGTTTGCTGAAGCTGATCCGCGCCTTCCTGACCGCGGGTGTGCTGGAGAACGGGCTGGTTGGTGCAACGGATGAGGGCACGCCCCAGGGCGGTCCGCTGTCACCGTTATTATCCAATCTGATGCTCGACGATCTTGACAAACTGCTTGAGCAACGCGGACTGCGGTTCGTGAGGTACGCCGACGATTGCAACGTCTACGTATGCAGCGAACGTGCCGGCCAGCGGGTGATGGCAGGGCTGAAGGCCTTCCTCACCGGCAGGTTGAAGCTGAAGGTCAATGAAGCGAAGAGCGCGGTCGCGCGGCCTCGCATGCGGAAGTTTCTGGGATTCACGTTCTCAGGCGGAGACAGGGCCAAAAGGCGCATTGCGCCCAAGGCACTGGCCCGCTTCAAGGAGCGCATCCGGGAACTGACTCAACGCAAACGAGGGATCAGCATCGAGCAGTTGATGGAGCGGCTAAAACGCTACCTCACCGGGTGGCGTGGCTACTTCGGCTTCTGCGAGACGCCAAGTACATTACAGCGACTTGATGAGTGGGTGCGCCGACGAGTTCGCTGCATCTTCTGGCAACAGTGGGGCAACAGCCGCAACCGGTTCCGGGAGTTGACGGGTCGCGGAATTGACCGGGAACTGGCCGCCCAAACGGTCGGTTCTCCTCACGCTGCATGGCGCCTGAGTCATAGTCCGGCCCTGCAACGTGCACTCACCAACCGCTATCTTGGCTCCCTCGGACTTCCATCGTTGCGACTATAGCCGGTCAACCGGTCCGAGCCGCCGTGTACGGACCCGTACGCACGGTGGCGTGGGAGGGGTCGGGCCGCGAGGCTTGCCCCTATCCCGATGCCCGCCCGTGTCAGAGGTCGGCCGTCATAAAAAGATCGCGGAACTGTGTCCAATCGAATACATTCCAATGCAATGAACACGATCACCCGCATCCAAGAATTTTCTGACTGCTAGCGAACCTGAAGGATCTGACGGCCAGAGCGGCGATCATGATTTGAATCAAGCGCGCTGAGCAGGGCAATCTCGGGGATTGCAAAGATCTCGGAGATGGTGTCTCAGAAATGCGCATTGATGTAGGAACTGGTATCGCGTCTATTACGCTCGAGGGACGAGTGGTTTACCTGCTGCTATCTGGCGGCGACAAGTCCGCTCAAGCATCAGACATCCGCCGCGCGAAAGACCTATGGGAAAGCTTTAGGAAGGAGCCTTTGAAGCAGACGACCAGGATGTGCTTCTAGTGTCGTGAGTTAGAAGTTGTTGCATTAATCCGTGCGGTCCGGGATAGCAAAATGCTGCCTGAAAAGCCGCTCGGACTCACGTAACCCTTCCTCGGTGAAGACCACCGACTTCGTCTTGTTGACCGGGTCGCAAATGAAGCCCTTTTCGTAGAGGCGATTCAGCACATCCCAGTCGAAGCCTTTCCACGCGCGGTACTGATCGTGCAGAGTCAGGTAGAGAAGTGCGAGGGCGGCTTCGTCGATGGCGTCGGTATTGATATTCATGGCATTCATCCCACGGCCTTCTGAACCCGTACACAAAACCGTTCGAGACTGGCCAGGATCTCGTCGGCCGACTTGCTCCAGATGAACGGCTGGGTATTGGCGTTGTAGACGTCAAGGTAGTGCTGGATTGCATCTTCGAGCTGGCGCGTCGAACGATGTGTGCCGCGTCGGAGGTACTTGTCGGTAAGCGTGGCGAACCCTATCGCTGCAAGCGCAGAGAAGGGAGGTCAAGCATGAGCGGGAACAGGCGCTCTCGCGAAATGATTAACGTGGCCGTCGCGGCGATGCGGCTTCTGCCGCGCTTTTCCAGTCAAGCCCAGGCACCAGTTCTTCGCGGATCGCCACGGCGGGCACGCTTGATTCGCACGCCGACCACATTCCGGCCGGCGATCCTTGGCGCGTGTTCTGATGCAGCCAAGCACCACAGGTCTTACAACGGTATTGGACGTAATGCTTTACTGGCTTTCTCGGCGTTCCGAAAATGCCAGTTCCAAGTCGCTGAAGGTTTGTGTGTGGTTGCACTGTCGAAGGCATGCCAACCAGCAACTCGCAAGCAAGGCATCGTTCCATGTTGCCCTCCGACGCGGTTGATGCGCGGCGCATTAAATCAGCATACACCATCCTTCACGTCAGGGGCATCAAATGCCTGCCGGCATCCGCAGAGAAGAGCGATGGAGCGTGGACTCGCTTTACAAGCCGATCGATTCCATGCCGATTATCACGAGGAACGGTTCGTGATTTTGCTCAGCAGGGCTGTAGCCAGCCAACTTTGTAGGGATCGCACGCTGAATATGAGGACCGATGACCTGTCCCATCCGGTCATCGCTCGCGGCAAGTATTTCGCTTTCTACGGATCGCTCAATCACGACAACGATTTCGCGCGCGAACCGATTGGGACGCTCCGGCAACGGCATGCGACGCGTCACGAGAAAGTGTCGAGGATTTCCCGGCCGCACATTGCTTTCTGCATCGAATGCGGCCTCGATAAACGGCATCACACTTTCAAGTTGCGGCATCGGCGATCTCCCTCGAATTTTGGCAAATCCTAGCATGACCGAAGCAGCACAACGAGTAATCGAAACAACGAGAAAACCTGGGGTATCACCTAGCAGCGCAACTGATTCCACTGTCCGTCTGGGCTGAAACGATCTTCGGCAAGCACAAGCCGCATCGCAACACGCTGATGAACTGGATCCGCAACGGTCGCATCCGGCCGGTGCCACGCAAGGTCGGTCGCGAGTACTTCTGCAAGCCGAACGCCGAGTACGTTGACCCGGTCGCCGAGCGCATCGAAAGGATGGCAAATGGCCGCTAGGCGTCGTCAAGCTGCCCGGCGCAACTGGCCGGACAACTCTACAAGAACGGGAACGACTATTACTGGTTCCGCAACCCGTCGACGGGCGAAACGTTCGGGCTCGGCTATGACTTCAAGGTCGCCGCGTCGCAAGCGCGTCGTCAATGCCGAGCTGGAGCGATGCAAAGGCGACACGGGCCTGATGCAGCGGGTGTTCGGCGCCGACATGACGTTCGCGAGCTGGTGCGATCGCTATGCCGACGTTTATGCGGAGCGCCAGAACAGCCCAAAGAGCGAGCAGATCCTGCGCGGCCATCTCAAAATCATCAAGGCCGCGCCGTTCGCCAGCAAGCCGGTGCCGCAGGTCGAGCCGAAGGAGATTGGCGAGTGGCTGAAGGCGAACACGGCAGCCGTCAGCGCATCGCACACGTCGCGGCTGCGCAGCCGCCTGATCGACATGCTCAACGAAGCGATCGCCGAGGGACTGATCAAACCCGGCAAGAAACCGGTCATCGCGCTGCGCAATCCAAAGAGCGAAGTCGCGCGCGACCGGTTTACGCTGGACGAATTCCTGTCGATCGTCGAGCACGCGAAGAAGCAGCCGGAAAACGTGTGGGCTGCGCGCGCGTTCATGCTGGCCCTGATCACAGGCCAGCGCCGCGAGGACGTCAAGGGTATGGAGTTCAACGACGTCAAGGACGGCTTCCTCTGGGTCGAGGAGCGAAAGAGCCAAGGGCGTACAAAGCTGAAGATCCCGGTGACGATCGGCCTGAAGGCGCTCGGCGGTCTGACGATCGAGGACGTCATCCGCGAGTGCCGCGACGACATCGTCTCGAAGCACATGATTCACCACGTGCGGCACAAGGGCACGGCGAAGCCAGGACACAGCCCGAAGCTCGGCAGCTTCTCGACCATGTTCGCGACATACCGTGACGCGGCGAAGGTCGCAGTGCCGGAAGGCAAAACGCCGCCGACGTTCCACGAGATCCGGTCACTAGCCGCACGCCTGTACGGCGACGAGTTCGGCGCCGAGTTCGCTCAGGCTCTGCTCGGCCACAAGACCCCCAGATGACGGCGCTATACCGCGACAGCCGCGGTCGCGAACGGGATGAGGTCAAGGTGAATTCCGCCTGAACTTTGGTTTATCGCGGATTACCTTGGCATCGGAAAACATTCCAAGGAATAGTTTGTGGGATTCACTAGCTAGACTAGCAGGTTGCGGAAATACCTCGCGCGGAAGTCATCGCGACGGATAGTAAAAGCGTTGATGTGAGAAGCTCACCCGTCCCTCAGGAGATCATGCGCGGCGCCGACACGTTCACCGAAAGTCTGTTTTCTGTGCGGAAGCTGGACGATTTCGTTCCGGGCTTGCATCCGCTGCGCTCGATTCGCATCATGGCGAATGAGGCGCTGGCGAAGATGGACCGGTTGTTTGCCGGAATGTATGAGGCTGACATCAAGGGCGGCCGCCCGAGCATCGCGCCGGAGAAACTGCTGCGGGCCATGCTGCTGCAGGTGATTTACAGCATCCGGTCCGAGCGCCAGCTCATGGAGCAAACGCAATACAACCTGCTTTTTCGATGGTTTATCGGTCTATCGATGGACGATTCGGTGTGGGTGCCGACGGTGTTCACGAAGAACCGCGAGCGTCTGATCCACCACGATGCGGTGGTCGAATTCTTCAATGAAGTGCTGTCCATCGCGCAGAAGAAGAACTGGTTGTCGGGCGAGCACTTTCAGCGTAAAAACGGCACGCTGATCCAGGCGTGGGCGGGACACAAGAGCTTTGTGCGCAGGACGGTGACGACAGGGATAACGACGCTGGTAGCGGCGAGGGCGACCTTAAGGGCAGCAAGCGGAGCAACGAGACGCACGAGTCGACGACCGATCCCGACGCACGGCTTTACCGCAAGGGCAAGACGGCCAGCGAACTGCGTTTCATGGGTCACACGCTGACCGACAACCGCCATGGGCTAGTGGTCAACGCCCGCGTGAGTTGTGCATGACGGACATGCCGAACGTGAAGCGGCCAAGGTCATGATCTTCGAATTCTAGAGAGTCGTTTCTTCTTTGACACTCGCGGTGAGAATCGACCGACCAACAGACTTCGCACCGTCGGTCGTCATTCAATTCGATCTCTCCTCGCGCTCAACACAGAAGAAAAACTTCGTTACCACTTTCACGGTCTTCGGCGTGTGATCAAGCAGTGTCTGTCAGATTCTGCGCCTTAGCATGAGCTTGTCGAAGTTGTGAATGCACTATGTGAGGCTGTAAGCGAGCTGGGCCAAGCGATACCGCGCTACGCCATTCGTTTCTGATCTTGCCATTGGAAGCATTCGCCGGCGTTGTACTGCTAAGGCTTGCCGCGACCGTTGAGCATCATTCCCATTTCGCTTTGTGTGGTCCACTTTAGGAGAAGTGCGTGTTAGTTTTTCGAAGCGATTTGCCGACGCTTTGCCGACGCGAACGGGAGGTCCGCAAGAAGATCGTGCGGTATTGGGCGGGGCAGATTGTGGTGGCGTATGGGCAGGCCGGGCTGGCCATGCCGGTGGAGGACCCAGCGGCAACGGTAAGACGAGACGCGATACGAAAGCTGTACTAAGACATACAAAGGTACCGTCGGCTTGATTTTGGGCGCACTATATTCGTTGACGCCGTCACTCTTTAATCAGATTGCGCATTCTTATCGAAAGCGAAATCATGCTCGCCGCGGTCGACGTCACATGGGATGCTGTACATCAAAACGAGGCACAATCAAATATGTTTGCTTTGAACGCACTGTCGTCTCGGGCTGTCCAAATTGCTGCTCGAGGTAGTTTGCCGGACGATATCGGTGTTTGGCATGTACCCCTGCGCTTCACAGGGAACTGCGCTTCCGATATGCCATTTCTCGATGCAGAGGAGCGGGCAAAAGCCACACGCTTTCGCAATACGGCGGATCAGGTTCGTTTTTCCTTGACACGCTCTGTATTACGGGAGTTGCTGGGAGTTTTTTTGGGAATCGATCCGGTTCAGGTGAAGATCCGTACGACCAGCCGCGGAAAGCCAGAGCTTGCGTCCTCCATACGCGGAAGACTGCTGTTCAACGTGTCTCACTCTGGAGCTCATGCTCTGATCGCGATATCGCGCAAACGTGTGGTTGGTGTTGATATTGAGCTTGTTGACAAGGCCATCGCATGGCGTGAACTGGCAACACTCGTTTGTACGCCGGGCGAGCGTAAGATGATAGAAGTCTCAATGCCGGACACGCAACATGAGGAATTTTATCGTTGCTGGACGGCCAAAGAGGCTTTGCTGAAGGCGCTGGGTCTGGGAATCACTGAAAATCTGCTGGCATTGACTATCGATCTGCGTGCGGTCGAGCGAACATCACTCTCACCGCAAGTAGCCGCCGAAGCGCATGCTCTCGATGCGCTACGGGCTATGAAGTGCTGCTGGATTCGGGATATTCCCGACTATTCTGCATGCCTCGCCTACGAGACGGACATGTGAGCATTCCACTCCAATGTCGAATCATTCCGGTGAGATTTTAATTGCGATAGTTATCAGAGCGCCTTCATTCTGGCACGGGTGTCGCAGATGAAAGCCATCGGATATCGATCGACTTCCGCAACGAACTTCTCGCGAAGGACTGGCTGGACGCCAGACGCGTGGCTGAAAGTGCGAGCGTTCCGCCCAGCAACAAGCCGGATCAATACGCCGAGCATTTACGCTCGATCGGAGCAATGTTAGCCGTGGGTAAGCGCCCGAGCGCGCTTACCGCTATCCAGACCTTCAGTTCAATTCTCACGGCGCGCTGCGCGCCGAAGTCCAAGATCTGTCGAAGCTGTTGCCCAGTCACGCGGAGGATCGTGGCGGGCGGCGGCGTGCATTCTGGCTCAACTCTCCACGTGCACTGCTCGACGGCGAGACGCCGGCCCACGTTTTTTGTGCATGATACGCAGAGGGTCTTGGACGCTGCAAGGAATGAGTTCGTCGAGCCTAACGAATGCCGGTAAGGACGGACCCTGTATCAAGCTACGCAACAACTGCGGGTGTCAGGTGGCGATGGCAGCCCATCAGACGATTAGCGGAGGGAAGATATTACGATCATTCGCGCCCGGTTTGCACACGCAGGTGAAAATCTTGAGGCGCACAGGGCGGAATGTCTAACCATGGACGGGGCGGCCGTCTCGATCGATAGTAGTCGCGGAGTCGGCGCTGAAATTTGTAGCAGAAGGCCTATTCTGCGTCAAAGTTGCCTTCAACCATCGTGAGATGCGAACCCTCCTGACGGCTTAGAACAAGCTTGTTTTGCTTGATACTCACTGTGAACTTCGCCTGCTCGGCAACAAAGGTGAGTGGAAACAGACTACCGTTCTTAACCGTGATCAGCTTTCCGTCACAGGCCGGCGTCCAGCCGGCAGCGCAGCCTTGCGAAAAGAGAACGTCTTCAGGATGAGCGGTCTGGTTGTTTGTACAATTGGTTTCGACCATACCGTCGTCGCGAAACCTGATCCAGTAGGCTTCCTCGATGCCGCCTTCGTAAGATGCCTTCTTCCCGGTCTTGGCTTCCGCCGCAATTAAGCGAACAGAATAGGGCGGCACTTTCTCTTGCGTAACGGTTCTTGCCTCATACTGCGCCTTATGCAGATACCATTGCCGCCCGGTTAGTTGAGACAGTGGGGACATCGGCGATTGTCCGCCGCGGATGCGCTTGTCAACCTCTAGGCTAGGGCGCGCGCCGCGTACGACACGAGAGGAGCGTTTTTTCGTTCCGGGGGGCATGTGCAAGGTAGCGGGCAAATTCGAGGTTTCTTGAAAGCAGGCGACCGATGAAGAGCTGCGCTGAACCGTGGTTTGCCGAACCGGTCGCACGAACGATGTCGTCGAGACGGTCACG